>DAHUZL010000095.1 GCA_027306655.1 Candidatus Dormiibacterota bacterium
GGACGCCGGGCCGCGGGACGTGCGGCTGCGGAACATCTCCAGCATCCGGTCGGTGACCACGAACCCTCCCACCACGTTGACGGTGGCCATCACCACGGCGGCGAAGCCCACGGCCTCCTGGAGCGCGCCGTGGGCGCCGGCCATGATCACCATCGCCCCCACCAGGATCACCCCGTGGATGGCGTTGCTGCCGGACATGAGCGGGGTGTGGAGGATGGTCGGCACCTTGGCGATCACCTCGAAGCCGAGGAAGACGGCGAGGACGAAGACCGCGATCTCGTTGACGAGGTGGGCGCTCACGGAGAGGGTACGGCCCCCGCCTGGACCGCCTCCCGCAGCGCCGGGTTGCGCACCTCGCCGGCGTGCACGGCGCAGCAGCCGGCGGTGATCGCGTCATCGAAGTCGAGCACCAGCTCGCCGTTCCTGACCAGGTGGCCGACCAGTGCCGCCACGTTGCGGGCCAGCACCTGGCTGCTGGTGGTGGGCACCGTGGCGGGGAGGTTGCGCGGGCCGATGACGGTCACCCCGCCCACCTGGACCTCCTCGCCGGGGACGGTGCAGGCGCAGTTGCCGCCGCTGTCGGCGGCGAGATCGACGATGACGGCGCCGTCCCGCATCCGCTCCACCACGTCGCGGGTGATCAGGACCGGCGCCCGCCGTCCCGGGACCGCGGCGGTGGTCACGACCAGGTCGCTCTGCTCGACCCGCTGGCCGATCAGCTCGCGCTGGCGGGCGAGGAACTCCTCGCTCTGCTCGCCGGCGTAGCCGCCCTCACCGGCCTGGGCCTCCAGCTCCAGCTCGACGAAGTGGGCGCCCAGGCTTTGGACCTCCTCGCGCACCGCGGGGCGGACGTCGGTGGCCTCGACCACGGCGCCCAGGCGGCGGGCGGTGGCGATCGCCTGGAGGCCGGCCACGCCGGCGCCCATCACCAGGACCCGGGCCGGGGCGATGGTGCCGGCGGCGGTCATCTGCAGGGGGAGGATCTTGGGCATCCGGGCGGCGCCCAGGCACACCGCCTTGTAGCCGCCGATCGACGCCTGCGAGGAGAGCGCGTCCATGGACTGGGCCCGGCTGATCCGCGGCACCAGCTCGAAGCTGAACGCGGTGATGCGGCGGAGCACCAGCTGGCGCACCACCGCCGCCGGTGTCGAGACGGGCAGGAAGCTGACCAGCGCCGCGCCCTCGGGGAGGCGCTCCGCCTCGTCGGCGGACGGCGGCTGCACGGCGCAGACCAGGTGGGCGCCTCCGAGGCAGGACGCGCGGTCCGGGGCGAGGGTCGCGCCGGCCGCCTCCAGCGCCGCGTCCGAGAAGCGGGCCGCGACCCCGGCCCCCCGCTCGACCGTGACCTCCAGGCCGAGCGCGCGCAGGCGCGGGATCGAGTCGGGGCTGACGGCGACCCTCAGCTCCCCGGCCGCGGTCTCACGGGGCACGGCGAGCTTCACGCGGGCGATGGTACCCGACACGGTCGGCCCGCCGGTCCGGCATGCTAGGGAGATGGCCGCCATGGAGTCCTATCTGCGCCAGGTGCTGGGGGGCCGCCGCCTGATCGTGGTCGCGAACCGGCCCCCGGTGGACGCCCAGCGCACGGCCGACGGCCGGGAGCGGGTCAGCCAGGGGAGTGGCGGCCTGGTGACCGCGATGGCGGCCCTGGCGCGGGCCACCGATGCCGTCTGGGTCGCGGCCGAGCGCGGCGAGGCCGACCACCGCCTCGCCCAGCGAGGCGGGGACGGCGCTCCCGCCGACGTCACCACCGAGGACGGCGACCGCTTCCGGGTGGCCTACGTCGCCACCGACCCCGCCGCCTATGCCCTCTACTACAACGAGATCAGCAATCCCCTGCTCTGGTTCATCCAGCACTACCTCTGGGACCTCGGGCGGCAGCCGATCCTCGACGCCCGCACGGAGCAGGCCTGGCGCGACGGCTACCTGGTCGTCAACGAGGCCTTCGCCGACCGGGTGGTGGCGGAGGCGAATCGGGGCGACACCCCGGTCCTGGTGCTGACCCAGGACTACCACCTCTACTGCCTGCCCCAGCTGGTCCGGGCCCGCCTCCCCGGGGCCCGGCTGCAGCACTTCATCCACGTGCCGTGGCCCACGCCCCAGTACTGGAAGGTGCTGCCCCGGCACATGCGCGACGCCATCGTCACCGGCCTCCTCGGCAACGACATCGTCGGCCTCCAGACGTCCCTTGACGTGCGCAACTTCCTGCTCACCTGCGAGGAGAATCTGGGCCTCGCCGTCGACCATCGCGAGCGGACCGTGTTCGTGGACGGGCGCACGGTGTGGGTGCGCCCCTATCCGATCTCGATCGACGTCCCCCAGATGGAGCAGCTCGCCCAGCACGAGGAGGTGCTCCGCCAGGAGCAGCTGATCGCCTCCTGGCGGCCGGAATACCTCATCCTGCGGGTCGACCGCACCGACCTCAGCAAGAACATCGTCCGCGGCTTCCTCGCCTACGAGCGGCTCCTGGAGACCCACCCGGAACTGCGCGGGCGGGTCGTCTTCTGGGCCTTCCTGCAGCGCTCCCGGCAGAACGTGGACGCCTACCGGTCCTACCTCGGGGCGGTGGTCGGCACCGCCGCCCAGGTCAACCGTCGCTTCCAGAGCGGGGGATGGATGCCGATCCGGCTGGAGGTGGAGGAGAACCTGTACAAGGCGATCGCCGCCTACAAGTCCTACGACGCGCTCCTGGTCAACCCCATCTACGACGGGATGAACCTGGTCGCCAAGGAGGGCGTCATCTGCAACACCCGCGGCGGGGTGCTGGTGCTGAGCGAGAACGCCGGCTGCCACGAGGAGCTGGGACGGTTCGCGCTCACCATCAACCCCTTCGACATCGACCAGACCGCCGAGGCGCTCCGCTTCGCCCTCACCCTGCCGGAGGCCGAGCGCCAGCACCGCCTCACCGAGCTGCGCCAGGCGGTGCGCCACGCCGACGCCACCCGCTGGATCACCCACCAGCTCCAGGACCTGCGCGACCTGCTCGGCGATTGACCCCGAGCGATCTGGCGGACGTCCCGCCGGGGCGAGCTCAGGGCCGCACAGATCCGGCGACGGGGAGCGAACCGTGGCTCCGCCGACCCAGTCATGCGACACGAGCCTTCTCTGCGCGAGGTCGGGCTCTCGGCCTCGGACTTGGTCGGTCGAGAGGCTTCGATCCCGGTGCTGAGGCGGGACGGCCGCGCCGCCCTTTATCCTCAGATCAGCACGTCGCGAGGAACCGCCGTCGGTGGGTGCTCGACTCCTCCTGGGCTATCCCGAGGCGGTGATCTTCACGAACTCGACCAGGGAGTTGAGGTCATGCTCCCAGAACAGGTAAATCCCAGCCTCCTGGGCTGCGACCAAGGTCTCCACGCTGAAGGAGCCGGCCAGCACCGCCCCGGTGAGGCACGGATCGCCGAACGCCTGCTGCCAGGCACGCCGCTTGTTGCCGACCTCGTGATTGAGCCGCTTGTAACTGTTGACCTCGGAATTGGAGACCTTGCACTCCAAGGCGAGCAGCCGCTGTCCGTCCAAGAGGGCGATCGCTAGATCGGCTCGGGTGCCCGCCACCTTCGACTGACCGCTGTACGCGCCTGGCCTGAGGTCCCGCATCGAGGTGACTGGGCGCGCCTTGATCTTGCTGAACTTGGGGCTCGCAGTCGCCAAGGCGTTGTCCACCTGCCTCTCCTGACGCCGGGAAGGCTCGCTCCGGCGCAGCGTCGAAGCCCGACGGGCGGCTACCAGGCCAGCCGTCCACTTCACCGCGAGATCCCGCTCCTCGGCCGTCGGCACCCGCTTGGGCTCTACGAACAGCCACGGGAAGCGGAGTGGGTCAGTGGTCTCCTGGATCACCGTCACGAAGGCCTCGAACCGGTCTGACTCCCACAGCTGGGGTGCACGTGCCACCGTGATCAGGTCGTCGTCGCTGAGCGGCGGTCCAGCATGGTATCGTGCCGCCTCGCAACGGGGGTCGTTCCTCCCGGCGATCGCAGGGGAATTGACGTCGACTAGATCGCGGGTCGCATCCAGCAGGTCGGAGACGGCCATGATCGCCTCCCCGTACGCCTGCCGGTAGGCCACGTTGCCACGACTCGTGAACCACTCCACGAACAGTGCCACCGCCTCCTGGCGATGGGCGGCGAGTTCGCTTCGCTCCCAGACCTTAGGCTGCGCATGTGGTGACACTACACAGCCGGGATCAACAGCGCTTCCATCTCCCGGGGCTCGAACTTTTCCAGCCCGCCCTGGTAGGTTCGCCCCTGGCCGCGGAAGCTCTCCCGGACGCGGTTCAGCTCGGGAATCAACCGCTCCAGCCGATCGGGTGTCGTCGTCTCACGCGGGTAGATACAGTGCGCGATGTTGATCACCAGGAGGTGGTCGGGATTGCGGGCGAACGCCGGTGCTTGACGAGCCATGTAGGACGCCACCACGGGAGCCGGCTCCTGCCGCCCGAGGTACCACCAGGGCCTCCGGTGCGCGCAGATGTACCGGTGAGCCAGAGCGGTGCGGCCTTTGGCCCCCCGTTCGCCGGTCCGGAGGTAGTCGTCCACCTTCGGGTGGAGCCCGCGCTCGAAGTCGCGTGGCAGATCCAGCACCACCCTGCGCCGGGGAGCGTCGCGGATCACACCTGCGGCTTGGAGTACTTCCTGGGCGTCGGTGATCGCCGGACGACACCACGTCTCGATCCCGAGCTCCCGCGCCCTCTCTCGGGTCATCACGAAGAAGGCGTTGCCGCCGGTGACCAGGCCCCGGCTAACGCGAAGTCGGTCGCCAAGCGGCGCCATGCCCTCTGCCGCCGGGCCGCTTGGCGACCAGAGCCGGCTCCAGCGCGACACAGCGGCCAGCCGGCCGGTCTCCACCCTCTCACCTTGATCCAGGTCCGAGAGCACGGCCCAGTCGTCAACCATCTGGATGCGCAGCCACCGCCCCCGCCAGCCCTTCTCGAAGCAGGCGATGAGAGCAGTGGTCTGTGCCTCCGCGAAGGCTGACTTGGCACGATTGACCAGGTGGAGAGATCGCCCGCCCAATCCGTTGGCGAGCAGGTGGCGCACCACCGACCCGTAGCCCACGTCCAGCCACTCCGAGCTCGTCACCAAGCAGCCGACGTCACCGTCGCGTGCGTGGAGCGCCGTCGCCACGAAGAAGTGAGCGTGCAGGCCGGCTAGGCCCGACGTGCGGTGTCCCAGCCGCTGGCCGGATGCGACGATCCAACGCTTGGCGGCCGGAGGCAGGTCGTGGTGGCGGACGTAAGGCGGGTTGCCGATGAAGGCGGTGCGGCCGCGTGAGCGCGGCAGCCGGACGCGCGTGTAGTCGGCCTGGAGCACGCGCGCGCGGCGCGCCCCCAGCGCGGCCAGCGCGGCGCGGGTGAGCAGGGTCGCGGCGGGGTCGACATCGATCGCCACGACCTCGACTTCCGAGCACGCCCGCACCACCGCCGCCGCGAAGCGACCGCTTCCGCACCCAGCGTCGACCACCCGCTGCGGGTTCTGGCGGAGCGTCCAGCGGACCATCGGCAGCGCCAGCTCGGGTGGCGTATAGAAGGCTCCCAGTGGACGCCGCTGCTCAGGGCTGCGGAGCCGACAAAACTGATCGCCGAAAGGGTCTCCGCCTGCCCGGATCGCTACTTGGGCTTCTGCCACCAAGCGGCGGCCGAGAGCGGGCATCCTCTCGAGCCGGGCCGCCAGACGCCTCTCCACGGGCGAAAGGGGACCCCCGCAGCAAGCCGCGCCCAGCTCCAGCGCCAGCCGGAGCAGCTGGTCCTCGGTCAGGTCTTGAACCGCCATCTCGACTGGGTACAGCGTACATCGGTTCGCCGCGTGATGGAAGCCCGGTCCGGCACCTGCCCTCCCCGGGTCGCTCCCGGCTACGACAGCATAGTGGCGTGGGGATGTGGGGCCGGAGGACGGCGTCGACGGATTCGGCGGTGACGCGATGAGGGGGAGGGTGGCCAGGCGGGCCCGGGCTCGGACTCTGGAATTGGTCCCGCCCCGCATGCGCTGCCATCGTTGGGGTCCCCTCATACTCACGCGACCAACCCTTGGGCTCCGGGCCCGATCTCACGCGGCGAGGCGGCGGAGCAGGGCGGCCCACACCCCGGGGCCGGCCAGCACCGCCGAGGCCACCTGGAGCAGGGCGGCCGGCGTCTCCGGTCCGGTGACGGCGAGGGCCGCCGCCAGCCGCAGACCGGCCCGGCCCCGCCCCAGCACCCGCAGAGCGGGCACGTCGCCACGGTCGTCGCCGCAGAAGACCGCGGCCTCCGGCCGGATGGCGTCGAGGAGGCCGGCGAGCGCCGTCCCCTTCGAGCAGCGAACCGGGGGCAGCAGCTCCAGCACCAGCCGGCCGCGGGCGAGCCTCAGCCCGAACGCCTGCGCCAGCCGCCGGAGCTCGACCGCGAGCCGGCGCTCCAGGGCCACCCGCGGCCCCGCCACCCCGCGCAGATGGACCGCCAGCCCCCACGGCTTGCGCGCCACCCTGACCCCCTCCGGGGCCCCGGCCAGCACCCGCTCGACCGCCGCCTCCACCTGGTCCCAGTCGTGGGCCCATCCGCGCTGCCAGGCGAGGGCGCGGGGGTCAGGA
>DAHUZL010000228.1 GCA_027306655.1 Candidatus Dormiibacterota bacterium
CTCGCCCGGCCCCGCGAGCCGATGCCGGACCACCTCGCGGCCGCCCTGCTCGATGACCACCTCCTGGGTGTCCACCCGGACCTCCACGGGCTGCCCGACCAGCTGGGCGGGCACCGAGTAGCGGGCGGAGGCGAACCGCACCGTCTGCAGCCGGTCCCCCTTGCGCAGCTCACCCCGACGCAGCGGTGGCCGCAGCGAGGGCAATGGCCGCACCCACGCCCGCTCCTGCTCGAGCCGCGCCTGCGGCACCGCCTGGGTCTCGGCGTGCACCCGGCTGTTGACCTCCAGATCCCACTCCCGGGCCGCCTGGTTGCCCTGCCCGGGGGTGGCGAACCCCTCGGCGGGGACCACCAGGTCCCGTTGGGCATAGCCGCAGAGGTGCTCCACCGCCCCCTTCGACTCCGGGTCCGCCGCCTCGCAGAAATCCGGCTGGAACCCAAAGTGGACGGCAAAGCGCAGATAGTCCGCCTGCGGCACCACCTGGTTGGCCACCACCCCGGCCTTGAGGCAGCTCATCCGGTCGGTGAGGGCCTTGGCCGGCACCCCGCCCAGCTCCTCAAAGCACTCGGCCAGCATCCCGAGGGTGATCTCCAGCCTCTGGGTGGGGGCGAAGCGCACGAACCGGTACCGGCTCCAGCACAACACCGCGCAGAACATCTGCAACTGGTTATCCACCGGAGTCCAATCGAACACCAGGTACTCGCCCGGGGTGGGGATCCAGGGCCGGTAGGTACGCCGGTGGTGCCGCCAGTCCGCCTTCGCCCGAGCCACCGCCCGGCGCAGGTTGCGGGCCGACCCCGCGTAGCCCGCCGCCTTCACCTGGGGCCCGAGCCGCTTGGCCGAGATCCTGCCATCGGTGGCTCGCACCTTGGCCTCGATCACCGCCCGCACCGGGTCGGTGTTCTTGGCCACTGTCCGCGGCGGTCTCCGCCAGGGCCCTCCGGCTCGCTGCCGTTCGATCACTCGCTTGACCGTGAGGTCACTGACTCCGCATAGCTGCCCGGCAGCTCGGAAGCTGCCCAGTTGTTGGTAGGCGTCGATGATGTTCACCTGCTCCCTCGTACTCTTCATGGGGGCCTCCGGGCGGGTGGCGGCTAACAGCACCACCACCTTCGCTCTGGAGGCCCTTTCCGGTCCGGCCTAGCTCAGCCGAGGGCGCTTACTTTCACTTGGCCACAACCGCTTACTTTGAGGCGGCCACGGACACGGCGGGCGCAGATCGCCCCGAGGGTCAAGCAGGCGTCCTTCCCCCGCATCTCCCTCAATGCCGGCGACCAGATCAACGCCGAGCCCGCTCCTCCCACCGGCTCGTGCTCGACCCCGCCGTCCAGGGCGGTAGCCTCACCAGGGCCAGCCGGCATCAGGACCCGCAC
This sequence comes from Candidatus Dormiibacterota bacterium, assembly GCA_027306655.1. Taxonomy (GTDB): domain Bacteria; phylum Chloroflexota; class Dormibacteria; order Aeolococcales; family Bog-877; genus DAHUZL01. Next base: position 1,374 of record DAHUZL010000228.1, read on the forward strand.
CAGCGTCCCACCGGAACCCCGGGCCACCAGGACGAGGGGATGAGTGAGGCGCATCCGGTGGAGGCGCCGGGAATCGAACCCGGGTCCGAAGTCGCGTCTCGCGAGACCTCTACGTGTGTAGCCCGGGATTTGATCTCACCGCCGGACCGCCCCCGGACGGGCTGCCCTGCGGCCAGTCACGGTGCACGTCCCCCGGGGCGCCGTGACCCCACCCCGGGGCAAGCCCGCTGCATTAGCGTCGCCTCCGACCGCCGCGGGCCTTCGGTCGGGCGACGTCAGGCCGGAGCCTGAGCCTTAGGCCTTACCGCGATCAGGCGGCGAGGGCCAGAGCCGGAGTGCGGCTCGAGGTGTTGGCAGTTGATGCCTTTCCCGGTTTATACGAGCCCGGGGCTCGACACGCCATCCCGCGACCCACAACCCCGTCGAAACCACACGCCCCCACGGGTGAGCCGCTCCCTCCATGATACCCCGGGGCCGGCCCCGTGACGCATCGACCGTCGCCGCCGCGCGCTCGTGCTCCGGCGCCGCTCCGCGACCGGCCGCTCACCGGGGCCCGATGACGTGGCGGCGGAGGGCGCGGTCGATCTGCCGCCGGGCCTCGCGCTCCGCGATCGCCTCGCGCTTGTCGACCTGGCGCTTGCCCCGGCAGACCCCCACCTCGCACTTCACCCGGTTGCGGCTCAGATGGAGGTCGAGCGGCACCAGGGTGTGGCCGGGCTGGCGGGCGACGCCCTGGAGATGGTCGATCTGGCGGCGGTGGAGGAGGAGCCGGCGGCGCCGGAGCGGCTCGTGGTTCTGCCGGTTGCCCTGCTCGTAGGGACGGACGTGGGCCCCCAGCAGCCAGGCCTGCCCGCCCTCGACCCGGACGTACGCCTCCGCGATCTGGCTGCCGCCCTGCCGGATCGAGCGGACCTCGGTGCCGGTGAGCTGGAGGCCGGCCTCCACCCGCTCCAGCACGAAGTAGTCGTGGAGGGCGCGCCGGTTGCGCGCCAGCACGCCGTCCCGGGCCGCCCCGGTCACGCCGCCCCCGGCGGGACGGGAGGAGGGCGCCGGCCCCGGAGGTAGGCGGCGGCCGCCATCGGCCGCCCCGAGGGCGGCTGCACCCGCTCGCAGCGGAAGGCCGCGTCCCCGGTCCGCACCAGCACCGCCTCCCCGTCGATCCCGAGCACCGTCCCCGGCGCCGCCGCCGCCCCGCCGGCCGGCAGCGGCACGGGACGGCCGGCCAAGAGCCGCACCCGCCCGCCGCCCAGCGGGACCGTCACCTGCGGCCAGGGCTGGAGCGCCCGCAGGTGGCGGTCGATCGCGGTGGCGTCCCGGGCCCAGTCGAGGGCACCGTCCTGGCGACGCAGCACCGGGGAGGAGGTGGCCATCGCCCCATCCTGGGGGATCGCCACCGCCGTGCCCCGCCGGAGGCGGTCGAGCACGTCGACCAGGAGCGCGGCGCCGACCTCCGCCAGCGACGCCCGCAGCGCCGGGGCGGTCACGGTCGCGGCCATCGGCACCCGCACCTGGCCCAGCACCGGCCCGGTGTCGAGCCCCGCCTCCATCCGCATCAGGCTGACCCCGGTCTCGGCGTCGCCGGCCAGGATGGCGGCCTGGATCGGGGACGCGCCCCGGTGCCGGGGCAGCAGCGAGGGGTGGACCCCGAGCCCGCCGTACCGCGGCCCCTCGGGCCCGCCGAGGAGGGCGGGAGGGACCCGCTGGCCGTAGGACGCCACCACCAGGGCCTCGCCGCCCAGGACACGGACGGCTGCGACCGCCTCGGGGGCGCCCAGCCGGGGCGGCTGCAGCACCGAGATCCCGCGGGCGCGGGCCTCGTCGCGGAGCGGCCGGGGGGCGGCGCGGCCGCGGTCGCCGGGGCGGTCCGGGGCGGTGACCACCGCCGCCACCTGGTGACCGGCCCCCAGCGCCGCCCGGAGGCTCGGCACCGCGAAGGCGTCCGACCCGCAGACGACCAGGCGCACCCGACGGTCAGCGCGGCCGGGGGGCCGCGGACTCCAGGTGATAGGGGACGTCGGCGACGGCCAGGTCGGCGCGCCCGAGGAGGGCGCGCTTGACCGCCAACGCCCGGTGGTTGTGGAGCGGCTGGCGCCACCACCGGGCCACCACCAGCTCCGGCAGCACCACCGTGCAGAGCGGGTCGGGATGGCCGCGACGCCAGGCGTCGATGTAGGCGAGGAGGGGGTCGGTGATGCTGCGGAACGGGGACGTGATGATGATCGGGTCGGGACCGGCGGCCCCGTCGGTTCCCGGGATGCGGGCCACGAACGCCGCCCAGGCCGCTCGGAAGCGGGCCGACTCCCGCCCGGGCGCCTCGGCGTCCTCGATCGTCTCGCCGGCGGACACGTGGACCGGGATCACCTCGCCCGCGATCCGGGACGCGTACTGGAGCGCGCGCGCGGCGAGGGGGTCGAGCCGGGAGATCGGCACCAGCGCCACGTGCGCCGCCCGGGCGGCGCGGCCCGCCGGGCCGGGGTCGCCGGCCGGGCCCGCCGGGGCCGGGAGGCTGGCCGCGACCATCCCCGGGCGGCGGAGCAGCTGCAGCTTCACCCGCAGCAGGAGCGGGCGGCGGACCAGGTCGACCCAGCCCCGCCGAAGGGTCGCCTCCGGCAGCACCACCGTGATCACCCGGCCCGGGGACTCGGACTGGATCCGGTCCAGGTCGCGCCAGAGCGCGCGCAGACGACGGCCGGCGCGGAGCCGGCGCTGCTCCAGGTCCACCACCACCACTGGCGGCCCCAGCGCCCGCGCATACGCCATCGCCCGCGCGCTGGCGGCACCGTGGGCGGGGGCGAGCCCCTGCACCACCACCACCGGGCCCAGCTCGACCGGGGGCACCGGCAGCGACTCGGCCGCCTGCAGGCGGCCGGCGATGGAGCGGTAGTGGCGGTGGATCAGCGTGAAGATCGCGACCAGGAGGGGGATCAGGATGAGGACCACCCAGGCCCCCCGGGGGGTCTTGGTGACGATGATGATGCCGTCGACTAGCAGCGTCGCCAGCGCGCCCACCCCGTTGATCACCACATTGCGGCGCCAGTGGCGGCCGCGGTCGCGGATCCAGTGGCGCACCATCGCGCTCTGGGCCAGGGTGAAGGCGGTGAACACCCCGAGCGCATAGAGGTTGATGAGGGCGTCGGTGCTGCCGCTGAAGACCGTCAGCAGGACGGCGGCGCTGACGGCGAGGAAGATGATCGCGGTCGAGTAGACGAGCCGGCTGCCGAGGTGGGCGAGCCGGTGGGGCAGGTGGTCGTCGCGGGCCAGGATCGCCGCCAATCGAGGAAACCCGTTGAAGCTGGTGTTGGCGGCGAGGATCAGGACCAGGGTGGTGGAGAACTGGACCACGTAGAAGAACCAGCCACCGATTCCGACGAAGACGCTGCGCGCCAGCTGCGCCACCACCGTCGGGCTCCCGCTCAGGTGGGGCTCGGCGCCGTAGGCCAGGTCGAGGACGTCGACCCCGACGAAGAGCACGATCAGGATCACCCCCAGGCGCACCAGGGTGCGCTGGGCGTTGTGCACCTCGGGGGGCTGGAAGCTCGGCACGCTGTTGGACACCGCCTCGATCCCGGTCATCGAGGAGGACCCGGAGGCGAAGGCGGTGAGGATCAGCAGCGGGGTCAGGGCGCGGGCGGAGCCGGCGACGGGCGGGTAGTGCCCGAGCGGGTGGTGGACCGCGCCGAAGAGCAGGGCGCGGACCAGCCCGACCACGATCAGGCAGCCGAAGCTGAGGACGAACGCGTAGGTGGGCGCGGCGAAGATCGCCCCCGCCTCCCGCACCCCGCGCAGGTTGCCCACCACCAGGAGCGCGATGAACCCCACCCCGAGGGCGACCTTGAGCCCGCCCAGGGCACCGAACGCCGACACCAGGGCGTCGACCCCCGAGGAGACGGAGACCGACACCGTCAGCACGTAGTCGACGAGGAGGGCCGCCCCGGCGACCAGGCCGAAGGTCACCCCGAGGTGCTGGCGCGCCGCGGCGTAGGAGCCGCCGCCGTGGGGATGCCCGGCCACCACCTGGCGGTAGGAGGTCACCACCAGCGCCATCAGGACCGCGATGGCGATGCCGATGGGGATGTTGATGGCGAGGGCGGTGGCCCCGGCGGTGGCCAGGATCGCGAGCCCCGCCTCCGGCCCGTAGGCCATCGACGAGAGCGCGTCGGAGGAGAGGATCGGCAGCGCCCGCACCATCGAGAGCCGCTCCGTCTCCAGCGCCTGGGTCGGCAGCGGCCGCCCCAGCAGGGTTCGGCGCAGCCGCACCAGCGTACGGCCGGCCCCGGCGGCGGGGAGGTCAGCGTCCGGGGTCGCCTCGATCTCGCCGGGGCCGGTCAGGACGAACCGGCCCTGGTGGGTCCGCTCGTACCGGATGTAGCTGTCCCCGGGGCGTCCCCCGGGTCGCACCACCGAGCGGTCGAGGCGGCCCCCGATCCGGGTCGGGGTCGGGTGTCCGGGGGACGGCGGCGGGGGGGTGGGATCGGGCACTCGGTCCTGGTCGCTCACGACGGCGCGGGGGGGCGGGCGGGACACCGCATTATCGCCCGCCCGCCGCGGGCCGCCGGGGACCTCACAGCTCGGGGTCGAGCTCGATCGACCAGCCGGGGCCGGCGGGAAGACCGTCGCGCACCGGCCCCAGGTCCGGGCCCCGGAGCGTCACCTGCCAGCGAAACCGCCCCCGCAGGCGGTGGATGAAGGCGGGGCTGGGCCCGAGCACCTCGACCCCGGCGGCCTCGGCGCCACGCAGCCGATCGGCGAGCGCTGCGGCCTGGCCCTGCGCCCGGGCGTCGTCGGGGTCGCTGCAGGTGACCACCCCGAGGCGGCTGAAGGGCGGGAAGCCGAGCGCCCGGCGGACCCCGAGCTCGTCCCGGGCGAACCCCCAGTAGTCGTGCGCCACCGCGTGCCGGACGGCGGGGTGGTCGGGGCTGTACGTCTGCAGGATCACCCGCGCCGGCTCGTCGCCGCGGCCGGCCCGCCCCGCGACCTGGGTGAGCAGGGCGAAGGTGGTGGCGGAGGCGCGGAAGTCGGGGAGGTGGAGCTGGGTGTCGGCATTGACGATCCCCACCACCTGGACCCCCGGCAGGTCCCAGCCCTTGGCCACCATCTGGGTGCCGATCATGAGGTCCGCCTGGCGGCTGCGGAACGCCTCATAGAGGCGGGCGTGGTCGTCGCGGTGGGCGACGGTGTCGCGGTCCATGCGCAGGAGCCGGGCGGCGGGCCACCGGTGGCCGACCTCCGCCTCCAACCGCTGGGTCCCCATCCCGAGGGCCTTGATCGCCGCCGACCCGCAGCCGGGGCAGCGGCTGGGCACCGGCGTGTGGTGGCCGCAGTAGTGGCAGACGCAGCCGGCCCGGTCGGCGTGGTGCACCAGCGCCACCGAGCAGTGCGGGCACTGGAGCGGCAGGCCGCAGCCGCGGCAGAGGACGACCGTGGCCGTGCCCCGGCGGTTGAGGAAGAGGATCGCCTGACCGCCCCGCGCGAGGGCCTCGTCCAGGGCCCGCGCCAGCGGCGGCGAGAAGGGCGAGCGGCGGCCCTGGGCCAGCTCCCCGCGCAGGTCGACCACCTCGATCGCCGGCAGCGGCCGGCCCGCGATCCGCTCGGTCAGCCGCAGCCGGGTGAGCCCCCCGACCTCCGCCTGGTGATGGGTCTCGATCCTGGGGGTGGCGCTCCCGAGCACGATCGGGATCCCGAGGTGCCGCCCGATCCGGCGGGCGACGTCAACCGCGTGGTAGCGGGGGACCCGGTCCTGCCGGTAGGCGGAGGAGTCCTCCTCGTCGACGACGACCACCCCCAGCCGGGTGAGCGGCGCGAAGATGGCGCTGCGCGATCCCACCACCACCGGGGCACGTCCGGCGCGGATGCGGCGCCACTGGGCGGCCCGCTCGGCGTCGGTGAGGGCGGAGTGGAGGATCGCCACCCGGCCCGGGAAGCGGCCGTCGAACCGGCGGACGGTCTGGGGCGTGAGCGAGATCTCCGGGACCAGGACGACCGCCTCCCGCCCCCGCTCGAGAGCGGCCGCGATCACGGCCAGGTAGACCTCGGTCTTGCCCGAGCCGGTGACGCCGTGGAGGAGGAAGTCGTGGGCCCGGCCCTGGTCGAGGGCGGCGACCACCGCCGCGACCGCCGCCGCCTGGGCCGGTTCGAGCGCCGGCGCCGCCGTCCCGTCCCCCCCCGCGCCGGGCGTCCCGAGGGTCGCGCGCCCGGGCCCGCGCGGGGCGACGCGGCGGATCGGCCGCACCCGGCGGAGCGCCGGCGGCAGCATCGCCCGCACCACCTCCCGCAGCGGGCTGGCGCAGGCCCAGGCGATGGCGGGCGCGCAGGCCACGAGGTGATCGGGCAGGAGCGGCTCCTCGTCGTAGAGCGCCTCCACCTCGCGGAGGTCGGCGTGGGCGGAGCCGGCGCCGAGGCGGACCACGTAGCCCAGCAGCCGCCGCCGTCCGAGCGGGACGACGACCCGGTGGCCGAGCCGGATCCGGTCCCGGAGCGCGGGCGGCACCGCGTAGTCGAACCCCTCCTGCTGGGGGCCGGATGCCGCCTCGGGCAGGACGGTCGCGACCGCCCGGGCGGTCGCCTCCTCAGCCGTGGTCGGGGGGACCGGCCAGCCGAGCCGCGGCGTCCAGGATCGCGGCCGCCACCTCCGACTTGGGGCCGAAGGGGACGCGTCTCCCGACCCCGTCCGCCCCCACGATGAGGACGCCGGCCCCCTCGCCCCCCATCGCCGAGTCCGGCCCCACCACCCGGTTGGCCACCAGCAGATCCACCCCCTTGGCGCGCAGCTTGGCTCGCGCCGGGCCCTCCAGCTCCCCGGTCTCGGCGGCGAAGCCGACCACGACGCAGCCGGGCGGCCGCTCGGCGACCACGGCCCTGAGGATGTCGGGCGTGGGGACCAGGTCCAGCCGGAGGCGGTCGCGCCCGGCCCGGCGCAGCTTCTCCCCCGCCGGCGCGGCGACCCGCCAGTCCGCCACCGCCGCCGCCATCAGCACCAGCCGGGCCCGGGGGAGGACGGAGCGCACCGCGGCCAGCATCTCCTCGGCCGTCCCCACCTCGACGACGCGCAGCCCGGGCGCGGGAGGCGGGGGCGGGGCCGCCGTCACCAGCACCACCTCGGCCCCGTGTCGCCGGGCGGCGACGGCGAGGGCCAGGCCCATCCGGCCGCTGCTCCGGTTGCCGAGGAAGCGGACGGGGTCGACCGGCTCGCGGGTTCCCCCGGCGGTGACCAGGACCAGGGCGCCGGCGAGGGGGGACGGTGGGGCGCTGGGGTCGGGGGCTCGGCCCGGGTCGGGGGCGGCTTTGAGCGCGTCCGTCACCGCCAGCACCAGCGCCTCCACCGGGGCCAGGCGGCCGATGTCGTCGCGGCCGGAGGCCAGCCGGCCCCGGACCGGTCCCACCACCCGGGCGCCGCGGTCGGCCAGGGTCGCCAGGTGGGCGCGGGTCGCCGGGTGCTCCCACATCGCCGCCTCCATCGCCGGCGCCACCACCAGGGGCGCCGGGCAGGCGAGGGCGGTCGCGCCGACGACCTCGTCGGCGAGGCCGAGGGCGAGGCGGGCGCACATGTCGGCGGTGGCCGGCACCACCAGCTGCACCTCGGCCCAGGCGCCCAGCTCCAGGTGGGCCATGCCGTGCCCGGGCCCCAGGGCCGCGGGCGCCGCCCCGGGCGGCTCGAGCAGGGTGGTCGCCACCGGCCCGCCCGCCAGCGCCTGGAGCGTCATGGGGGCGATGAAGGCCTGGGCGCCCGGGCTCATCGTGACCCGGACCACGGCCCCCGCCCGGCGCAGGGTGGTCAGCAGCTCGGGGACCTTGACCACGGCGATCCCGCCGCAGACGTGGACCAGGATCCGCCGCCCGCTGAGCCCACCCGCTCCGGTCACGGCCCTGATGGTGGCACGGCCGGCGGCGCGGCCGCGAGCCCCCCGAGGATGGCGAGGATCGCGTCCACCGCATGGTCGACCCGGTCATTCACCACCCGATGCACGTACCACCCCGCCTCGGCCAGCTCGCGGTCGGCGTCGCGGGCCCGGATCGCGAGCGCGGCCGGGCCCTCGGTGCCGCGCCCGGCCAGCCGGGCGGTCAGCGCCGCCCGCGACGGGGGCAGGAGGAAGATGAACTGGGCGTCGGGCTCGCGGGCGCGGAGCTGCGACGCTCCCTGGACGTCGATCTTGCAGAGCACGTCCCCGCCCCGGGCGCGCATCGCCTCGACCCGCTCGCGGAGCGTCCCGTACCAGTCGGGGCCGTGGACCTGGGCACACTCGAGGAAGGCCCCGGCCCGGCGCATCGCCTGGAAGGTGCCGGGGTCCACGAACGTGTAGTCCCGGTCCTGGAGCTCGCCCGGGCGGGGGAGGCGGGTGGTGACCGACACCGACTTGTGCAGCCAGGGGGCCCGGGCCCGCAGGGCGCGGATCACGGTGTCCTTGCCCACCCCGCTCGGCCCGGAGATCACGATGAGACGGCCGCGTCTCTCCAGGAGAGCGGCGTCCGGCCCGTCCCCGCCGCCGGCCGCGCTCACGGGCAGGGACCGGCCGGGTCCGGCCCGGGCCATCCCGCGCCGGGGAGGCCGCCCCGCTCGAAGAGGCTCCGGGCAAGGTCGGCGGGGAGCGGGCTGCGAAAGGCGAGGCGGTCCCCCCCCGGGTGGACCAGGCGGAGCTCGGCCGCGTGCAGCATTGGCCGGTCCAGGCTCCGCTCCGCCAGCGGGCCGTAGAGCGGGTCGCCCACCAGGGGCCGCCCGATGTAGGCGAGGTGGACCCGGAGCTGGTGGGTGCGGCCGGTGCGCAGCCGCAGCCGCAGCGCCGTGTGGCGGGGGAGGCGCCCGAGCACCTCGAAGTCGGTGGTGGCGTCGCGGCCGCCCGCCACCACCGCCATCCGCCCCGGGCGGCGCGGGTCCCGCCCGATCGGGGCCTCGATCCGGCCGCGCTCCTCGCGCACCGATCCGTGGACCAGGCCCCAGTACTCCCGCCCCAGGGAGCGGTCCCGGAGCTGGGCGGCGAGGTGGCGGTGGGCCGCCTCGGTGCGGGCCACCACCAGGAGCCCGCTCACCGTCCGGTCGAGCCGGTGGACGATGCCGGCCCGGTCGGCGCCGGCGAGGGTGGACCAGCCGCCTCCGAGCGCGCGCAGCCCGTCCGCCAGGGTGCCGCTGCGGCGGCCGGCGCCGGGGTGGACGGTGAGCCCGGCCGGCTTGTCCACGATCGCGAGCGCGGCGTCGACGTGGACCAGGTGGAGCGTCGGGGCGGGGGCGCCCGGGCCGCCGCCCACCGGCTCCCGCTCCACCCGGGACCAGCCGACGGCGTCGCCGGTCCGCACCGGGGACGCCGGCCGCAGCCGGACCGACCGGTTGACCGTGACCGCCCCCGCCCGCACCAGCTCCGCCGCGGCGCCGCGACCGGTGGGGACGGAGCGGGCGAGCCAGCGGTCGAGCCGCCAGCCGTCGGCGTCGGCTGCGACGACGGCGGTGGCCGGCCCCGCCGCGGGGTCAGCCACCGGGGCCTCGGGACCCGGCGCCGAGGACCAGGCGGGCGATCAGGATCACGACCCCAACCGTGATGCCAGTGTCGGCCACGTTGAAGGTGGCGAAATCCCGGACCGCGATGAAGTCCACGACATAGCCCTGGACCACTCGGTCCACCGCGTTGGCCACCGCGCCGCCGAGCAGCATCCCCAGCGCCGCCTGGAGGAGCGCGCTCTCCCCCGCCAGCTGGCGCCAGTGGGTGGCGATGTAGGCGATCACCACCAGCGCCACCACCACGAAGAGCCACTGCGCCTCCGGGAGGATCCCGAAGGCGGCGCCCCGGTTCTCGATCCGCTGGAGGGTGACCGGCGAGCCGGGCCAGACCGGGACGCCGAGGGAGAGGTCGTGGACGACCAGCAGCTTGGTGAGCCGGTCGAGGACCAGCACCACCGCCGCCGCCAGGGAGAGCCACGGCGGCCAGCCGCGGCGGTGGTTCGCCTCCGTCTCCCCCCCGGCCCGCGGTCCCCGCACCGCGGGAGCGTCGACGCCGGCGGGAGCCGCGATCCGCCCCCCGTCCGACCGGCCTGGGTCAGCCGCGGCCCGCCTCCTGGCAGGGGACGCACCGGGTCGCGTGGGGGAGCGCCTGCAGCCGCTCGATGGCGATCTCGGTGCCGCAGCTGCGGCAGCGGCCGTACTCGCCGCGCGCCATCCGCCCGAGCGCGTCCTCGACCTGGTCGCGCATCTGCCGGAGCGTCTTCAGCAGCGCCTGGGCCCGCTCGTGCTCGGCCATGTCGCCGGCGTGCTCGGTCGGGTGCTCCGGGAAGGCCGCGTCGTGGCGGCCGTTGGGGCCGGAGCCGGCGAGGTCGCGCAGCTCCACTCCCAGGCGCTCACGCTCCGCCTCCAGCTCGGCACGGATCGTCGCCAGCTCGTCGCCACGGGTCGCCGCGCTCTCGGAGGGCATTCAGGGATCCTGAGGCCGGGGCGATCGGGCCGTCAGGCCGGCGGCCGCCCCGTGTGGGGTCCGATTATGGACGGTCGCCCCCGTCCGTGCGCGGCGCCGGCGGGTCACGGCGGGAGCGGGACGCTCGACGATGGCGCCTCGTCCTCCGGAGGCAGCCCGCCGGCGCCCACCGCCCGCAGCGTCACCCAGTAGGGATGGTCACCGAGCACGCCCTCGCTGACCGCGGGGCCGCCCACCGGGCGCCGGTCGAGGCTGGTCCGGCGGACCCGCTCCGCATACACCTGGGCACGGATCGCGGGCAGCGCCCCGTCGACCGCCGCCGCCACCGGGTCCGCGGCGGCGTAGAGCACGTCGATCGGCTCCCCGGGACGGAGCCCCGCGATCCGGCGCAGGTCCTGGATCCGGCGGGTGAGGGTGCGCACCAGTCCCTCGTCGCGGAGCTCGGGCGTCAGGGTGAGGTCGAGCACGACCGTCGGCCGTCCGTCCTCCGGGAGCGGGGCGTGGTGGACCATGCGCACGTTGAGCTCCTCGGCGAGGATCGCCTCCAGCTCCGGCGCCAGCGGGGCGCCCGCCACCGTCGCCGCCTGCAGGGGCTGGCGGATCGGCACCTTGGCGGCCTCGCGCTGGGGTCGGGCCGCGTCCACCAGACGGCGCAGGTGGGCCATCCCCTCCAGCAGCGCGGGATCGGCGTGGGCGGGATCGTCGGCGGGATAGTCGGTGAGGTGGACCGAGCGGGGCAGGTCGGGCTGGCCGCCGGTGAGGTTGCGCCAGATCGTCTCGGTCATGAAGGGGACGAACGGCGCCAGCATCCGCGTCACCTGCAGGAGCGCCCGGTAGAGGGTGGCGCAGGCCACCCGCGCCGCCGGCTTGTTGCGATCGTCGCGGAACCGCGCCCGCGACCGCCGGACGTACCAGGTGCTGGTGTCGTCGAGGAGGGTGGCCAGCTGCCGGCAGGCCCCGTTGACGTCGTAGACGTCCATCCGCCGGCGCACCGCCTGGGCGGTCTCCCCCACCCGGGCCAAGAGCCAGCGGTCCATCACCGTCGGCGGCGGTGCGTTCGGATCCGACCGGGCGGGGTCGAAGCCGCAGACCGCGGCGTAGGTGACCAGGAAGTTGTGCACGTTCCAGAGAATGAGCAGGAAGCGGTTGACCACCTCGTGGACGCGCTCCGGGGAGATCCGGTACTCCTGCCCGACCGAGACGGTGGTGTAGAACCACCAGCGCAGGGCATCGGCCCCGGACCGGTTGAGGATGACCACCGGATCGACGACGTTGCCCCAGGACTTCGACATCTTGCGCCCGGTGCGGTCGACCACGTGGCTGGGGCTGATCACGTGCCGGTAGGCGGGTTGGTCGAAGAGCAGGACCGACTCGGCGAGCAGGGTGTAGAACCACCCCCTCGTCTGGTCGATCCCCTCGCAGACGAAGTCGGCGGGGTGGCTGGCGGCGAACTGGTCCCGGTTCTCGAACGGATGATGGAGGCTGGCGAAGGGCATCGCCCCGCTGTCGTACCAGCCGTCGATCACCTCGGGGACGCGCCGCATGGTGGCGCCGCAGCCGCACGGCAGCGTGACCGTGTCAATGAAGGGCTTGTGGAGGTCCGCCCCCTCCTCCAGGCCGAGCTCCGCGCGGCTGCCGACGCAGCGCTCTGCCCCGCACCCCTCGCACACCCAGATCGGCAGCGGGGTGCCCCAGTAGCGGGTGCGGGAGAGGTTCCAGTCCTGGAGCGACTCCAGCCAGTTGCCCATCCGGCCGTCGCGGAGGTGGGGCGGCACCCAGGCGACGTCGGCGTTGGCCCCGACCAGGCGGTCGCGCACCTCGGTGGTGCGGATGAACCACGAGCTGAGCGCGTAGTAGAGCAGGGGCGTGTCGCAGCGCCAGCAGAAGGGGTAGGGGTGGCGGATCTCCTCCGCCCGGTAGCAGAGCCCGCGGGCGGTGAGGTCCTCGATGATGCGCGGGTCGGCCTCCTTGACGAACATCCCCGAGACCAGCGCGACCTCGGGCAGGAAGCGCCCGTCGAGGCCGACGGTGTGGCGCACCGCGATTCCCTCCCGCTGGCAGAGCAGGAGGTCGTCCTCGCCGTAGGCCCCAGCGACGTGGACGATCCCGGTCCCCTCCCCGGTGGTGACGAAGGCCGCCGGCACCACCCGGAAGGCGCCCTCCGGCGGGGCCGCCCCGGGGTACGGCGGCTGATAGCGCAGTCCCACCAGCTCCTCGCCCCGGCACTCGGCCACCACGTCGTAGGGGCCGGTGAGAGCGGCCAGGCGGTCGCGGGCGAGGACCAGCTCCTCGTCAGCCTGCCGCACCCGGCTGTAGACGATGTCCGGCCCCACCGCGAGGGCGACGTTGCCGGGCAGCGTCCATGGCGTCGTGGTCCAGGCGAGCAGGCTGGTGGCGGGCTCGTCCCGGAGCCGGAACCGGACCGTCACCGCGGGGTCGCGGACGTTCTCGTGGTAGCCCTGGTTCAGCTCGTGGCTGGAGAGCGAGGTCTGGCAGCGGGGACAGTAGGGGGTGACCCGGAAGCCCTGGGTGAGCCAGCCGCGGTCGTGGATCTGGCGCAGGCTCCACCACACCGACTCGATGTAGTCGGGGCTGTCGGTCCGGTAGGGGCGGCTCATGTCGAGCCAGTAGCCGATCCGCCGGGTCAGCTCCTCCCATTCGGCGATGTAGCGGCCCACCGATTCCCGGCAGAGGGCGTTGAAGCGGTCCACCCCGTACGCCTCGATGTCGGACTTGCGGGTGAAGCCGAGCTGGCGCTCGACCTCCAGCTCGACCGGCAGCCCGTGGGTGTCCCAGCCGGCGCGCCGGTCCACCCGCCGCCCCCGCATGTGCTGGTAGCGCAGGACGCAGTCCTTGAAGACGCGGGCGAGCACGTGGTGGACCCCGGGCAGCCCGTTGGCGGTGGGCGGGCCTTCGTAGAACGAGAACGGGGGCGCATCCCGGCGCGCGCGCACGCCCTCCTCGAAGATGGCCTGGTCCCTCCAGAAGGCCAGCACCTCGGCCTCCAGGCTGGGAATGTCGAAGAGGGGGGTGACGGTGGCGAAGACGCTCATCAGCTCCTGGGGTGCCCCGCGTGGCGCGCGCCACGGCCTGCGCCGGGCGGCCCGCACCCATGACCCTCCGCGCACGCGTGCGGCCCGGCGGGTGTCGGATGCGGCGGGGCGTTTCCCTCCCCCAGCGGCGACGGGTCGGGGCGCGACCGGCGACCCGTCGCGCCGAGCGTAGCATGACCGGCCCCCTATCGATCCCCCCGCCGCGCACCGGCGCCGGGGGCGGGGGCCGGAGCCGGTGTCAGGCCCCGTCCCGGGTCAGCGGCGCTCGCGCAGGAACGCGGGGATGTCGAGCTCGTCGAAGGGGCTGGCCTCGGCCGGGGCGGGGTCGCGGCGCCCGCCGGGGGGCGGCTCGATCAGCTCCTGGGGACGGGTCTGGCGGAAGCGCTCGGCGTTGGTCGGCCCTGAGCCGGCGAAGCCGGTGGCCACGACGGTGATCTTGACGTCGCCGCCCATGTGGTCGTCGAGGACGGTGCCCCAGATGATGTTGGCGTTGGCGTCGGCGCTGGAGCGCACCAGCTCGCAGGCCTCGTTGACCTCGTGGAGGGTGAGGTCGGGCCCGGCGGTGATGTTGACCAGGATCCCCTGGGCGCCGGCGATGGTGGTCTCCAGCAGGGTGGAGGCGACCGCGTCCCGGGCCGCGTCGACGGAGCGGTTGTCGCCACTGCCGTAGCCGATCCCCATCAGCGCCGCGCCCTGACCCTGCATGATCGCCTTGACGTCGGCGAAGTCGAGGTTGATCAGCCCCGGGAAGACGATCAGGTCGCTGATCCCCTGGACCCCCTGGCGGAGGACGTCGTCGGCCTTGCGGAACGCATCCACCATCGTCGTCTTGCGGTCGGTGACCGCGATCAGCCGCTCGTTGGGGATGGTGATGAGGGTGTCCACCCGGCCCGCCATCGCGTCCAGCCCGCGGTCGGCGGTCGCCATCCGCTTGCGGCCCTCGAAGGGGAACGGCTTGGTGACCACCCCGATGGTCAGGGCGCCGCTGGAGCGGGCGATCTCGGCGACGACGGGGGCGGCCCCGGTGCCGGTTCCGCCGCCCATCCCGGCGGTGACAAAGACCATGTCGACGTCGTGGACGAGCCGGCTCAGCTCGTCGCGGGACTCCTCGGCGGCCGCCTCCCCGACATCGGGGTCGCCGCCGCAGCCGAGGCCGCGCGTGACCTTGCGCCCGATGTGGACCTTGGTGGGTGCCTCGGCGGCGTCGAGGGCCTGCTTGTCGGTGTTGATGGCGATGAAGTCCACCCCCCGGAGCTTGGCCTTGATCATGCGGTTGACGGCGTTGCTGCCGCCGCCCCCGACGCCCACGACCTTGATCCGGGCGTTCCCGGCGATGGTGCGATCGAGCTCGTCCTGCGGCATCAACGTCTCCTCGACGGGGGGGTGGGCCCGGCTCGGGTCGGGCGCGGCGGAGGGGGCGACCGGCGCCGCCGGCGGGCGGCCGGGGCGGGATCAGAAGCGGTCATGGAACCAGCGGGTGACCCGGCCGGCGCTGGGCGCGCTGCGCCGGTTGTGACGCTCGCGGCGCCGGTCCTGGCGCGATCCCCAGTGGATCAGCCCGGCGGCGACCGCGTGGCGGGGATGGCCGAGCTGCGCGTCCAGGCCGAGCAGCCCCTCGGGAACCGCCACCCGGACCGGCACCTCGAGGAGCCGGTGGACCACCGACGGGAGCCCGTCGAGACAGGCGCCGCCGCCGGTGAGGACCACTCGCGCCAGCGGTCCCGGCGCCGCCGCCCGTGCCAGCTCGGCCCCAATGAGGCGGGTGATCTCGCGCACCCGCGGCTCGATGATCTCGGCCAGCAGCCGCCGGGGCACCTCGTGGGGGCCGAGCACCCCCGGCCCGGCCAGGGTGACGAGCTCGGTCCCGCGCCCGCTGAGCGGGTCGGAGGTGCCGTGACGGCACTTGAGCATCTCGGCCTGGTCCCACTCGCAGCGCAACCCCACGGCCAGGTCCTGCGAGACGTGGCGCCCGCCCACCGGCAGGACCGCCGTGTGGACGACCGCGCCGCCGGCGAGGACCACGACGGTGGTCGTCGCCGCCCCGCAGTCGACCACCGCGACCGGGCGCTCCATCTCCACGTCGCGGAGCACCCCCTCGGCCGCCGCCAGCCCGCCGGCGACGACATCCTCCACCGCCAACCCGGCCGCGTGCACGGCGTCCACCAGGGCCGAGGTGGCGGCGGTCGCCGCCGTCACCAGGTGGGCGGCGAGGTCGAGGCGCTCGCCGCTGCGGCCGACCGGGTCCCGGACCGGGTCGGCGCCGTCCACCGCATAGCCGATCGGGACCAGGTGGAGCGGCTCGCGCCCCTCCCCGACCGGGACCGCCCGGGCCTGGTCGAGCGCCCGGTGGACGTCGCCCGGTCCGACCCGACCATCGCGCCCCAGCACGCGCACCGCAGCGTGGCGGACCTCGCCGCCGAGGTGGGGCCCGCCCAGCCCGACCACCACGGCATCGATCTCGACCCCGGAGACCCGCTCGGCACCGTCCACCGCCTGGACCACCGCCTGGGTGGCCGCGGCGGGGTCGGTCACCATGCCCCGGGCGACCCCAGAGGAGGGCGCCTCCCCCACTCCCAGCACTCGGATGCGGTCAGGCGCGACCTCGGCGACCGCGCAGCGGACAGCCTGCGACCCGAGGTCCAGCCCGACCACGTGGCGGGGGCTCACGGGCCGGGGCGCCCCCACGACGGGCGCCCGGCGCGGGGGCCGGAGCGGGTGGGATCGCGACCGATCAGGGCGGCATCCTCAGCGAAGGCGGCGGGTGCGACGTGGGGCGTGACAGCGACCAGGACGGGATGGTCTCGGGCGCGCATGACCCCCTAGCGCCCGGGTCGTCGGGCTCGCGCGGGGCGGGGCTCGGCGGCCGCCGTCAGTGTAGCCGGTCGGCCTCGCTCGGGCAAGCGTCTCGGGCACCGCCGGCCACCGGATGTTGTGGGCGCACGTCAACGGGGGCCCACTCCCTTGGGGTCGGCGGGCGAGGGGCCAGACCGCCCGGGGGCGGCCCCGGGGCGGGGCGGCCGCGGTCAGCCCCCGGCGGGGCTGGCCCGGAGGACGGGCGGCCCGCCGAGGGGCGGCGAGGCGGGACGGCCGTCGGTGACGTCGACCTGGGATGGGTCCTGGAGGTCGATGGCGGCGATCCCCGCGTGGGCGAGGTCGACCCGGGTGGCGAGCGTGCGCAGCGCCTCCAGCCGGGGGCCGAGGCCCCGGAGCTGCCCCGGGGTGAGCACCGGCCCGAAGTCGGCGACCCAGCCGCTGCTGACATAGACGAGGAGGCTGCCGGCCGGGCTGACCGCGAATTCCCGCACCGTGACTCCGTAGGTGCGGGGGAACACCTGGACCAGGGCCGCCAGCACCTGGGCGTAGCGACCGCTCAGCACGGGCGCGCCCGCGTGGATCGGGGCGGCCCGGCCCAGCTCCACCACCCGGGGGAGGCCGACCAGGGCCGATCCCAGCGCGGCCAGGGGCCGTCCGGCGGCGAGGGCCTCGCCGTTGGGCGCCACCGGCGCGGCCAGCCCGGCCCGGACGTCGACCAGGATCGGGGTCCACATCTGGAGCGCGATCGCGACCCGGTCGGGCCAGACCACGCGCACCGACGCGGCGCGGACCCCGGGGAGCTGGAGCACCCCGCGCTCGACCGTGCCGGCGCCGACGAACAGCATGCTCTCCCCCCGGGTGAGCCCGCTGGCCGCGACCACCGACCGGGTGGAGAGCGCGCCGGCTCCCACCACGGTGACCCGCTGGAGATGGAACAGGGGCAGGGCGAGGACCACCAGGGCGGTGACCAGGGCCGCGAACCCGACCAGGGCAGCCCGGCGCAGCAGGAGCGCCTGCTCCGACCACCAGACCAGCAGTCCGACCGGTTGCGGGGCCGAGGCCCGCACCCGCCGAAACGTCCGCCGGGCGTCGCGCCGTGCCTCCCGGCGGGCGTCCCGGCGCCGGTCCAGCTCGGCGGCCGCGTCGGACCCGAGCCGCTCCCACCACGCCGGGGCCGGGCGCCGCCGTCCGCCGGGAGCGATCGGGCGGGCCCGGGCCCCGAGCGGGCGCCCGCGGGGGAGACGGCGGCCGGGGGGGGCGGACCGGCGCGCAGGCACCTCGTCCGGGACCATCTCCCAGAGCCGGCTCGGGCGCAGGGTCGGTGGGGGGCCGGACCGCGACCGCCGCCCGGAGCGGGGGGGCCGCGGGGGGCGCCATCCTGGCGGCCCGAGATCGGTCATGGCGGTCCTCGGCGAGGGCGTGGAGAGGATGAGGAGCGCCGGTCCGGCCGCCGCGTGGCCGCAGCCGTCCGACCCCTGTACGGTGGCGCATCCGCGCCCGCGATGCAAGCGCCGGGACGGCGGGCAGGTCCCGACCGGGAGCGCGCGGCTGCCAACCGGGAGGCCGCCAGCACCGGCGGGAGGAGTCAGGGGAGCAGCGAGAGCACCCTGCAGTGCCGCGGGCGGACGGCGGCGAAGTGGCGTCGGTCAAGGGTGATGACGGTGGGCGTCTGCAAACGCTCCGCGAGCGCCACCAGCGATGCATCCGTGCCACCGAGGGGGAAGTCCCCGTCCTGGACCCCCAGCTCTCCGATCCGCTCCCCGTCGCTGGGGGTTGGAGCCTCAACCGCCATGGTCGCGAGTCCCCCAGGAAGCGCGCCTCGGCGGCGGGGCCCATCCGGGTTCCGATGAAGTACGTCACCTCCGCGATGACGAGCACGGGAATGACGAGGTGGATCCCCTCGCGTGCCAGCACGTCGATCGCGGCCGCATGTCCAGCGTCGTCGAGATCAGCGGCTGCGGAGAGAGGTCCCGAGTCCACGACCGCGATCAGCGGGTCCATTCCCTCGTTATGAGGTCGTCCATGGTCCGTGCGGTATGGCGAGCGCCGCTCCTGCCGAGGTCGGCGAATGGCAGAGGGCGGCCTCCGCCTACCAAGCCGAGGTGGGCTGCCAGATCCTCACGGGTCACTCCGGAGACCGAGGTCGCTCAGCGCGGAACAGGCCGTCGGGCGGGCGCCTGGTCCCGGCCGCGCGGCTGGTCGTGCGGCTGGGCGGGTCGAGTGGACGGCCGATGGCCGGGCGCGACCGCGTCCCCGCCGGCGCCGCCGAGCGCGCGGAGGATCCGCTCCGCGCAGCCGTCGAAGCCGCGCACCGAGGCACAGCACACGACGTCACCCGGCTGTGCCTCCTCGACCACCGTTCGCACCGCCTCGGCGCTGTCCGCCACCACGGCGGTGCGCGGGCCCACCACCAGGGCGGCCACGTCGGCGCTGCTGACGGAGCCGGCGCGGTGGCGCTCGCGCGCGGTCTCGACGGGGCCGAGGAGGAGGCGGTCGGCCTCCTCGAACGCATCCCGGTAGGCGCCGAGGAGGGCCCGGGTGCGCGAGAAGGTGTGGGGGACGTAGACGCAGACCAGCCGCGCCCGAGGACCGAACCGGCGGCGCAGGCCGGCGAGGCTGGCCGCGACCTCGGTGGGGTGGTGGGCGTAGTCGTCGACCACCGCGACCCCGCGGGCGGTGCCGATCCACTCCAGGCGGCGGGCGAGCCCCCGGTAGCCGCGGGCCGCGGCCGCCGCCGCAGGCGGCGCGACCCCCACCGCCTGCGCCATCGCCAGGGCGACCAGGGTGTCGGTCGCACCGGCGGCCCCGAAGAGCGGGACCCGGGCCTCCACGTCGGGCCCGGCGGGCGGCCGGATCCGGAGCCGTGTCAGCCCGCGGGCCACCGTGGGCTCGGCGGCGAGCCGCCAGTCGCCCTCCCGGAGCCCGACGGTCACCACCGGGCAGGAGGCCGCCGGGGCCAGCGCCCGGGCCTCAGGGTCGTCCCGGTTCACCACCAGACGGCCGTCCCGGGGCAGCCCGCGGACCAGCCGGGCGAACGGGCGGCGGTAGTGGAGGAGGTCGGGATAGACGTCGGGGTGGTCGAGCTCCAGGTTGAGCAGGCCGACCACGCAGGGGTCCCACCAGAGGAACTTCGCGCGCCGGTCGCGCGCGGTGGTGGTGTACTCGTCACCCTCGAAGACGAAGGGGCCGTCCCGTCCCCCCAGCCGGGCGGCCACCCCGAATCCGCGCGCGGTGGCCCCGAGTCGGAAGCCGGGGTCCAGCCCGGCCCGGTCGAGCACGTGGGCGAGCAGGCTGGCGGTGGTGGTCTTGCCGTGGGTGCCCGCCACCACCACCCGGCGCCGGTCGGCGGTCAGGCCGAGGTAGGCGGCCGCCTCGCTGACCTCGGGGAGGCCGGCCCGCCGCGCCGCCGCCCACTCCACGTTGCCGCGCCGGACCTGGTTGCCGACCACGAGCAGGTCCACCGGGCCGTGGCGGACCAGGTTGTCCGGGTGGTGGCGGCCATCGACCGCGATCCCCTCGCGCCGGAGCAGCTCGGTCGTCGGCGGGTAGGCGTCCTGGTCGGACCCGCTCACCCGGCGGCCCTCCGCTCGGGCCAGGAGGGCGAGACCGGAGACGGCGTAGCCGCAGATCCCGAGCAGGTGCCAGTGGGCGCCTGGGCGGAACAGCGGAGCCGGGAGCGTCGCGGCGTCCGCCGCCCGGCCGGCGGTCACCCCAGCACCAGCGACTGCAGCAGCGCCACCACCGCCCCGGCCGCGTCGGGCCGGCCGAAGGCCCCGCTGGCGGCCGCCATCCCGGCCCAGCGGTCGGGGTCGTCCACGATCCCGGCCACCGCCGCCAGGAGGGCGGGCCCGGTGCAGTCCGGGTCGGCGAGGAGCGCGGCCGCGCCCGCCTCCACCAGGGGGCGGGCGTTGGCCAGCTGGTGGGCGCCGGCGTGCGGGTACGGGACCAGCACCATCGGCCGCCCGCAGGCCGCCACCTCGGCGATCGAGCTGCCGCCGGCGCGCATCACCACCAGGTCGGCGGCGACGATCGCCGACCCGATCGTGTCGGTGGCCGCCAGCGGGCGGTAGCGGTCCCGCACCCCGGCCGCCAGCCCGGTCCGCACCCGCTCGGCCGCGTCGGCGTCCGCGCGCCCGGTGAGGTGGGTGACGGTGAGCGAGGGTCGGCCGCCGAGCAACGAGGGGAGCGCCTCCCAGCAGGCCGCGTTGAGCCGGTGTGCTCCCTGGGAGCCGCCCATCACGAGGAGCCGGGTCGGGGGCCCGACCAGCGGGGCGGGCAGCCGCCGAGCCACCTCGGCCCGGATCGGGTTGCCGGTCCAGACCACCCGGGCGCCGGGGAGGAGCCGCTGCGTCTCCCGGTAGGCGGAGGCCACCACCCAGGCCCGGCGCGCGAGCCGGGCCACGGTCCGGCCGGGGCGGGCGTTCTGCTCCAGCAGCACGACCGGGACCCGAGCCCGGATCGACGCCAGCGCCACCGGCAGGCACACGTACCCGCCCGCCGCCACCACCGCCTCCGCCCGGGTGGAGCGCAGCACGCGGGCGGCGACGCGGTAGGCGGTGGGCAGGCGGGTGAGCAGCCGCGCCGTCGCCAAGCGCCCGGCGCCCGGCCTCCGCAGGGGCAGCCCCACGAACGGGAGCCCGGCGGCGGCCACCCACTGCGCCTCAGGACCCCCGTCCCGGCCGACGACCGTGATCGCCGCCAGCGGCTCAGCCTCGCGCAGCGCCTCCGCCACCGCCAGGGCCGGCGCGGTGTGCCCACCGGTCCCGCCAGCCGCGATCAGGACGCGCACGGGCCGTCTCCTGCGTCCGGCGCGCCTGCGCCGAGATGTTGAGGAGGATCCCGGTGGCGGCCATCGCGACGGCCAGCGCCGAGCCCCCATAGCTGACGAACGGTAGCGGCACCCCGGTGCTGGGGATGCTGTCGGTGACCCCGCCGATGTTGAGCAGGGCCTGCCCAGCGATCCAGACGGTGATTCCGCCCGCGAGGAGAACGCCGAGCCGGTCGGGGGCGTTACGGGCCACCCGCAGGCCGCGGATCGCGAAGGCGACGAAGAGGGTGAGCACCAGCAGCGAGCCGATCAGGCCGAGCTGCTCTCCGATGATGGCGAAGATGAAGTCGGTGTGGGCCTCCGGGAGCCACTGGGTGCGCTGGAGGCTCTGGCCGAAGCCGAGACCCACCACGCCGCCCGACCCGAGCGCGTAGAGCGCCTGGACCGCCTGGTAGCCGGATCCCAGGGGGTGGGCGAAGGGGTGGAGGTAGGCGAGGTAGCGCTGGACCCGGTACGGCTCCGCCTTGATCAGGGCGACTCCCAGGGCCAGGCCGGCGCCGACGACCAGGGCGAGGTGGCGCCAGCGGATCCCCGCCGTGACCAGGAGGACGAGCCCGATCATGACCACCAGCATGGTCGAGCCGAGGTCCTTCTCGACGTAGACCAGCCCCGCCACCACCGCCAGCCGGCCGATGAAGGGCATCACCCCGTCGGTCAAGCTGTGCAGCCGCCCGCCGCGGCTGTCGAGCCAGGCGGCGCCGGCGACAAGGACCCCCAGCTGGGCCACCACGCTCGGTTGCAGGTTGATCGGGCCGAGGTGGATCCAGCGGCGGGCGCCCAGGACCGAGACCCCGATGTGGGGGACCAGGACCGCCAGCAGCAGGACCGTCATCCCGGCCGCCACCAGCCCGGCGTGCCGGGTCCAGAGGTGGTAGTCGACGCGGCTGCCGATCACGAGCGCGACGGCGCCCAGCCCCATCCAGAGCACCTGCTCGTGGAAGAACAGGCCGGCGTTTCCGTACGCCGCCGCCGCCAGGGGGGCGCTGGCGGCGTAGACCATGACCAGCCCCAGGGCGCAGAGGGTGGTGGTCAGGAGCACCAGCCAGGGGTCCACCTGGACCTGGCCGGCCAGCTGGCGCAGCCGGGCGGCGTCGGGCACCCGCGCGCGGGGCGCGGAGGCCAGCCAGCGGTCGACCGGGTGGATCATCGTCCGGGGGCGGCGAGGCCGCCGTGGAGAGCGAGCACCGCGGTGACCAGCGCAGCGGCGGCGCCGAGTCCCCAGAGCCGGAGGTCCACGCCCCACTCGGTGAGCCCGCCCAGCTCCAGGTGGTGGTGGAGCGGGCTCATGCGCAGGAGCCGGCGGCCGCCGGTGCGCCGGAAGTAGACCACCTGGACGATGACCGACCCCGCCTCCAGGACGAAGACCAGCCCGAGCAGCGGGAGCAGGACCAGGAGCCCGACCTCAGTGGCCGCGACGGCGAGCAGGAAGCCCAGCCCGAGGGCCCCGGTGTCGCCCATGAAGAGACGGGCCGGGGGACGGTTGACGCGAAGGAAGGCAAGCACCGTGGCCGCGGTGGCGGCGCACACCACCGCCACCCCGGTCCGGCCCTGGGCCGCGCCGAGCCAGGCGCAGACGGCGAGCGGCGGCACCACCAGCCCGGCGGCCAGCCCGTCCACCCCGTCGGCCAGGTTGACGGCGTTGCTGGTGGCGACCCCCGCGATCCCGGCCAGGCACCACAGCGCGGGGCCGAGGGCGACCACCCCCAGCCCGAGGACCAGCGCCGGGCGGGCGCCGGCGGCGGCGAGCCCGAGCGCGAGCGCGACCGCGAGCACCGCCTCGGCCCCGAGCTTCTGGCGCACGCTGAGACCGAGGCGACGGCCGCGGGCGTTGAGCCAGTCGTCGGCGAGCCCGATCGCCGCCCCCCCACCCAGCGCCGCGACCAGGACGGCCCCCCGTGGATCGCGCGCGACAAGGGCCCAGGCCACCGCGGGGAGGGCGAGGAACAGGAGGCCGCCGGCGGTCGGGGTCCCCGCCTTGCCCCGGTGGGCGGTCGGGCCCTCGGGCCGGATCCGCTGGGTCAGCCCGATCCGACCGAGGCCGCCGATGGCGAGCGGATAGGCCAGCCAGCCGGCCGCGAGGGTGGCCGCGGCGGCCGCCAGCGGGGTCACGGCCACGATCCTATTAGGGGACGAGGTGATGCTCATCGATGATCACCTGGGCCACCTGCTTGAACGTCGGGGCGGCGTCGAAGGCGCCCTCGCGGAGGGTGGCGGTCACCTGAGGCGCGCGGATGATGCAGAGCATCGAGTACTGGGGGTCGGAGGCCGGGAAGAAGCCGGTGAAGGAGTCGATGGTCTGGTTGCCGTAGCCGCCGGTCGGCAGGGCCACCGAGGCGGTGCCGGTCTTGCCCGCGATCTCGCCGCGCCAGGTCGGCCACATCCGCGCCATGAAGCCGGACCCGATGGGGGCGTCCACCACCCCCACCATCATCTGCGCGAGGGTGCGCGCCGCCACCGCCGAGATCACCCGGCGGGTCGCCGGGTGGACCACGATCGTGGGACGTCCGCCGCCGGTGACGGCGGTGACGACGTGGGGCTGCACCCACACCCCGCCGTTGGCGATTGCGTTGACCGCGGCCAGCATCTCGATCGGGGTGACCACCACCCCCTGGCCGAAGCTGGCGGTGGCCAGCTGCACCGCCGACATCGCCGGGAGCGGCGGCAAGGGCGCCCAGTCCTCACCGGCGAGGTCGATGCCGGTGGGGTGCCCGATCCCGAAGCGCTGCATGTTGGCGTAGAAGGGAGCCGCGCCCTCCAGCCCCTCGACGTGGATCGCGCCCACGTTGAGGGAGTCCTCCAGGACGTAGTTCATGGAGATCCACCCGTGCGCGCGCAGGTCCCAGTCGCGGATGGTGTAGCCGTCGACGACGGCGACCCCGGTCTCGTAGAAGTGCAGGGTGGGCGTGATCGCGCCGTTGTTGAGGGCGCCCGCGAAGGTGACCACCTTCATCACCGATCCGGGCTCGTAGAGGTCGGCGATGCCGGCGTCGCGGAACAGCGCCGGATTGGTGGTGCCGTACTGGTTGGCGTTGTAGGAGGGGGTGTCGGCCCAGGCCACGATCGCCCCGGTGCGCACGTTCATCACGATCATGGTGCCGGAGCTGCCGTGGACCGCCGCCACCCGCTGGGCGAGGTCCCGCTCCACCGCGTACTGCACCGGTCCGTCGATGGCGGTCTGGAGGGTGCGTCCGGGCACCGCGGCCCGGTGCGCGGCGCGGGGCAGCACCTGGTCGTTGCCGAGAGCGTCCTGGAGCGCCGTCCGGTAGCCGGGACGGCCGGCGAGCACCTGGTTGTAGTAGCCCTCCAGCCCATAGGCGCCCTGCCCCGAGGCGTTGACGAAGCCGGTGAGGTTGGCGGCGAGGCTGGTGCCGGGGACCGCGCCGGGACCGTAGACGCGCTGCATCACCAGGGTGGTGGTGATCCCGGCCAGGTTCGCCTGGTCGATCCGCTGGGCGACCGCGGGCGACGCGGCCTTGGCCAGGTACTCGAACTGGACCGGACGCCGGAGGGCCGGCCCCAGGACCGACGGGCTCTGTCCCAGCAGCGGGGCCAGCTGGGTCGCCTCCGAGCCGACCTGGGCGGACGGGATCACCGCCGGGTCGGCGACCACGTCGTAGGTGGGGACGTTGCCGGCCAGCACCTGCCCCTGGCTGTCGAGGATCAGCCCCCGGTCGGCCGAGACCTGGACCTGGACCAGGCGCTGCGCGAGCGCCGCGGCGGCCAGGCTGGGCCCCTGCCGCACCTGGATCTCGACGCATCGCGCGGCCAGCGCCAGCGCGCCGACGATGATGCCGGCGGCGAGGACCCGGGTCCGCCGCGCGGGGGCGGGTCGTTCCCCGCCCCGTCGCCGACCCTCCCGGCGATCCGCCGCCGGGGCCGGCGTCCACCCTCGCGACCGGCTCGCCACCGGGTCAGCGACCGGCGGCCGCGCGGCGGCGACGGGCCACGATGCGGGCCGGCGCGGCCGGCGCGATGCCAAGGAGATTCAGCACCGGGCTGAGCGGATCGCCGGGGCCGGTGGCCGCCGCCGGGACCGTCACCCAGCCCGCGGGGGGACCCAGGCCGGCGGCGGCGGCCCCGGCCTGAACGGTGCCGGCCGACCGGACCTGGGCCAGCGTGCTCTGGAGCAGCTGGGCACGGGCCTGGAGCGCGCCGCCCTGGGTCTGCAGCGCCGCGATCTGCTCGCCCACGGCGGCGGAGGTCGCCGACTCGGCGACCAGCAGGGTCCCCACCACCCCGAGGACGGCGACCGCGGGAAGCAGGGCCAGCGCCGCGCGCCCGGTGGACCGCCGGCGGCGGCGCCCGCGGGGGCCCGGCCGGGTGGGACGCGGGCCCGCCTCGGTGCCGTCAAGGGCCGGGAGGTCCGGTCGGCGGGGTGGGGCGGGGGGCTGAGTGCGCACTGGGGTGGGGGGCGGTGGGAAGGGCGGGTGCGGACAGCGGACGATGAGGAGCGGGGGCGCGCCCGCCCGGCCGATCGGCCGGAACGCCCCCCCCGCGACGGTCAGCCGGCGGGCGGGGTCCCGAGGGGCAGGCGGACCGCGGCGCGGAGGCGGGCCGACCGAGACCGGGGGTTGCGGAGACGCTCCGCCGCGCCGGTCATCACGGCACGGCGGTTGAGCAGGGAGAGAGTGGCCCGGTGGGCGCAGGTGCAGACCGGTTGCAGGGGCGGACAGGTGCAGACGGTGCTGAGACGTGAGAGAAGACGTTTGACGCGGATGTCCTCGAGCGAGTGGAAGGAGACGACCCCCACACGCCCACCGGGCCTGAGAAGACGGATGACGGCGGCGAGACCCCGCTCCAGCTCGCCGAGCTCATCGTTGACGGCGATGCGCAGGGCGAGGAAGGTGCGGGTGGCGGGATGGACGTGGCGCGGCCACCGGCGGCGCGGCACCGCCGCCTCGCAGAGGGTGGCCAGCTCGACGGTGCGCGCGATCGGGCCACGGGCACGCCGGCGCACGATCGCGTGGGCGATCGCGGCGGCGAACGGCTCCTCGCCGTTGTCGCGGAGCAGCCGGCGCAGCTCGTCGGGGGCGAGCTCGTTGACCAGCTCGTGGGCGGTGAGGCCGCCCTGGCTCGGGTCGAGGCGCATGTCGAGGGGGCCGTCGCGGCGGAGGCTGAAACCGCGCTCAGGGTCGTCGAGCTGGAGCGACGAGACCCCGAGGTCGAGGACCGCGACGTCGACCTGGAGCCGGTGGCGGGCCGCGATCTCCTCGGCGTCGGCGAACGAGCCGGGCTCCAGGAGCAGCGCCGCCCCCTCGCCGGCGAACCGCTCGCGGGCGGTGGAGATGGCGACCGGATCCCGATCTAGGGCCAGGACCCGGCCGCCTGGGAGGACATGGTCGAGGAGCGCGCGGGTGACCCCGCCCGCTCCGAGGGTGCCGTCGAGGGCCGTCTCCCCCGGGCGCGGCCGCAGCAGGGTGAGCAGCTCGTCGAGGAGCACCGGGGTGTGGCCGTCGGCCACCGGCGCAACGCTCAGGGCCCGGATCGCGGGCGTCCGGCCCACGGGCCGGCGTCGAGTGCGGGGCATCCCGCCCATGGTGGCGGCCGCAGCCCACAGGGTCATGCCGGCGCCTCCGCGCCCGCCACCCCGTGGACCGCCCGCGCGCGGGCGGCGAGGTCCCCCAGCTGGCCCGGGTCCAGCCCCGCCTGGAGCGCGTCCCAGGTGTCCTCGGCGAAGATCTCGATCACGTTGTTCATCCCCGCCAGCACCGCCGTCCCCTGGATGTTCGCCCACTTGAGATCGTCACCCAGGAGCCGGAAGCGGCCCTGGGCATCGAGCTCCAGGGGCTTGGAGTTGGGGAACACCGCCCGCATGAAGTCGCGATGGGCGCCGGGAGCGTCGGCCGCGTAGCGGATCCCCCCGGCCAGGCGGGTCCACTCCTCGGTCGGGTAGATCACGAAGCAGCGGTCCGCGCCGCGCGCGATCATCGCGCCACCATCGAGGCGGTAGCGGAAGCGGGCGGGGATGGCCAGCCGGCCCTTGTCGTCGAGGCTGTGCCGGACGGTGCCGAAGAACATCCCTCAGCGCCCCTCCGGCCCCGGAGCATTCCATCGATGCTCATCGAACAACGACCCCACCTTTCACCACTCGTCTGCCAGCCGTCGGCAGTGTATCGGGTAGGATGAGTTCCCGCAACCGGAACATCAGTTTGGTCGCCGACCCGGGCTCGGGCGCGTCCCGGGCTGACGCCCCACCCCACCGTCCGGCGCGCGCTTGGCCTATGCAATTGCGGCGGCCACCCCCGCCGGGGCCGCCAGCGAGCGCGCCGAACGGGAGTGGGGATTCGTGGGGTCTTCGGGAGCGGAGGGGGTGGCGCAGGGGGCGCGGCCCCCTGCGGGGAGCGGGTGGGGCGGGCGATAAGCCGAGTTCTGTCCCCCGCGGGCCTCACGCCCGGCGCGCGGCGCCGGGCGGGCTCCCCCCGAGGGGTGACGACCATCCATCTGGGACGACGGTTGCCCGCCGCCTCGTGCGACCCACCCGGGTGCAGCCGGACGAGCAGCCCGGGGATCGCGAACGATCCGCACCCTGCCGGGTCTTGCTCCGGACGGGGTTTACCTGGCCGGCCGGTCTCCCGGCCGCCGGTGGGCTCTTACCCCACCATTTCACCGTTGCCGGCGGCGGCCCCGGGCCGCCCCCGGCTGTGTCATTTCTGTGGCACTCTCCCTGGGGTTTCCCCCGCCGGGTGTTGCCCGGCGTCCTGCTCTGCGGAGCTCGGACTTTCCTCGACCGCAGTCGCTGCGGCCGCGGTCATCTGCCCGCCGCCCGGGCCATCGTAGCGCGCGCCGACAGCGGGCGCGGGCGGCACAGCCCCGGGGAGCAGCCCGGGCCGGCTACCCGGCGCCGGTCAGGGTCACCCGGGGATCGAGCCAGGCGTAAACGATGTCGATGAGGATCGTCATCACCACGATCACCACCCCGATCACCAGGACGACGCCTTCCAGCATCGGCAGATCGTTCGCGAGGATGGCATTCCAGGCCAGCGTGCCGAGCCCGGGGATGCCGAAGACCTGCTCGGTGACCAGCACGCCGCCCATCAACGTGGCCAGGTCCAGCCCGGCCATCGTCACCACCGGCCGGAGGGCGTTGCGCAGCGCGTGCCGGAGCAGGACGCGGACGTTGCCAGCGCCCTTGGCGCGGGCCGTCCGCACGTACTCCTGGGAGAGCTCCTCGAGCAGGCTTGCCCTGCCCATCCGGGTGTAGAAGCCGGCGCCGGTGAAGGCGATGCAGAAGGCGGGCAGCACGACCCAGTTCGCGCTGCCGACCCCGCCCAGCGGGAAGATCGGCAGGGTGAACGCGAACACGTAGAGGACCAGCAACCCGAGCCAGAAGGTGGGCAGGGTGAGCCCGAGCATGGCGATGACGCTCGCCGATCCATCCCACCGCGTGCCCCGCCGCGCGGCCGCGAGCAGGGCAAGGCCGAGGCCGATGATCAACTCGCCGAACACGCCCAGGAGCACCAGCTCGACCGTGTAGGGGAGGCGCTGGCCCAGCGCCTGGGTCACCGGCTGGTTGGTGGCGTAGGACTGTCCGAGGTCGGCGTGGGCGAGCCGGAACAGGTAGCGACCGTACTGCACCCAGAGGGGGTGGTTCAGCCCCAGCTGCCGGTAGATGCTCTCGACCACGAACTTGGGAGCGTTCCTGCCGGCGATGATCCGGGCCGGGTTGATCGGCAGCGCGTAGCCGATCAGGAAGACCAGCGTGACGATCCCCCATAGGACCCCGATCCCCTCCGCCGTGCGCCGGACCACAAACCTCAGCACGCGATCATCTCGCCGGCGGGACGGCGCGGCTATCCACGCACGGACAGCGCATCGCGGAGACCGTCGCCAAGCAGGTTGAAGCCCAGCACCGTCAATCCCAGGACCACCCCCGGCACGATTGCCAGGCGCGGGACGCTGGTGA
Organism: Candidatus Dormiibacterota bacterium; assembly: GCA_027306655.1. Lineage (GTDB taxonomy): Bacteria > Chloroflexota > Dormibacteria > Aeolococcales > Bog-877 > DAHUZL01. The sequence goes on from DAHUZL010000228.1 coordinate 30,363, forward strand.
GGTACTGGCTGCCGTCCGCGATCAGGTTGCCCAGCGAGGGGGTGGGCGGCTGCAGTCCGATCCCAACGAACGACATCGACGCCACGAACATGGTGGTGGTGGAGAATTGCAGGGTCATGTAGACGAACACCAGCGACCACACCTGGCGGAGCACGTGGCGGATCATGATCCGCCAGTGGCCGGCGCCGGCGACCACCGCCGCCTCCACGAACTCGCGCACCCGCACCGACAGCACCTCGCCACGCACGATCCGAGCCAGGTAGAACCAGTTCACGCCCCCGATGATGATGATCAGGCTCAGCTGCGACGGGGGTGTCACCAGCGCCAGGAAACCGGCGAGCAGGATCGCCGGAACCGCCAGCAGGACCTCGGTGAGCCGCATCAGCACGACGTCGAGCCATCCCCCGAAGTAGCCGGCCAGACTGCCGAACACCACCCCCACCACGGCGGCGATGAGGTTGGCCGCGACCGCCACCGCGAGCGTGTCGCGGAGGCCGAAGATCAGGCGGCTGAGGAGGTCCCGTCCGAGCGCGTCGGTGCCGAGCAGGAACTGCCGGCTGGGCCCGACCGGTGACCCGTCGCTGGTCAATCCGTTGGCGAACTGAAAGTACGGCGAGTGCGGAGCGATGAGCGGCGCGAGGACGGCGATCGCCACCATCGTCGCGGTGATCACGAGCCCGGCCAGGCCGGCGGGGCGGCCGGTGAGCCGGCCCCACGCCTCGGCCCCCCGGGCCGGTGAGCGCTGCTGGCGCCACTCCGACTCGGGCGCACCGGCCTGAGGGGCCGCGATCACCCGCGCGCCATCCTCGACCGGACGGCGATCAGGGCGGTACCGCTGGCGGAGTCACGCCCATCGACCCCGGCCGGCGCTACCCGCTCCAGTTGGCGAAGACCATCGGCCAGAGCGGGTTGGCGCCGAACCCCCGGATCGTGGGGCTGACCAGGTACCACAGCTCCTGATAGTAGAGCGGGATCCATGGGTAGTCGGCGAGGATCTGCGCCTGCAGCCGGTGGTAGACCGGGATCGCTGCCGCCAGGGAGAGCGCCAGAGACTGATTGAGGACCCGGTCGACCGCGTGGTTGCAGTAGAACTGCCAGTTGTTGCCGGCGGCGATCTCGCTGCAGGCGAACTGGCTGGCGATCAGGTCGTAGGGATCGGGATAGTCGATCCCGTAGATCCCCATCGTCAGCTGCGACCGGCCGAGAGCCGACAGGAACGCCCCCGGGGCCATCACCCGCAGCTGCACCCGGAAGCCAACCTGCTCGAGATCCTGCTGGACCACCTGGGCCACGTTGGCGCCGGCGGTGAAGCCCCCGGTGGCGACGGCAAAGGTCAGCGTCGGGAGCCCCCGGCCACCGGGGTGGCCGGCCTGCTTGAGGAGCTGGCGGGACCGGCCCGGGTGGTACCCGAGCGGCTTCACGCCGGGATCGAAGCCGGGCATCCCCGGGGCCAGGATCTGGGTGAGCGGCGTCCCCATCCCGGAGATCGACCGCAGCACCTGCGCGTCGTTGACCGCGTACGCGGCCGCCTCCCGGACCAGCAGGTTGTTGAACGGCGCCTTGGACATGTTAAGGGCAACGTAGTTGTCCTCGATCGAGATGAAATGATGCAGGTAGGAGGCGAAGCGCGGGCTGTGGCGCACACCGATGTAGACCGAGGTCGGGATGTTGTCGATCATGACCCCGGTCTGGCCGCTCTCCACCCGCAGCGCCTCGGTCTCGAGGGCGAGCCCGATCGTGATGATGATCCGCTTGGTGGCGATCTGCTGGGCGTCGAAGTAGCTCGGGTTCTTGAGCAGGGTGATCTCGCGGCCGGGGATGTAGCTCTGCACGGTGTAGGGACCATCGCCGACCGGGCTGAGACCGAAGTCCGACGAGTGGTGCGCGATCACCTTGGGCGGGACCGCGCTGGCGTTGGGGATCGCCATGATGTCGGCAAAGGTTCGGTCCGCGCGCACCAGGGTGAATCGCAGCCGGTCGACCCCCAACACCTGGATCCCGCTCACCCCCCGGGCCCTGTTCGCCGAGTACGCCGTGGCGCCGGCGATGATCTGGTAGAAGGCCAGCAGCGGGGACTTGATGGCAGGGTTGAGGATCCGCTCGATCCCATCCGCATAGGCCTGGGCCGTCACCGGCTCGCCGTCGCTGAACCTCAGGCCCGGACGCAGCTGGAACGTGTACACGCGGCCGCCCCCGGTCACGGTGGGCAGCGCCACCGCACCCCACGGGACGATCTGTCGCGAGTTGTTGAAGGTGAGCAGGCTGACGAAGGTGGCGTGGATGAAGGACCAGGAGATCGGGTCGAAGCCGCGGGCAGGGTCCAGCGACACCGGATCGCTGCTGATCACCGCGGTGATGGTCGAGGTCGATCGTGACGTCACCGACGCCGGGGTGGTCATGGGGCTCGCCAGGCCCAGGGCGGCGATGGTCCCGAGGGCGACCATCCCGGCCAGGAAGCGACGGAGCACGCGCATCAGTGTGGACCTCCCGCGCCGGACCCGCCGCGCCGGTCGCGCGTCGCCGGGTTTGACTCGTATACTGTGTATATCACCCTCGACGGCGGCCGTCAAGCTGACGTCCGGCGGGGGCCGGCCGGCCCGCGGGGCCGGCCGGAGGTCGTGCGCCGGCGACGGCTCTGCGCCTACCGGCTGTCACCGCATGCTGCCCGCGCCGCCGCCACGGCGAGAGCGTCGACGCGGTTGTTGCCGGCGCAGGTGCCGTGCCCGCGCACGTGCACGAGCTGGACCGTGCCGTCGAGCTCGGCCAGGCGGCGGTCGATGGGCGGGAAGAGGTCGAGGTTGGCGCGCCGCTTCCATCCCCGGGCCAGCCACCCAATCACGTTGAGGGCGTCCACATGGAGGCGCAACCCGACCCCGGGTGCCCGCCGGGCGGCGAAGGCGCGCAGCGCTTCCGCCACCGCGGTCAGCTCCATCCGGTTGTTGGTGGTGAGGACCGCCCCGCCGCTCTCCTCGTCCACGCGGTCGGGCCATTCGATCCGGTAGGCCCACCCGCCCGGCCCGGGATTCCCGCTGCAGGCGCCGTCCGCGTAGGCGTCGATCCAGCGGACGGCGGCGCTCGGCGGCGCTTCCCCCCTCACAGGAGGAGGAGCCGCTCGCACGTCTCACAGACGGCGAGCTCGTCGCGGCGGGCCTGGTCGAGGACCCGCGCCGGGACGGGTAGACGGCACCCGCTGCAGGTGCCGTGGATGATCCGCGCCACCGCCGGGGAGCGGTGCTGGGCGGTGCGCGCGTAGGTGCGCAGGGCGGCCGGTGGGATCTGGGCGACCAGCCGATCGCGCCGGATCGCGGCAGCGGCCCGCTCGCGCTCCAGCTGAGGACGCCGGCCGGCATCGGCGCGGCGCCGCTCCCCCACCCGCGCCAGGGTCGCGCGGGCGGCCTCGGCGGCGGCGGCGAGCTCGGCCTGGGCGGCCTCCTCCGCCTCCATCGCCGCCAGCACCCGCTCCTCGTGGGTTGCCCCCAGCTGGCGCAGCCCCTGGATCTCGTGCTGTCGGCGCTGAAGGTCGCCGGGGTGGCGGACGCTGCCGTCGTAGAGCGCCCGCTCCTGGTGCCGACGACGCTCGCCCAGCGCCTCCAGCTCCAGCTCCTCGGTGCGGCGGGCGGCGGTCCGCCGGGCCGCCTCCGCCTCCAGCTCGGCCCGGTGCGCCTCCAATCGCAGGGCCTCCGGATCGCCGCCGGCGCGGGCGTCGATCTGCCCCAGCTCGTCGGCGGCGGTGACCAGCTCGCGGTCAACCTCGGCGAGCTCAGCGAGCTGCTCGATCACCCGCACGGCGGCGCCACCAGCACGGTCGGGTAGGTGCGCCCGCCCTCCACCGGGCGGGCCGCCGCCCGGAGCCGGAACCGGTGACGCCGCAGCCAGGTGTGGAGCAGGTCGGTGCCCTGCATCGGCTGGAGCAGGACCCAGCTCAGACCCTGGACCACGTCGTCGCCGTCGGCGAGGATGGCGACGATGGTGCGTCCGCCCATGCCCGCGATCACCGCCCCGCGGAGTGGCCGGCCCCGGAGCGGCGCCAGCCCGGGGCCGACGGCGATCACGATCCCCGCCGACGCGGCGACCCCCCGCCGCAGCTCGGCGGCGGGGCCGGCCCGCGCCTCGGTGGCGACGACCGCGAGCGACGGCTCACGCCGCACCAGGGCGAGGGCGAGGCGGCCGTGGGCGCTGCCGACGTCCGCGACCGGGCCCCCGCGCGGGGCCAGGTCGAGGCAGGCCCGCAGGCGCGGGCGCAGCCGGGGCCAGACCGCCCCGGCCGCGGGCGGCATCACGCCGCCGCCTGAGACGCGGTCACGAGCCGGGCCAGCACCGACCGGGCCCGCCCGTCGGCGAGGCTGGCCTGCGCGGCGTGGAGCCCGTCGGCGAGGGTGGGCACCCGGTCGGCGGCATAGAGGGCGGCGGCGGCGTTGAGGCACACCACGTCGCGGGCCGGCCCGGGTTCGTCGGCCAGCACGCGCCGGACGATCGCCGCATTCTCCACGGCGTCCCCACCTCGGAGCGCCTCGAGGGGGGCGGGCCCCAGGCCCAGCTCGGCGGGGTCGATCGCACGCTCGTGGACGGCGTCGCCGCGCACCTCGTGGCAGAGCGAGGGGCCGCTGAGGCCGAGCTCGTCGAGTCCGTCGGGACCGGAGAAGACCAGCGCATGGACCGTCCCCAGCCTGGCGAGCGCCAGGGCCAGGCGCCGCGCCACCTGGGGATCGCCGGTGCCCACCACCTGGAACCGCACCCCGGCCGGGTTCACCAGCGGGCCGAGGAGGTTGAACGCGGTGCGGATCCCGAGCTCCCGGCGGGCGGCGGCGACGTGTCGGGTCGCCGGATGGAACGCGGGGGCGAACAGGAACCCCATCCCGCTGGCCTCCACGCAGGCGGCGACGCCCTCCGGCGTCAGCGCCACCCGGACCCCGAGCGCCTCCAGGACATCGGCGCTGCCGGCCCGGCCGGTGGCCGCCCGGTTCCCGTGCTTGGCGACCGGGCAGCCGGCCCCGGCCACCACCAGCGCGGCGGCGGTGGAGATGTTGAAGGTGCCGGTGCCGTCGCCCCCGGTCCCGCAGGTGTCCACCGACCCGGCCGGAAGGCGCACCGGGAGGGCGTGGGCCCGCATCGACTGGGCCAGGCCGCAGAGCTCGTCCACCGTCTCCCCGCGCGCGCGCCAGAGCGCCAGCAGCGCGCCCACCTGGGCCGCGGTCGCGCTCCCGTCCATCATCGCGTCGCCGAGGCGGCGCGAGAGCTCGCGGCCGAGATCCTCCCCCACCAGCAGGCGGGCCAGGGCGGCGGGGATCAAGGGAGACCCGGGTTGTGCCACCGCCATGTGGGGCCGAGCATACCGTGGCGGTCGTCCGTCGGGGCCCCGGCCCGAGTCGCAGCGGGGGGGCCGGCCGGCCCGCCGTAGACTTCCCGCTGCCCGATGACCGCCCGCCGCGACGTCCCGTTCGATCCCGACGTCGTCGCCCCGTACTGGCTCGGCGGCGGCGACCGGGGGGTGCTCCTCCTGCACGGGTTCGCGGGGACGCCGCCCGAGCTCCGCCTGCTCGGCGAGCGCCTGGCGGAGGCGGGGTTCCTGGTCCACGCCCCCCGGCTCGCCGGCCACGGCACCACCGCGGCGGCGCTCGCCCGCACCACCCACCGAGACTGGATCGCGTCGGCCGATGCCGCCCTTGACGAGCTGCGCGGCCGCTGCCCGTCCGTGGCCGTCGCCGGGCAATCGGCCGGGGGCACGCTCGCCCTGCACCTGGCCGCCACCCGTCCCGAGATCCGCGCGGTGGTGACCCAGGCCGCGCTGCTGTGGCTGGGCGACTGGCGGGTCCCGCTCCTCCCCGTCCTCCACCACCTGGTCCGCTGGCATGTGCCCAGCGAGGCCGTCGACCTGTACGAGCCGGACGCGGCCCGGCTCCTCCACAGCTACGGCCGGCGTCCGACCGTCGCGATCGGGGAGCTCGCCCGGCTCGCCCGGCGGGTGCGCGGCGAGCTGCCGGCGGTGGTCCAGCCGACCCTGGTCCTCCACGGCGGCCGCGACCGCGTCGTGGCCCCGGCCAACGCCGACGCGATCGTGGGCGGGATCGGGTCCGCGGTCCGCGCCCTTCGCCGCTTTGAGCGCAGCGGGCACGGGCTCAGCGTCGATGTGGACCGCGAGGAGGTGGCGGCGCTGGCCTGTGCCTGGCTCGAGCGCCACACCGCGCGGGCGGCCGACGACGAGGGCGCGGCCGGACCCTGAGGCCGCACCGGCGGCGTCCCGGGCGTCCCGCGCGGGTCAGCCGTCCTGGAGCAGGGCCCGGAGCCGCTCCGCGGTCGCCGCATCCAGGACGGGGTTCTCCGGAGGCCCGCCCGGCGCCTCCGCGGCCGCCGGGAGGTGGCGCCGGCCCCGGCCCGGGTCGCGACGGGCGCGCAGCGGGCCCCGGTAGGCGAGGCCGCAGTGCCGACAGGTGTAGACACCGACGCTCTCCCCGTGCCCGGCGTAGGCGGTGTGGCTCCACCCGATGGCGCCGCCGCAGACGCACGTCCGGGGCTCGGGCAGCCGCACCAGCCGGGCCAGGTCAGCCGGTGTCATCGTCACCGGCACGGACCACCGCCGTCCCCGCCCGACGCCCCACGGGGCGCCCCGCCGGCGGGCGGTACTCTGCCGCGTACGTCCGGCGGGCGCGGGCGGCGAGCTCGACGTCGGCGGGGAGATCCCGCCCGAACCGGTCAGCGGCCAGGGCCGCCAGCACCGGGGGCTCGATGCCGCCGACGAGCCGCTCGGCCAGGAGCGCCCCCACCCCGGCGCCGAAGGCGATCCCGAAGAGGCTGAAGGCCGTGCACCACACCACCCCCGGCGCCTGCGGCAGCTCCCCGACCAGGGGCAGTCCGTCGGGGGTGTACCCATCCACCCCGGCGACCACGCTGCGGATGCCCGCCCGATCCAGGACCGGGATCCGCCGGCAGGCGGCGGCGAGCCCGCGGGCCAGCCGCTCGGGGTCGGGCCGGCGGAGCTGGAAGGGACCGCTGTGCGCGATCTCGGACTCCCCGACGGTCACCGGGTCGTCCTCGAACGGCCCGCAGAGGAAGCCCGCCTGGTCCTGTCGGATGTAGAACGACGCCTGGGGGTCGCGCAGGACCGGCAGCTCGGTGGCGCTCCGCCCCAGCTCCGCGACCGCCGCCGTCAGCCCGTGCTGGTGTTCCATCCCCACCACCGGCAGCCGCAGCCCGAGCTGGGAGGCGAGGCCACCACTCCACGCGCCGGCGGCCATCACCACGGTCTCGGCCGTCACCGTTCCGCGCTCGGTGGCGACCCGCCATCGGCCGTCCGGGGCGGCGGTGACACCCTGGGCCTCGACCCCGGTCCACACCCGGACGCCGGCCTCGCGGGCGGCCGCGGCGAGGGCGCCGGCGGCCCGGGCGGGGTCGACGTACCCCTCCCCCGGGATGTGCGCCGACCCCACCACGCCATCCGCCTCCAGCCACGGCCAGAGGGCCTGGGTGGCGTCCCGGTCGAGCAGGGTCCCCTGGAGGCCCTGCCCCCGGCCCCGCTCCAGGACAGCTTCGAACTCCGCCAGCTGGGCCGGCTCGGCGGCCAGCCGCAGGCTTCCCACCGGCCGCCAGCCGATGCCCGAGGCGGCCGCGTCCTCCAGGTCCCGGTACACCGCCGTGCTTCGGAGCAGGATCTCCGTGATGCCAGGGTCCCAGTTGAACTGGGTGCACAGGCCCGCGGCGTGCCAGGTGGCGCCGCTGGTCAGCTGGTCGCGCTCCAGCAGAACGACGTCGGTGCAGCCGAGCCGGGCGCAGTGATGGGCGAGGCTGCAGCCGGCCATCCCGCCGCCGACGATGGCGACGCGCGCCTCCGCCGGTGGACCGCCCGTCGCGCTCGTCACCTGCTCCCCGTCCTCGCTGCCGGCCCCGACCGGCCGTTGACGGTAGGCGCGGACGGGGGCGGTGTCAAGCCGCGGCCGCCCCGTAAGATGTCGGCACCGTGAAGGATCCGCGCACGCTCGACGCTCGCCAGGGGCGCCCGATCCCGGTGCCGGCGCCATGACCGGGCGGGCGCATGGTCAGGCCGCGGGGAGGCGATGAGCGCCGACCGGGAGGCCGAGTCGGCGGCGGTCGGCCCCTACCGGCTGCTCGAGCTCCTCCAGACCCTCCCCTACGCGTCGGTGCACCGGGCGGTCCGCGACGGCATCGACCGTCCCGTCCTGCTGTGGCTATTTCGCGAACCGTACGCCAGCGCCGCCGGCTTCGCGGAGGCGCTGGAACAGCTGGCGGGAGACCCGCGGACGCGAGCCGTCCCGGGCCTGCTCACGGTCGAGGAGGTGGGGACGGTCCCGGAGACGGAGCCGCTGGCCTTCGTCGTGACCCGGGACGCGCCGGGGGGGTTCCTCGTCCCCGCGCTGGAGGCGCGACGGGCGCCGGGGGTCTTCGCCACCGCCACCGCCCTGGGGGCCACCCTCGACGCCGCCCACGCGCTCGGCCTCGTCCACGGCGACGTGCAGCCGAGCACCGTGGTCCTCGAGGCGGAGGGCCGCCCGGCTTTGGTCGGGCTGGCGATCCGCACCGTCGTCGTCCGGGTCAGCTCCGACGCCGATCGATCCGCCTCCGCCGCCGCCTTCCGGCCGCCCGAACGACCCGGTGAGAGCGAGCCGGACGCCGCCGCGGACCGCTACGGGCTGGCGGCCCTGGTCTTCTACCTCCTCTGCGGCCACAGTCCGACCGAGGGCGACGAGCTCCTCCCCCCCAGCCGCTGGCGGTCCGGGGTCCCACCCCGAGTCGACGAGGTGGTGATGCGCGCCTTGTCGCGCAACCCGGCCGACCGCTTCGCGTCCGCCTCGCTGTTCACCGCCGCCCTCACCGGGAGCCCTCTCACCGTTCCCGTGCCGGCATCGCCGGTGGCGGCGCCGCCGCCGCCGGTGGCGGCGGCCGAGGTCCACGCCGAGGTCGCGGTGACCCCGACCCCGGTCGGACGCCGCGACCCCGGGGCCATCACTCCGCGGCCCCCAGCGGCGGCGCCCTACGCGGCCCCCGCCCCGCCCGCTCCCCCGCCGCCGACCGCCGCCGCGCTCCCGGCCGCCGCGCTCCCGGCCGCCGCGGCCCACTCGCACCCGTCGCGGGAGGGGCTGACGCCCACCCCCCTCGGCTCGGCTCCGGCCGCCCCGGCCGACCCCGCGCGCGACCAGGAGCGCCGCGGGCGATCGGTGTGGCTGGCGGTCGGCATCGCCCTCGTGGTCGGAGTCGTCGCCGCCGCCGCCGCCGTGATCTACCTGCTCGGCCACGGGGCGGCCCACGGCGTCCGCTGAGCCCCCACTCACCCGGGCGCCGAGCGCCGTGGTGAGCCGGCTGCGTCGGGCGCTGCGCTCGCTGCCGATCGACCGGGGTCGTCCAGCCCTGCCGCCCGCCGGACTGCGGGCGGCCGCCGTCCTGATGGCGGTCAACCCGTGGTCGGACGGTGCGCCGCTCCTCTTCATCGAGCGCGGACCCGGGCTCCGCCACCACCCCGGCCAGGTGGCGTTCCCGGGCGGGGCGGTCGCGGCGGGAGATCGGAGCCTCGCCGCCACCGCCCTCCGCGAGGCCGAGGAGGAGATCGGGATCGACCCCCGCTCCATCCGTCTCATCGGCCAGCTCCCGCCTCGCACCACCCACGTGTCGGGGTTCCAGGTCACGGCGGTGGTCGGAGTGGCCCGGCGGCCGCTGGCCCCGGTTCCGGACGGGGTCGAGGTCGCCGGCTGGTTCGATCTCCCCCTCACCGCCCTCCTGGCGCTGCCCCCCCTCGCCGAGGTGCGGACCCTGCCCGGCGGGGAGCGGGTGCCGGCGTTCCGGTACGAGCTCCAGGGGCATACGGTCTGGGGCGCCACCGCCGACATCCTCCACACGCTGCTGGAGCGGGTGCGCGCGGCTCCCTGACCGCCGCGGGGGCGCTCGGTCAGGGAGCCGCAGACTGCCCGACGAACGGGTTGCCCAGCCGCTCGGCCCCGATGGTGGTGGGGCGGCCGTGGCCCGGATGGACCGCGGTCGGTCCGGGCAGGGTGAACAGCTGGCTGCGGATGCTGAAGGCCAGCTGCGGCCACGACCCCCCCGGCAGGTCGGTGCGGCCGACGCTGTCGGCGAAGAGCGTGTCCCCGGAGAAGCAGTCGCCGCCGACCAGGAGGCAGACCGATCCCGGCGTGTGGCCCGGGGTGTGGCGGACGGCGAGGGTGAGGCCGAGCCAGCGGACGGCGGCTCCGCCGGGAAGGTCCTCGTCAGGCACGATCGCGCCGCCGTCGCCCACCGGCAGTCCCTGGTCGCGCCACGCCGAGGGGTCCAGCAGCGCCCAGTCGGCCCGGTGCAGGCGAAGCGGCGCCGCGGGCGCCACCCGACGCACGTGGGGCACGCCGAGGACGTGGTCGGGGTGCCCGTGGGTGGCCAGGATGCCATCGCAGCCCCAGCGCCGGTCGTCCAGCAGCCGGGCCACCCGCTCTCCCTGCAGCCCGGGGTCGACGACCAGGGCGCGGTCGGTGTCGCGGCGACGGAGGACATAGCAGTTCTGGTCGAACACCGGGTCGACCACGATCGTGACCTCGACCAGGTCGGCCAGGGGGCGGAGACCGCTGTCCGCGCCGACGGGATCGACCGCCGCGGCGCTCGCCGCCCCGGCAGCGGGTGGCCGCGGTGTTCCGACCGGCCCGGTCACGCCTGCAGGATCGGCGGGCTGACCTCGAACCCGGCGCGGCCGCGGGGGCGGCGGGGCACCGCCTGGGGCGCCAGCGCCCGCTCCAGCACGTGGGCCACGTCGTCGACCAGGACCAGCTCCATCCCCTCCAGCATGGCTCGGTCGATCTCGTGGAGATCGCGGCGGTTCCGCTCGGGCAGGAGGAAGACCGTGATCCCGGCCCGGCGAGCGGCGAGGAGCTTGTCCTTCACCCCGCCGATCGGGAGCACCCGCCCGCGCAGCGTCACCTCCCCGGTCATGGCGACGTCGTGCCGCACCGGACGGTCGCTGGCCACTGACACCAAGGCGGTGGTGAGGGTGATCCCGGCCGACGGTCCGTCCTTGGGGATGGCCCCGGCGGGGACGTGGATGTGCACGTCGTGGGTCTCGAAGAAGCCGGGGTCGATGCCGAAGTCGCGGGCGTGCACTCGTGCCCACGAGAGGGCGGCGCGGGCCGACTCCTGCATCACGTCGCCGATCTGCCCGGTCAGCTGGAGCTCGCCCTTGCCCGGAGTCGCGAGCGCCTCCACCGTGACCACGTCGCCGCCCGCCTCGGAGACGACCACGCCGGTGACGACGCCGACGCGGTCGTCCGGCTCGGTCTCGCCGTCGTCGAAGCGCGCGGGACCGAGGAATGTGATCAGGTCGGCCTCGCCGACGGCGACGGCGGTCCGCCCCGGCTCGGCCGCCAGCTGGCGCGGTACCTTGCGCATGATCTGGGCGATCTGGCGCTCCAGTCCGCGCACCCCGGCCTCCCGCGTGTAGCCGCGGATGATCGCCCGCAGCGCCGGCCCCTCGATCGTGCACTCCCCGGGATCCAGGGCGTGCTGCTCGAGCTGGCGCGGGAGGAGGTGCTGGCGAGCGATCTCCTCCTTCTCCTCGGGCGTGTACCCGGTGATCCGCACGATCTCCATGCGATCCCGCAGCGCGGGCGAGATCGTCTCCACGATGTTGGCGGTGGTGATGAAGAGGACCTGGGAGAGGTCGTACGCCACCTCCAGGTAGTGGTCGGAGAACTCCCGGTTCTGCTCCGGGTCGAGCACCTCGAGGAGCGCCGCCGAGGGATCGCCGCGGAAGTCGAGGCCGACCTTGTCGATCTCGTCGAGCATCATGACCGGGTTGCGCTGGCCGGCCTGCTTCATCGCCTGGATGACGCGGCCGGGCAGTGCGCCGACATAGGTGCGGCGATGGCCGCGGATCTCCGCCTCGTCGCGAATGCCGCCCAGCGACACCCGCACCAGCTTGCGCCCGAGGGCCCGGGCGATGCTCCGACCGAGGGAGGTCTTGCCCACACCGGGGGGGCCGACGAAGCAGAGGATCGGCGTCCGGAGGGGGGTGGGCGGGCGCGCATCGGCGGCGATGGTCGGGGGGGACGCCAGGGCCGGCTCGCCGGCCGCCTCGGGCGGGGCCGCGGCGGCCCGTGCCGCGCGGGCGGCCTCCCGTCCGAGGGCTCGCTGGCGGACCGCCATCCACTCCAGGATCCGCTCCTTGACCTTGGGCAGCCCGTAGTGGTCCTGGTCGAGGATGCGGGCGGCGGTGGCGATGTCGACGGTCTCCGCCGGCGGGTCCATCCAGGGCAGGTCGAGAAGCCAGTCCAGGTACGAGCGCAGGATCCCCACCTCGGGGGAGGCGGAGGGGAGCGACTCGGTGCGATCCAGCTCCTTGAGGGCTCGGGCCCGCACCGTCTCCGGCATCCCCGCGGCCTCGATTCGCTCGCGCAGGTCCTCCTCGGCCTGGGTGTCGCCGCCGAGCTCGGCCAGCTCCTTGCGGATCGCCCGCAGCTGCTCGCGGAGGATCGCCTCCCGCTGGCCCTGGTTGATGGTCTGGGCGACGTCCTGCTGGATCTTGCTGCGCAGTTGGGCGACCTGCACCTGGCGGGCCAGCACCGGGACCAGGCGCTGCAGACGCGCCGCCGGCTCATGCTCCTGGAGGAGCGCGATCCGCTCGTCGGCGGGCAGGTCGGGTGCGGCCCCGGCGATGTCCGCGATCCGCCCGGGCTCCCTCGTGCGGGCCACCGAGATCGCCAGCTCGGGGGCGACCTGGGCGCCGGCGGCGGCGTAGTCGGCAAAGAGCTGCTGCACCGAGGTGGCCAGGGCATCGACCTCCGCCCCCTCCGGCTCGACCTCCGTGATGGTCTCGACGGCGGCGCTCCATCCCTCCCCCACGGTGAGCTCCAGCAGGCGGACCCGGTACTGGCCCTCGACCAGGACCTGGGCACCGCCGCTGCCCCGCCGGAAGGCGCCGATCTGGGCGACGGTGGCGATCGGGTAGAGGTCGCCGAGCTCGACCTCGTCCAGCTCGCTCTGTCGTTGGACCGCGAGCACGACCTTGCCGCTGGCCGCGACCGCCGCCTCGAGGCTGGCGATCGAGCGCGCCCGGCCGGCCCCCAGGGGCGCCAGCTGGGCCGGCAGCACCACGTTGTCCCGCAGCGGCACCAGCGGCAGCGTCTCGGGCGGGGACGACGGCTGCGGCGGCGCCTCCGGCTCGACCGGCGCCCGGGCGCGGGCGCGCTCAGGCACCGCGCCGCACCGGGAGCCGATCCGCCGGACCCTTGACCATGGAGCGATTCTCCCCCACCCGGTGGTCGGTCAAACGGTGGCCGCCGCCCAGACGGACGCCGGTCACCGCGCCGGCTACCGGCTGACCAGGCGGGTCTCGAACACGTAGCGGTCGGCGCGGTAGCAGTGGACCCCGTGCTCCAGGGCCAGGCCGGCGGCGTCGAAGGCGGTGCGCGTCATCGTGAGCAGGCAGTGGCCCCGGGGAACCTCGAGCAGGCGCGCCTCGGCGGCGGTGGCGCCGCGGGCGCCCACGGTCTGCTCGGCGACCCGAGGGTGGAGCCCATGGGTTCGGAAGAGCGCGTAGAGCCCGTCCGCCTCGAGGGTGGTGGTATCGGCGGGGACCAGCCCCATCGCGAAGTAATTGCGCATCACCGCCAGCGGCGCCCCGTCGGCGCGGCGGAGGCGGTCGAGCTGGGCGACCGGCGTGCCGATCGAGACGCCCAGGGCGTGCGCGACCAGGTCGTCGGCCCTGACGGTGGCCAGCGCGATCACGCGGGTGCTCGGCCGCCGGCCGGCGGCGGTGAGGTCATCGTGGAGGCTCGTGAGCTGGAGGGCGCGATGGATCCGGCGCGGCACGACGCAGGTGCCGATCCCCCGGCGACGCGCCACCAGCCCCTGCTCCAGGAGCCGGTCGATCGCCTGCCGGACGGTGGGGCGGCTCACCGCCAGGCGCTGCGCGAGCTCCAT
>DAHUZL010000229.1 GCA_027306655.1 Candidatus Dormiibacterota bacterium
ATGTCCGCGATCAGGTCGTCCACGTGCTCCAGCCCCACCGAGAGGCGGACCGCCTCCGGCTGCACCCCCGCCTGGGCCTGCTCGGCCGGCGACAGCTGGCGGTGGGTGGTCGACGCCGGGTGGCTGACCAGCGACTTGGCATCGCCGAGGTTGACCAGGCGCTTGAACAGCTTGACCGAGTCGAAGAAGGCCTGGGCCGCCGCGTACCCGCCGGCCAGGCCGAAGGTGAGCACCGAGAGGACGTGTCCTTTGAGGTAGCGCGCCGCCAGCTCCTGATCGGCGGGGCCGGCCGACCCGACGAACCGGACCCAGGCCACCCGCGGATCGCCGAGGAGGTAGGCGGCCACCCGGCGCGTGTTGGCCTCGTGCCGCTCCAGCCTCACCGCCAGGGTCTCCAGTCCCTGCAGCAGCAGGAAGGCGCTGAAGGGCGACAGGGCCGCCCCGAAGTTGCGCAGCCCCACCGTCCGGCAGCGCACGATGTAGGCGGTGGTGGGGAACTGGGCGGCGTAGACCACGTTGTGGAAGGCCGGGTCCGGCTGGGTCAACATGGGGAAGCGCTGCGCCTGGCTGGCCCAGGGGAAGCAGCCCCCGTCCACGATCGCCCCGCCGATGACCGCCCCGTGGCCGCCGACGAACTTGGTCAGGGATTCGACCACCACGTCCGCTCCGTGCTGCAGCGGCTTGAGCCGGATCGGAGTCGCCACGGTGTTGTCGACCAGCAGCGGCACGCCTCCGGAGTGGGCCACCGCCGCCACCGCCTCGATGTCCACAACATTGCCGGCCGGATTGCCGACGCTCTCGCAGAAGACCGCCCGAGTCCCGTCGTCGATGAGCGGTGCGATCGACTGGGCCCGGTCATCGGCCGCGAACCGGGTGGTCACCCCATACTGCGGCAGCACGTGCGCCAGCAGCGTGTAGGTGGCTCCGTAGAGCTGGGGAGCAGCCACGATGTTGCTGCCCGCGGTGGCGAGGTTGAGGATGGAGTGCGCGACCGCGGCGGCTCCGGAGCCGAGGGTCAGCGCCGCCACACCCCCCTCGAGCTCCGCCAGCCGCTTCTCAAGCACATCGTTGGTGGGATTGTTGATCCGGTTGTAGTGGAAGCCGGGAAGCTCCAGGTCGAAGATGGCTCCCGCGTGCTGGGCGTCGATGAATTCATGGGCGACCGTCTGATAGATGGGGACGGCCACCGCCCGGGTGCTGTCGGGGACGTAGCCGCCGTGGATCGCGACCGTCTCGTCGTGCATGTCAGGAGGGCGCCTCCCCGCTCACGACCGGATCGCCCGCCCGGTCCGCAGGGCTGGGCCTGGCGGCGTCGGCATCACGCCACGACGGAGTCGCGCCCAGCCGGAGCCATTTGCAGCCGTGGTCCGCGCGCGCGCGCGACGATCTCGTCGATCCAGTTGGCGAAGAGCGCCTCGGCCCAGTCGGCCCAGCTGGCCGCCAGGTGGTGCTCGAGCCGCGCCAGCGGGAACTCGGCGAAGGCCGACTCGGCGTGGGCGCGGCGTATCGCCGACCGCTCGAAGGCCGCCAGGATCGCCTCTCCCTCCTCGTCGAGATAGCCCGACGGAACTGTCGGTCGAATCGGGCTGCGACCGGACAGGTATCGACGGAGGTCACGCCGGTACTCCCGCAGCAGGCTGAGGGGAGCGTACTCGGGGTGACCCTGGTTGAGGATGAACAGGCAGCGGCCGCGATCGACCGCCATCGAGCTCCACGCATCCTGGGACTGGATCAGGGGCACATAGCCGCGCCGGACCAGGCTGCTGGTCGGGATGTCGTGGAGGCGCGAATGCGGCACCGCCACCGCCTCGGGCATGCGCACGGTCAGTCGGTGCGGTCGGGTCACGTCGTTGACGAAGACGCCCGACTGCTTGACCGCCAGCGGGGTCCTCTGGATGCCATCGAATTGGAGGATGGCGGCGTGCGCCGCCAGGCAGGAGAGGAGTGCCGAGGACGTCGTCTCCTCGGCCCAGGCGAGCAGATCGGACAGCGTCTGCCAGTAGCGCTCCTCGGTCAGGCGGCGAGCGACCGGCTCGGTCCCGGTGATGATGACCGCGTCGACGGGGGTGGACCAGAGCGACCCCACCTCCCGGTAGGCCTGCTGCAGTCGCTGCATCACCTCGGGGCCGCGCGGGATGCCCGGCATCCAGTAGCTGCGCAGGCGAATCGGGGTGGTCTGGGCGGCCGCTTCCAGCAGCCGCCGAAACTGCGACTCGGTGTCGAAGAATGCGGGGTCCGGCATGTTGTTGACGAAGGCGATCTCCAGCCAGGGCTTGGCCGGCGGACGGCCCGTCCACTCCCGCTCCCCGCCGGTGACCATCGAGCGGCGATCCCCCGGGCGGGAACCGATCGTCCCCGTGACCTCGACGACCGGGAGCTCGGGCGCATCGGCTGCCGTCCCCACCCGCTCCGGCCCGCTGGCCTCATGCACCGCCCAGCGAGGCGATGACAGATCCGGCTGGAGGCGCGGTCGGTGGGAGCGGGGGCGCCGCTCGGCCAGGATCGTGCGAAGCACCCGGACGCCGTCCCGCACGATTCGGAGGTTGCTGGATCCGTAGAGGCGGCGGTGCTCAAAGCTGCCCACCTCGCGCGCTTCCAGGTTCGCTTTGGCCAGACGCACTCCCATCAGCGCCTCGACCTCGAAGCCATCGCAATCGAGGTCGAGATGGGGAAGGCAGTGCCGCCAGAAGGCACACAGTCCGTAGTTGAGATCCGTGTAGGCGGAGCCGTGCAGCCGGTTGGCCACCCCCGTCAGCAACTGAGTGCCGAGGCGCCGGACCGGGGTGAGGTCGGCGCTGCCGCCCCCCTCGGCAAAGCGAGTGCCCTTGGCGAAGTCCCCGCCCCGGATCAGCGCCTCGACGAACTGGGGGATCTCGATGGGATCGGTCGAACCGTCGGCATCGAGGGTGACGATGATGTCGCCCCGAGCCGCCTCGAACCCGGTTGCGAAGGCGTCCCCCTTGCCGATCCGCCGCTGCGCCAGGACCACCGTCTCCGGCCGGAGCCGGCGGGTCACCTCGATCGTGCCATCGGTGGACCCACCGTCGACGAGGATCACCTCGAAGACGGTGGAGGGTATCCGCGGAAGCACGTGGGGAAGGTTGCGGGCCTCGTTGAGGGCGGGGATGACCACGCTCACCCGGGGGGTGGCGATCCGGCCGATGAGCTCCAGCGGGCAGGCCCGAGGGGCCGACGGGTGCGCGCCACGGGGGTTCGCCATCGGCCGGCTCACCGGCGGGGCGGGGGAAGGGCGGGCGCGCCGGTGCCGCTCCGGATGCGGACGCCGCTGCTGCGGTGTCGCGGCCGCCTCGTCACGGGGGTCAGCGCCGACACCGATCATCACCTCCGATTGGTACCGCCGGCTGCCGGGGATGCGTGGTCGGGCTCGGGGTCGTGACCGGTGTGGGCGCGAGCACGGGGCGACGCGCATCCCGCCCGGCGCGATGACGTGGGTCGTCCCTCTCCACTCTCCGCAACGTGCGCCACGCCCCGCCCTTCCCGCCCGGGCCCGCCAGCGTGCGCCTGCAACCAATTGTCTCCGCCGGGGTCGCCGCAGAGAAGGGTGCTAGCACCCGCCGGGGACTGGGCGCCTCTCGTCAGACGTCGCCTGATCGGACGCGGGTTCTCCGCGCCTGAGCCGGCTCCTGCCCGGCGTCGGGCGGCGCCCTACGGTCGCTGCCAGACGGCCGAGTGGAGCCCGTTGACGGTGCCGATCACGGCTCCGGGCAGGGCTCGTGCGTACACGTCCCGGAACTGCTCAACGGTGAGGAAGCGGTCGCTCACCAGGTGGTCCATCCAGCGCCGGTCACTCTTCAGCCGGAAGTGCTCCCAGGCGCGGGCCCGCCGGTCGCGCAGGTCCCCGTACAGCGCCATCACGTGGCGGAGGTGAAATTGCCACCTCCGCTCGCGCGGCCCGGCGGGGTCCACCAGGATCGCCATCCCCCCCGGTGCCACCAGCCGGGAAATGTGGGCCAGGGTCGCGCGGATGTCGGGAACGTGGTGGAGCACCATGATGCTCACGACGAGGTCGTACTGGCCCTGGACTCGGTCGAGGTCGGCGCACTCGTAGGTGACCCGCGGGTGGGGCCGGCGGCTGCTCGCCAGCCTGATCATCTCCGGGCTGAGGTCCACGGCGCGCACCTGCCGGTAGTGGTCGGCCAGGATCAGGGCGGTGCGGCCGTTGCCACAACCGAGGTCGACCGCCGACCCGCCGTGACGGTTCGCGAGCTGGTCCATCAGCCAGCCCGTCACCCAGCCGCGGGTGAGCTCGTCCCGCCGCTCGTACGTCTCAGCCAGATGGTCGAAGGAGGTGGGGTCGTGGTCCGTTCGACGGCGCGCGGTCCACATGGTGGTCCTCGGTCTGGAGGGGACTCGGTGACGTTCTGCCGCGAGAGCACGGCCGGTGCGCCGACCGGGCTCCGACCGAGACGGTAGCAAGCGGCGCCAGGCGACCGCGGTCGCGCTCTGGAGGGCCGGCGGTCGGCGTCGGCGCACCCCCTCAGGCCCATCGCCCGCAGATCAGCACGGCGACGGTGCGCTCCTGGAGCGCGAACACGTGGGGCCCGGTGTGAACGGCGACGCCGCAGGGGAATCGGTCACCGAGCTGATCGCGCGGCCCGTCGAGGTGGCGGGCATCGCCCGGACCCGGAGCGGCGCTCGCCGGCCCGCAACTGGCCGACCACCAGCGTGTCCAGGAGGCGTCCGATCCGGCGACCGTCGCGCAGGACCCCGGGGGAGTCGAGCCGGAGGATCGCCCCGACCAGGGCAGGATCGACCACGTATCGCGTGGGCGAGCGCAGCATCCGGTGGGGCCGGTTGCTGGTCCAGGCGGGCAGGGGCTCCACCACGAGGGCGTACCCGTCCAGCCAGCGCTGGCGAGCGGTGGGCGAGCCGCTTTACGACACGACTCGGTGCCCGGTTTCGACAGGCGGCGGCGCCGCCGGGAGGGACGCCCCGGTCAGTGGTAGTCGTGGGAGAGCGGGGGGGGAAGCTCCATCCCCTCGCCGTCGATGGCACGGACCCGCTCCGCCACCAGGTTCACCGCCCCGTCGGCGCGCTGGGCCCGCCCCTCGGCGAGGAGGAGGGGGTGGTGGTTGACCGTCCCCCGCGCCCGCCGGTAGACCTCGGGACGCAGGACCAGATCGAGGTGCCCCGTCTCGTCGGCGAGGGTGAAGAACCGGATCCCGCGGGCGGTGTGGGGCGCCTGGCGGGTGATGACCAGGCCGGCGACGGTCACCCGGGCGCCCCTCCCCTCCTCCGCCATCGCCCGGGCGGTCGCCAGCGGCACCGCCCCGCACCGCTCGAACAGGGGGCGCAGGAACGAACAGAGGTGGGGCCCGGTCGTGAGCGCCTGGACCCGGTAGTCCTGGGCGCTGCGCTCCTGCGGGGTGAGGTCGCGGAGCGGCGGCGCCAGGATGGGCGCCTCCAGGAGCGGGTCAGGGTCGCCCAGCTGCTCCTCCGCCTGGCGCAGCCGCCAGAGCACCTGTCGCCGCGGCTCACCGAAGTCGTCGAACGCCCCCACCAGGCAGAGGTCCTCGATCACCCGTCGGGGCAGCCGGGTCCGCCGCCAGAAGTCGGCGGCCGACCGGTACGGGGCCCGCTCCCTCTCGGCGGCGAGCCGGTCGCGCCAGGCCTCGCCCAGCCGGCGGACCTGGTTCAGGCCGAGCCGCACCGCGAGCTGCGGCCCGTTTGCCGGCCCGGCCGGCGCCGTCCACTCCACCCGGCAGCGGTCCCGGCTCTGGTTGACGTCGACGGGGAGGACCAGGACCCCACGGCGCTTGGCGTCCTCGACCAGGACCGAGGGGTGGTAGAAGCCCATCGGCTGGTGGTTGAGGAGGGCGGCCAGGAAGCAGGCGGGATGATAGCGCTTGAGCCAGGCGGTCTCGTAGGCGGTGCGGGCGAAGGCGGCCGCGTGGCTGCGGCAGAAGCCGAACTCGGCGAAGCCGCGGATGGAGTCGAAGAGGGTGGCGATGACCGGGTCCGCCAGCCCCTGGCGGCGGCAGCCGCGGGCGAAGACCGCCTCCAGCTCGGCCACCTCGGCCCGGGAGCGGCGGCGGCCCAGGGCGCGCCGGAAGCGGTCGGCCTCGCCGGCGGAGAAGCCCGCCACCGTCATCGCGATCTCCAGGATCTGCTCCTGGTAGAGGATCACCCCGAGGGTGTCGCGCAGGATCGGCTCCAGGAGCGGGTGCGGCACGGTCACCGGCTCCCGACCCTGGCGGCGGCGCAGGTAGGGGTGGACCGCGTGCCCCTGGATCGGGCCGGGACGGATCAGGGCCACCTCGACGACGAGGTCGTTGAACGTCGTGGGCCGGGTCCGGGGCAGGGTCTGGAGCTGGGCCCGGGACTCGATCTGGAACACCCCCAGGGTGTCGGCGGCGGCGCACAGCGCATAGACCTCGGGGTCGGTCAGGGAGAGCTGGTCGAGGTCGACCCGCTCGCCGGTCGCCGCCTCGATGAACTGGAGCGCCTCCGCCACCACCGACAGGGTGCGCAGCCCGAGGAGGTCGATCTTGATCAGGCCGAGGTCCTCGACGTCGTCCTTGTCGTACTGGACCACGACCCGTCCCGGCATGGTCGCCCGCTCCACCGGGGCGACGTCGACCAGGGGCTGGCCGGTGACCAGCATCCCGCCGACGTGGATCGAGAGGTGGCGGGGGGTGCCGACGACGGCGGCGACGCAGGCGAGGAACCGCTGCCAGGTCCGGCTCCCGAGGACGTTCGGCCCGGCCAGCCCGGCCACGCTGAGGACCTGGGCCAGCTCCGCCCGACGCCGCTCCCCCTCCGGGCCGGCCTCGGGGCCCGGGACGGCCTCGGGGCGGCCGGGGCCGTCCATTGCCGTCGCCGCCAGCGGGGGCAGGGCCCGGGCCAGCTCGGGGTCGAACCAGCGGTCGACCGAGCGGGCGAGACGCTCGATCACCGGGAGGGGCAGGTCGAAGGCCGCCCCCACCTGGCGGATCGCCAGCCGCGGCTGGAAGGTGATGACCGTGCACACCATCCCGGTGTGCTCGGGGCCGTAGGTGTCGTAGACGTAGCGGATCACCCGCTCCCGGTGCGTGGTGGAGATGTCGATGTCGATGTCCGGCGTGGTCCGCATGTCCTCGTGGAGGAAGCGCTCGAAGAGGAGGTGGTGGGCGATCGGGTCCACCCGGGTGATGCCGAGGAGGTAGGCGACCAGGCTGTCGGCGGCCGAGCCCCGGCCCTGGGCCGGGATCCGCTGCTCCCTGGCAAAGCGCATCAGGTCGTGGACGATGAGGAAGAACTCGCTGAGCCCGGTCACCCGGATCACCCGGAGCTCGTGGCGCAGCCGCCGCTCCACCAGGTCGGTGATCGGGCGGTACCGCACCGGGAGCTGCGCCCGGCACAGGGCCTCGAGGTGACGGTCGGGCGGGGCGCCGCCGGGGACCCGAAAGCCGGGGAAGCGGGTATGGGCGAAGTCGAGCCGGAGGTCGGCGCGGGCGCCGAGCCGCGCCGCCGCCGCGATCGCGGACGGGTGCCGGATCCGCGCCGCCAGCTCCGGCCCGGACTCCATCGCGTAGGCGTGGTTGGGCAGGAGCCAGCCCCGCTCCGCCGCCGTCTCCAGGGTGACGCCGTGGCGGATCGCCTGGAGCACGTCGAGGATCGGCGCCTCCTCCAGGGTGGCGTAGCGGGGGGCCTGGGTGGCGAGGCAGCCGATCCCGGTGCGGTCCGCGCAGGCCGCGGTCTCAGCCACGAGCCACCGGTCGCCCGGGTGGCAATGGTGCTGGAGAGCGAGGTGGGCGCGGCCGCCGAAGGCCCGGGCGAGCGCGCGCGCGGCGCTGTCGGCCCGATCGCGGTCGCCTCGCAGCAGGGCCGCGGTCACGGGGCTGTGCGGGCCGCCGGCGAGCACCAGGCAGCGGTCCAGCGCCTCGGGGTCGACGGCCGCCACGCGGTCGGGGTCCAGCTCGCTGGGCTCCGGCCCCCTCCGGGCCTGGCGAGGGTCCGGGCGCCCCTCGGTGTCCCGGCGCGCCGCCGGGGGCGGTCCCCCGGCACCGATGGCGGCGCCGAGGGGACCGTCGAGCCCCACCAGCTGGAGGCACGGGCTCCCCTTCCCGCCCGCCAGCTGGGCGCGGCTCACCAGCCGGCTGAGCTGCTGGTAACCGGCCCGGTCCTCGGCCAGGAGGACCAGCCGGCCGCCTGCGACAAGGTCGCACTCCGCTCCCACCAGGGCGCCGATCCCCGCCGCCGCCGCGGTGCGGACGAAGCGGACGGCGCCGTAGAGCCCGTTGCGGTCAACCAGCCCCAGCGCCGGCATGCCGAGGGCCTTCGCCCGCTCCACCAGCGCCTCCGGCGGGCTCGCTCCCTCCAGGAAGGAAAAGGAGGAGCGGGCCCAGCATTCAACGAACGCCGCCGTCGACCCCGGCCCGCCGCCCGCACCCATAGGGAGAGTGTACACAGGCAGCGAACATGCGTCCGCTATACAAGGCCCGAGACAGGAGTAGCGCGCTCAGCGGATGCGGAGGGTCTCACCCTCGACATCGACGGGACGGCGCTCGAGCGGGTGGCGATTCATCATCCGCTTGATGAGCCCACCGCCGGGCACCTTCGGCCCGTCCACAGCGCGGCCCGAGCGGACGTCGTACCGCGCCCCGTGGACCGGGCACACGAGGCACCCATCGGCGTCGATCGATCCCCTGGCGAGATCGCCCCTGCTGTGTCGGCACCAGCGGGTGAGGGCGAAGTACTCGCCGCGCGTGATGCCGACAACGTAGTCGTTCACGGCGACCAACCCTCTGCTCACGTCGCCGACAGCCACGGTCTGCTCCGATTCGGCCATGATCACGTCCTCCATTCACCGAGCAGTCCCTGCGGGACACGGTCTTGCGTGGAACCGCGGTCGAGGCTTCGGCGGGGCGGGGCGGGGCGGACGCGAGCCAAGAGCCTGGCGAGCTGCCTCCTCTCCGCCAGGGTGAGCGACGCGAAGAGGACCGCGGCACCTGATCCGCGGGCCGTCCTGAGCGTGCGCATCTGGCGTCTGCCGGCATCAGCGACCCGGAGCAGCATCGCTCGGCGGTCGTCCGGGGCAGGGGTGCGCGACACGAGGCCATCGGTCCCCCGAGCGTCCACCACGGTCGTCATCGTTCTCGGCATCACACCGACCGCGCTGCTCAGCTCATTGTGCCTCATCGGCTGGGCGGCGAGGAGCACCCGCCGGGCGCGGGCGAGGGAGAGTCCCGCCCCCGACATGCGGGCGTTCACCTCCTGCAGCACGGCGTGGGCGACGGCCACGACCTGCTCCGCCCGCGCCTCGCAGCTCGTGCCGGTAGCCCTCCCTGGCCCCTCCATGATGCGGAGGATACTCACACGGTGCCGTCTCCGGACATGGGCATGCGCGGCCGCGGCGACGCCCTCGGCGGGCCGGCGACCGCGGACCGGCAGGGGAGCCCGACGGCGTCACCGCACGGGCTCGCCGCTCGCCGACGCCAGACCAGAGGAGGGCATCAGCACCTGTCCGAAGAGCGTCTCCGCCGGGGCGAAGCGGTGGGCGGTGCGCTCCAACCAGGCCCGGGGACTGCTCGACGCGCGGGTGGCGGTGGGCGACCTGGAGGTCCGCCTCGACGCCGTCGGTGAGCACGCCGGTGCGCCGGGCCCGGCGTCGCGGTGGCGGGGATCACGAACGAGAAGGAGAAGCCGGCCCCGCATCCGACGACCGCCGCCGCCGACCCCAACCCGCCATCCGCACCCCTTGGGGGAGTGACTCATCTGGCATACGTCTGTACGTTCCAGGGCTCTGGTGTTCGTGGCGGGGCTTCGTCAGCCGACGACGCCGGCCCCTTCGGCTCCCCCGCCGGCAGCGGGTTCCGCGCCACCGACGTGCTGGCAATCGCCCGCGCCTGACGCCCACGGCCAGGGCCGTCCCGGGTTCCCGGGTGCGGTGTCCTCGCCGCGGCGAGCGCGACCGCCCTCGTCAGCCGGCCTCGGGCGCGCTCCAGCGGGCGCCGAGCGCCACCCGCGGCCCGCCCCCCGGGCGCCACTCGACGACGAAGCTGTAGCGGTCGCCGCGGACCACCGTGCTCCGCCACTCCACCGGGCGCCCCCCGGCATGGCTCAGGCGCTCGAGCAGGAAGGCGGCGGAGCCGGCGGCCAGCCAGAGAACGCGGCGCTCGCTGGGCTGCGGCACCACCGCCCGGATCGACTCGCGGCCGCTGTCGGGGTTGATGCCGCAGCGCCCCGCCAGCTGGTCGTAGAGGGCCGTGTGGCGGAAGTCGGCGGTCATGAGCGGCCCCGCCAGGGCGAGGGGGAGCCAGGCCCGGTCCAACGCCAGCGGGATGTCGTCGGCGAGCCGAAGCCGCTCCAGGTAGAGGAGCGGCGCCGCCGGATCGAGGCCGAGCTGCCGCGCCGCCACCGGGTCGGCCCGCACCTCCAGGCGGCGGACCCGGCTGCGCTGCTCCGCCCCCTGGGCCTCGACCGCCTGGAAGAGGCTGTAGAGAGCGCCGAGACGCTGGTCGAAGCGGGTGCGGTTGACGACCGTCCCCCGGCCGCGGTGGGAGCTGACCAACCCGTCGTCGCGGAGGCGGCGGATCGCCTCGCGGACCGTGTGCCGGCTCACCTGGTAGGCGTCGGCCAGCTCCAGCTCGGTGGGGAACCGCTGGTCGAACGCCCCCGCCGACAGCCGCTGGCGCAGCTCGTTCACCAGCTGCGCCCAGAGCGGCAATGGATCGCTGCGGTCAACCGGCACGCGGGGACCTCGTCACCGCCGCGGGCGGGAGCCGCCGCCCGACCCGAGCCCGGGCGGGCCCGAGTCTGGCCATCGGGTCATCCGGATCAGCGTACTCATCGGGGTGGTGCGTCCGCCCACCGCCCGCGCCCACGGGACGCCGGGCCGCGGCCCGGTCCCTGGGGCGAGATCCCCCGCAGGAGGCGGGCGGGGACGACGGTCACCGGGAACGGGAAGGTGGCCCGATAGGGCTCGTCCCCGACCGCGCGGGCCGACTCCGCGAGCCGTCCGCGGTCGAGCCGCATCACGGTGAGCGAGGGCACCTCCGGGTCGACGACCCAGTAGGCGGGGACCCCGGCGGCCTCGAACGCCATCCGCTTGGCCCCGAGGTCGCTCTGGCGGGTGCGCTGCGAGAGCACCTCGACGATGAGGAGCGGGGTGCCCTGAATCTCGGTCGCATGCACGTCCTCGGGCCGGACGACGGCGAGGTCCGGCTGGAGGATCATCCCGGGCCCCACCGCCCACTCGCACGGAGCCGGCAGGACCAGCGCCCGATCGGTCTCGGCCGCATACAGAAGGTGGGTGAGGGCGGCGACGCAGCGCTGGTGCCGGGGCGTGGGCGCGGGACTGACCAGCTCCACGCCGCCCATGAGCTCGGAGCGGCGCCCGTCCGCAGCCATCGGCGCTGAGGGTAGCGCGCCGGCTCACCGTGGACTGGGTTCCCGTCCGAGCGCAGCGCGCCCAGGCCGGCCTCCCAACCCGATCCGTCTGGACCCCGCACCACGTCCCGCGGCAGGCCACCGCCCACCGCGGTCGCCTCGGCCGTCACTCAGCCAGCGGCGCCCACGCCCAGAGCGCGCGGCTCCGTTCGACCAGGGGACGCAGCTCGTCTGTGCCGAGCCGCAGGGGGGGACTGAGGTCCAGCCCGGTGCCGACCCACACCGTCAGCCCGCCACACGTGCGGATGGCGGTGCCCACCCCGGCCGGGAGGTCAGCCTCCCAGGTGCCGAGCGGCCCATCGATCTCCGCCAGGTGCGATCGCACCCGCACCAGCAGGTGGACGCCCGACTCCGGCGGGTGGGAGCTCGCGCTGGATGGGAAGCCGACCGCGGCGAGGGCCTCCATGTCGGCATCGATCAGCCCGCCCCCGTCCGTTCGGCGCAGGGTCGCGCCATCCACCCAGGGGTTGACGAGGACGAATGGCTTCCCATGGCGACGCCTCGGCCAGGGCCACCAGCCGCGCCGCGCGGTCAGCCACATGCAGCCGGCCATGGTCACGCAGGTGCGATCGCGCACCAC
Source organism: Candidatus Dormiibacterota bacterium (assembly GCA_027306655.1). GTDB lineage: Bacteria > Chloroflexota > Dormibacteria > Aeolococcales > Bog-877 > DAHUZL01. The sequence goes on from DAHUZL010000229.1 coordinate 11,972, forward strand.
CATCAGCGACCTGCCCTTGATCCATCGACCCCGCGCGCACCGCACGTGGTGGACGGTCACCAACAGCAGGGCATGCGCCGGCTGCACCGAGATCGTGACAGGCTCGGCGGAGAGGGTCCGACCGCAGACCGCGCACTCCCCGGTCGGGTGGAACCGGCGCCGAAGCGCCTCACAGATCTCGGCGCCGAGCCGCTCCTGGATGTCCTCCGTGACCGCCAGCCGGGCCACCGTCATCCTGACACCGTGCCGCCCCTACGCGGGTCGGCGCGCTCTCAGGATCGCTGCGCCCGCGCCCGCGCCCGCGCCGCGGGACGCGGAGCCGGCGGGTCTGGACTGGTGGGCCTGAGCGCCGCCGGCACCGGGCTGGGTGGACCGACCGGTCCCGGCGCCGCCCCCGGCCGACCCTGATCCGCCGATACCCGCGACGATGTCTTCGCCGCCATCCCCGTCACCTTGAGGATCTCGGCCTCGATCAGGGACTCCTTGCGGAGCAGCTCGCGGGTGAGCGCCTCCAACTGGTCCCGGTGCGTTCGGAGCAGGTCCCGCGCCGTGGCGAAGCACTCCTCCACGATCCGCTTCACCTCGGCGTCGATCAGCTCCGCGGTGGCGTCGCTGAAAGGGCGCTCCCGGATCATCGCCGGCTGATCGTCGAGATCGTCGCTGAAGTTGAGCGGGCCCACCGCCGGGCTCATGCCCCACCGCACCACCATCTCCCGGGCGATCCGGGTGACCTGGAGCAGGTCGTTCTCGGCGCCGGTGGTGACGACGCCGTAGATCAGCGATTCGGCGGCCCGTCCCCCGAGCGCGCCGACGATGCGGGCGCGGAGGTAGGTCTCGGGGTAGTTCTGGCGGTCGTCGACCGGGCTCTGGACGGTCACCCCGAGCGCACGGCCGCGCGGGATGATCGAGACCTTGCGCACCGGGTCGGCTTCGGGCACCAGCAGCCCGAGCAGGGCGTGACCGCTCTCGTGGTACGCGGTGCGCTCCCGGTCGGCCTCGGAGAGCACGATCCGACGGGCGGCGCCGAGGAGGACCTTCTCCAGGGCATCGTTGAAGTCGGCCAGCGTCACCGCCTGGCGGTCGCGACGCGCCGCCAGCAGCGCCGCCTCGTTGACCAGGTTGCGCAGCTCTGCCCCCACCAGGCCAGGGGTCTGGGCGGCCACCTGGTCGAGGTCGGCGTCGGCGGCCAGCGGCACGGTCCGGGTGTGGATGCGCAGGATCGCGGCCCGCCCCTCACGGTCGGGGGGCTGGACCATCACCCGCCGGTCGAAGCGCCCCGGGCGGAGCAGCGCCGCGTCGAGCACGTCGGCGCGGTTGGTGGCGGCCAGCACGATCACGCCCTCGCGGGAGTCGAAGCCATCCATCTCGGTGAGGATCTGGTTCAGCGTCTGCTCGCGCTCGTCGTGGCCGCCGAGGCTGGCCCCGCTGCCGCGGGCCCGTCCGATCGCGTCCAGCTCGTCGATGAAGATGATCGCGGGGGCGGCCTGGCGGGCCTTGGCGAAGAGGTCACGGACGCGGGCCGCCCCCACCCCGACGATCATCTCGATGAACTCCGATGCCGACAGGCTGAAGAAGGGAGCGCCGGCCTCGCCCGCGACCGCCCGCGCCAGAAGGGTCTTGCCGGTCCCGGGAAGGCCGACCAGGAGGACCCCCTTGGGGACCGTGCCCCCGAGCCGCTGGTAGCGGAGCGGCGCCCGGAGGAAGTCGACGATCTCCTCCAGCTCCTCCTTCGCCTCCTCGATGCCGGCGACGTCGGCGAAGGTGGTGCCGGGCCGCTCCGAGTCATAGAGGCGCGCCCGGCTCCGTCCCAGCCCGAAGATCCCGCCGCCCCCTCCCGCCATCGACGCCGCCCGACCGGTGATCCAGAGGAAGGCGAAGACCAGCAGCAGCGTGGGCCCGAAGCTGAAGAGCGCGGACAACAGAGGCGAGGTCTGCGAGCTGGTCGGCTTGGCGTTGATGGTGACGTGGTGGGCCACCAGGAGGTTCAGGAGCCCGCCGCCGGCGAACGACGGGAGCTGGGTGGTGAAGTCCGCGGCGATCGTCTTGGTGGTGGGGCTGGCCCCCGCAGGGTGGTGGAAGACGCCATCGATGGTGTTGCCGGTGCTGGTGATGCTGGCGACATTGCCGGCCCGCACCTGGGTCAGGAAGACGTTGTAGGGGACGGTGACCGTCCGCGGGGCCCGCGGCGGCACCAGGACGTTGGCGATGACGAGGTTGAGGAGAAGGAGTGCCCCCACCGTCCCCCAGAACCAGGGGGAGCGGAGATTGGTGCGGGGGGCTCCACGGGGGCCGGACGGTCCGGTACCCGTCGGGCCGGATGAGCCCGGTCGCGGGCGCCCTCCGCTCAGCATGCTTCGAGGCTAGCAGACGAGCCCGGCTCCCCCCGGGCCTGCCCTTGCGGCACCGATGCGGTGGGGGCAGGCCCGCGCGCGGACGGGGGGTGCGGGGAGCAGGGGTGGGGGCCCCGTGCGGGGCCCCCACCGATCAACCGATCGAGCGCTCCCCCGCGCTCAGCTGCTGTAGGGATGTCGCCGACGCGTCACCGCCGCCACCCCGAGCAGGACCGCGCCCAGGATGAACAGCGCCAGGGGGCCGAGGAGGTCGGCCCCCGTGTTCGGCGTGGTCGGAGTGGTCGGCGTGGTCACGGCCTTCACCGTGCCGGTCGGCGTTGGCACCGGCGCCGCGGTTGGCGTGGGCGCCGACGTGGTGGTCGGCGCAACGGTGGGCGTCGCGGTCGGGGTGGTCGTCACCCCCTTGACCGCCCCCGCCGCCGTCACCGTGACGGTCTCCGCACCACAGGCGCTGGTGGCCGAGCCGTTGTGGCTGTCGCCTCCGTACCTCGCGGTCCACCGGTAGATCCCGGCGGCCTTGGCCGTGTAGGTGCCCGAGGTCGCCGCTCCCCCACTCAGCGTCACCGTGTTGGTCAGCAGCGCGGGGGCGGCACAGGTCGTGTCGCCGGGGCCGTACAGGTTGAAGGTGACCGACCCGGTCGGGTTGTCCCCACCGGTCACATCAGCGGTGTCCGACAGCGTCACCGGCACCGAGCCACCTGCGCTGGGCGTGGTCGCGACGGAGGGGATCGGGGTCGCGGTGGGCGTGGGTGTGGGAGAGGGCGTGGGCGTGGGCGTGGGTAGTGCGCAAGTCGCCACCGTCACCGGGCACACCGTCGGCGTGACGGTGGGCGTGGGGGGCGGCGTGGGGCACGGGGCCAC
>DAHUZL010000230.1 GCA_027306655.1 Candidatus Dormiibacterota bacterium
CCGCCGCCCGCGCCGCCGCCGCCCGACCCGCCGCCCGCCCGACCCGCGCGGCCCCGGACCCGCCGGCGCTTTGGCCGTACCCGCTCCCGGTCGGCGTCATCGAGCAGACCGCCCCGGGCGGCCTCCACATCGTGGTCCCCGGACGGAAGGGGGAGCTGACCCTGGCGGCCTTCGCCGACTTCGCCGACGGCCGGCCCGGCGCGGTCCTGGTGGGCGAGGTCCCGGCCCAGGCGGAGCTGCGCCGGCAGCTCCGGGCGGTGACGTTTGTCGAACGTCTGCGCCTCACCACCCTGGTCGGGCTCCCCGACCCGCCGGAGCCGCGCGACCCGACCGACGAGGAGGAGCGCCTGTGGAAGGTCGAGCAGGTGCGCCGGGCCTTCGAGCGCTGGGCGACCCGCTACCCCCGCCGCCAGCGCGAGCTCCCCTACGCCGACGACCTCCGCTGCATGGCTCGGCTCTCCCTCGCCGGCTACCAGCTCAACCCGCCCCACCCGGCCGGGCTGTGGAGCGCGGTGGAGCCGCCCCCCGCCAGCCGGGATGAGCGCGCGTCGCAGCGGGGCCAGCCCCTGCTGGAGCTCGAGGTGCCGGCTCCGCCGCTCCTGCTGGTGGCCGCGTGGGCCGACGACCGCGGGCTCCAGGCCGCCCTCGCCGAGGGCGGCGTCGGAGTCGCGGCGGCGGCGGGGATGGACCGGGACGAGGCGGCCGGACTGCTGCGCGGTCTGGCCCGGCCCCGCCCCCGCGCTGACGGCCACGCCCCCGTCCCCGACGCCGGGGTGGGCTGGGGACCGCCCGGTCCCCGCCTGCGCCGGATCCTGGAACCCTTCGGCACCGCCCGCGCCTACCTGCAGGGGCCGACGCGCCCCGCGACCCTGCCCTGGGGCGCGCCGCTCGCCGGCTGCGGCACCGACCGCGACCTCGGCGACGCCTCCAGCCGGCTGGTCACCCGTGTGGTCGCCGCCGTCGACGCCGGCTGCGGACCGCGGCTCCGTCTGGCCTCGCGGCGCGGCAGCCGGGTCACCTACCGGCTGGACGACGCCCCGCCCGCCCCCGCCGTGGCCGCCCTCAGGGAGACGGCCCGGGCGGCGCTGGAGGCGTCGCTCGGATTCCCCGCCGGCGTCGAGGTCCACGCCCGCATCCCCGCCGCCTGAGCGGCTGGGGCCCCGACCGCCGCTCCCGTCAGGACGGCGCGCCGGGCTGGGAGCGCGCGACGCCGCCGCTGGCGGCTCGGGCGGCCCGGGTCTCGTGGACGAGGGTGCCCACGCCGATCCCGAGCACGATCACCATCACCAGGACCAACGGGAGGCCGATCTGGTCCAGGTTGTGGACGTGGAGCCCGGTCGCGAGGCTGAGCCCGGCGACACCCGGCACCAGCAGCCCGAACGCCCCCGCCACCGCGAAGAGGATGCCGCCCCAGAGGAGCGTCCGCCCGGAGGTGAGCCGGCCGGCGCGGACCGCCGCCTCCGGGGACAGCCGCAGGCGCCGGCTCACCCATCCGAAGCTGGCCCCGGCCGCCGCCTGGACGGTCGTGGTGCCGACTCCGAAGAGGGCGCCGGGGACCCAGCCGAACGCGATCGAATGCATCGCCGGAACCATGACCGTGAAGAGGATGAGGGCGAAGGCGCCGAAGCCCCAGCCGGCGACGAACCCGTGCACCAGCGCCATCCACGGCCGCGGCGCGCGGGGGAGGTCGGCGGCGTCGGTCGCCCGCTCGTGCGCCACCACGACCTGGTGCCGCAACCGGGGCAGCTCCAGGTGGAGCAGCCGGCCGGTCCGCAGCATGTAGGCGCCGGCCAGCGCCATCGCCACCCCCACCACGATGTACACCAGGTACCCCTCCCACCCGTGGGTCAGCGCCGGGATGAGGGCCAGCGCGGCGAGTTCGCTGGCGATCGCCCGCTGCAGCGTGAAGGCACCGGAGAAGAGCAGGCCGACGAGGAGGCCGCGCCGGGAGGAGTAGCTCCCGATCGCGTAGCTGAAGGTGATCGGCCACGTGTGCTCGTCGGGGGTGATCCCGTGGACCACCCCGAGCAGGTAGGAGGTGAGCAGGATCGCGGACAGCGCGAGGCCGGCGTGGGGTTGCCAGAGGTCGAGCATCAGCGGTGGCGCCGGGGGGCTGACCCCGGGCCGCCCGGTCGTCGCCCAGCCCTCCGCCCGCCGTGCCCCGCCACGTCCCCAGTATCCGATGGCCGCCGCCCTGTGTCAAGACGCCGTCTCACTAACGCGATCCCGTCTCACGCTCGGTGCCGCCGGCTGCTACCATCGGGGCGGTGCCCTCCGAGACCACCCGGACCCGCGTCCTCGCCGCCGGTCACCGGATCACCCCCCAGCGCGACCTCATCAGCGACGTGCTGGAGGGCGATCCCCGCCCCCGGACGGCGCAGGAGCTGTGGGCAGACGTGCGCGTGCGCGCCCCCGGAGTGGGCCGCGCCACCGTGTTCCGGACGCTCGACGCCCTGGTCGACGCCGGGCTGGCGCGGCGGCTCGCGCTCCCCAACCGGCGGACCGCCTACGTCGGCTGCTCCGCCCTCCATCACCACCACTTCGTGTGCCAGGAGTGCGGGACCGTGCTGGAGCTGCCCGAGCCGGAGGTCAGCCCGCTGCTGCGCCACCTGGAGCGCGCCCGCGGCTTCCAGGTGGATCACGCCCGCCTCGACTTCTACGGGACCTGCCCCGGCTGCCTCGCGGCCGCCGCAGGCCGCGCGCCGGGCCCGGCCTCCCCCACCCCGGCGGACGAAGGTGAGGGTACCGGATAATTGCCGTTGACAGAATGATTGGGGTTAGGGTAAGGTTCTGGAGAGGGGCCGGGCCCCGCCGCCCTCCGCCGCGGCGGCCCGCCGCGACCTGATCCAGGAGACCTGCCGCATGAGCTCGACCACGTCCACGGCCGTCCCCCGCACCCTCTCCCAGCGCACCCGGCTGGCGATCATGGGCGCGGTGATGCTGGGGCTCTTCCTCAGCGCCCTCGACCAGACCGTGGTCGGCACCGCCCTCCCCACCATCGTCACCGACCTCGGCGGCAACAGCGTCTACGTCTGGGTGGTGACGGCCTACCTGCTCACCAGCACCGTGACCGTGCCGATGTGGGGCAAGCTCAGCGACCTCTTCGGCCGCCGCCCGATCCTGCTCATCGGCATCGGGATCTTCCTGGCCGGCTCGGCCCTCTCCGGGCTCTCCCAGAACATGGCCGAGCTGATCACCTTCCGCGGCCTCCAGGGGATCGGGGCCGGGTCCATGTTCCCGGTGGCGCTGGCGGTGATCGGCGACATCTTCTCGCCCCGGGAGCGGGGCCGTTACCAGGGCCTGTTCGGCGCCGTGTTCGGGCTCTCCTTCCTGGTGGGCCCCTTCCTCGGCGGCTGGATCACCGACAGCATCGGCTGGCACTGGGTCTTCTACGTCAACCTGCCGATCGGCCTGGTGGCCCTGGCGGTGATCGCGGTCACCCTGCCCAACATGCGCCGCGAGGGCGCCCGCGGGAGCCTCGACATCTGGGGCGCGGTGGTCTTCACGGTGGCGATCGTGTCGCTCCTGATCGGCCTCACCGAGAAGGGGCTCACCAACGCCCAGGGGCAGGCCTACGGCTGGTTCGACTGGCGGGTGGGCGGGCTGATCCTGCTGGCGGGGCTGATCCTCGCCGTCTTCGTCGTCATCGAGGCGCGCGCCGCCGAGCCGATCATCCCCCTCGGCCTCTTCCGCAACCTGAACTTCTCCCTGGTGCAGCTGGCGACGTTCTTCCTCGCCTTCGGGTTCTTCGGGGCCGTCATCTTCATGCCCCGCTATTTCCAGGCCGTGCGCGGGATCAGCGCCACCGCCTCCGGCTACATGATCTGGCCGTTGCTGGTCGGCCTGATCGCGACCAGCGTGCTCTCCGGCCAGCTGGTGTCGCGGACCGGCCGGTACCGGCGTCTCCTCATCGTCGCCGCCGTGGTGATGGCCGTCGGGATGCTCCTGCTCACCCGCCTGACCGCCACCACCAGCGACCCCGCGCTGTGGCTCTGGCTGTTCATCGCCGGCGTCGGCATCGGCCCCTCGATGTCGGTCTACACGGTGGTGGTGCAGGCGACCGTCTCGCAGCGCAACATGGGGGTGGCCACCAGCACCCTGGTCTTCATCCGCCAGGTCGCCAGCACGGTGGGCCTGGCGATCGCGGGGACCCTGGTGGGCAGCACCTTCACCAGCCAGCTCCCCCTCCACCTGGCCCGCGCCGGGGTGCCCGCGGCCGCGGTGCGCCGGCTGGCCCTGTCGGGGACCGGCGGGCTCACCGGGATCGGCACCAGCGCTACGGCCAGCGTCACCCGGACTCTCCCGCCGGCGCTGCGGGCGCTGGTCCCTCACATCGTGCGGGCGATCCACGCCACCCTGGCCGAGGCCCTGGCGAGCACCTTCTGGCTCGGCGTGATCGGCGCGGCGGCGGCGCTGGGTGCGGTCCTGGTGCTGCGGGAGGTGCGGCTGCGCACCACCACCGGCGTCGGGGGGCCGGCGGCCGAGCCGGTGACCGGGCCGGCGATCGGGTCGGCCACCGGGCTGCCGGCCCCGGAGCCGGCCGAGAGCGCGCCCGCGGCGATGGTCGCCGCCGGCGACACCGGGACGCCGGGGCGATGAGCCGGGGCGCGTCGTCCGCCGAGGTGTCGGCGGTGCTGGCCCAGGTGGAGATCCTCCGCGACCATCACTGGCAGCAGGGCTGCGACGCCTGGCTCGAGCACGACCTCAGCCTGGCCCAGCTCCGGGTGGTGATCGCCCTCCAGCAGCTCGGCGCCCAGCCGATGAGCCGGTTGGCGGAGTCCCTCGGGATCGGTCTTCCCTCGCTCAGCACCCTCGCCGACCGGTTGGAGGTCCGGGGCCTCATCGTCCGGACTCGGGACGGGGCCGACCGTCGGGTGGTCACCGTCACCCCCACCGAGGCCGGTGTCCGCCTCGCCGCCGACGTCACCGGCATGCACCGGGACCGCGCCCGCGGGCTGCTCGAGCAGCTGACCCGGGAGGAGCTGGGCGGCCTGCGGCTCGGGCTGGGGGGTCTGGCCCGGGTGCTCGACCCGGCGCCGTCCGCCGCGCTCGCGGTCGGGCGCCCCGCCTGAGGCGCCCGGCTCAGCCGACCGGCCCGCCGCTGCCCAGCAGCTGCAGGCGCGGGGCCGGCGTCTGCGGCGTCGCCCCGGCCAGGACCACCCGGTCGCCCCCCGCGCCCTTGGCCGCGTACATGGCCCGGTCGGCGGCCTCCAGGAGGCTGTCCACGGTCTCGCCGTCCTTCGGGTGGACCGCGACCCCCACCGACGCGGCGATTCGACGGATCGCACACGCGGGCGGCAGCGGGATCGCCGCCAGCTCCGCGCGCATCGCCTGGAGCACCCGCCGGGCCCCGGCCGCATCGGCCCCGGGCAGGACCAGGACGAACTCCTCGCCGCCGTAGCGGACGGCGGCGTCGCCGGCCCGGACCACCGAGCGCAGGGC
>DAHUZL010000231.1 GCA_027306655.1 Candidatus Dormiibacterota bacterium
CCCCTGACCCCGAGGTGGACCGGAGCGGCCGGGGGCGCGCTCAGCCGGCGCTGAGTCGAGCGGCGAGGGTGGGATCGACCCGGACGCTGGGGCCCATCGACGGGGCGAGGAAGCACGTCTTGACGTAGGTGCCCTTGGCCGCCTGCGGCTTGGCCTTGACGATCGCCTCCATCAGGGCGGCGAAGTTCTCCAGCAGCTGGGACCCCTCGAAGGAGGTCTTCCCCACCGGGGCGTGGATGATCCCGTAGCGGTCCACTCGGAACTCGACCCGGCCGGCCTGGACGTCCCGGACCGCGCGGGCGATGTCGAACGTCACGGTCCCCGACTTCGGGTTGGGCATCAGACCGCGCGGTCCCAGCACCTTGCCGAGGCGCCCCACCATCCCCATCACGTCGGGGGTGGCCAGGGCCACATCGAACTCGGTGAACCCCTCCTGAACCCGCTTCACGAGATCGTCCCCGCCCACGATGTCGGCCCCCGCCTCGCGCGCCTCGCGCTCCTTCTCGCCCTGCGCGAAGACCGCGATCCGCCGCCGTCGACCGGTCCCGTGCGGGAGGACCACGCTGCTGCGCACCATCTGGTCGGCATGGCGGGGGTCCACCCCCAGGCGGACGTGGGCCTCGACCGTGGCCGCGAACGTGGCCGTGCTCACCTTGCGGACCAGCTCAATCGCCGCCTCGGGGGGCTGGGCGACCTCGGGGTCGGTCAGCTTGGCGGCGTCGACGTAGCGCTTCCCGTGGGGGGCTGGCATGCTCAGCCCTCCCCCACGGCGCGATCGCTCCCGGCTCCGGGTCGCCGCGGCGCCGCGCTCACTCGCCGACCTCGACGCCCATGGAGCGCGCACTCCCCTCGACCATCCGCACCGCCGAGGCCAGCTCGAAGGCATTGAGGTCGGGCAGTTTCACCCGGGCGATCTCCTCGGCCTGGGCCGGGCTCAGGCGGCCGACCTTGTCGCGGTTGGGCACCGCCGACCCGTGGTCCAGGCCGAGCGCCTTCTTGATCAGGACCGGGGTGGGCGGGGTCTTGGTGATGAAGGTGAAGCTGCGATCCTCGAAGATCGTGATCTCCGCCGGCACGATCATGCCCGCCTGGGCCGCGGTGCGCTCGTTGTAGGTGCGGCAGAACTCCATGATGTTGACCGAGTGCTGCCCCAGGGCGGGTCCGATCGGGGGCGCCGGGGTCGCCCGACCGGCCTCGATCTGGAGCCGCAGGACCGTCTTGACCTTCTTCTTGCCCATCGTCTCTCCTACCGCACGCGCTCGACCTGGAGGAGGTCCAGCTCCACCGGGGTCTCGCGCCCGAACATGTTGACCAGCACCTTGAGCTTGCCCTTGTCCGGGTTGATCTCATCCACCTTGCCGTGGAAGTCGGTGAACGGCCCGTCCACCACCCGGACGCTCTCCCCCACCCGGTACTCGACCTGCACCTTGGGCGCGGCCTCGGCGTGGATCTGCTTCTGGATCGCTCGGATCTCACTGTCCTGGAGCGGGACGGGCCGACTGCCGGAGCCGACGAAGCTGGTCACCCCGGGGGTGTTGCGGACGACGTACCAGGAGGCGTCCGACATCACCATGTTGACCAGGATGTAGCCCGGGAAGATTCGCTTCGGCACGTGCCGACGCTGGCCGTCCTTGATCTCGATGACGTCCTCGGTGGGCACCAGGACGTCGAAGATCTGGTCGTGCATGTCCATCGACTCGACGCGCTTGAGGAGATTGGCGCGCACCTTGTCCTCGTGGCCGGAGTAGGCGTGGACGACGTACCACTGCGCCGTCGGGCGCTCGCCGGCGGCGACCGCGGCCGACCGGCTCTCCTGGGACTGGGGCTCAGCGCTCACGGGGTGGCTCCCTAGCTGGTGGGGGTGGGATGGGCGGTGGGACGGGGGCGGGGACTGGCCCCGGCGGACGGGCTGGCGGCGGCGGACGGGGACACCGCCGCCGATGGCGTCGGGGTGGCGACCGGGAGGGCCGCGGTCGTCCCATTGTGCGCGGCCGTGTAGAGGGGCCGGAGGGCGGAGGTCAGCCCCAGGTCGAGGAAGCCCAGGAAGATGCCGAACAGGACCACGGTCACGATCACGACCCAGGTCATCTGGCGCAGCTCCGGCCAGGTTGGCCAGACCGTCTTGCGCAGCTCGGCCCAGACCTCGCGGAGATAGCCGCTGCGCTCGGCCGGGCGTTCGTCGGCGGCTACCTTGGCCAACGGGAGCGGCTCCTCAACTGGGGGCGGTCGGCGGGTGGGGGGCAGGGGCGGCACGACTCGAACGCGCGACCCGCGGTTTTGGAGACCGCTGCTCTACCAACTGAGCTACGCCCCTTCGAGCCCCGGCCGACCTCCTACTTGGTCTCGCGGTGGGGGGTGTGTCGCCGGCAGCGCCGGCAGAACTTGCGCAGCTCGATCCGATCAGGATCGTTGCGCTTGTTCTTGGTCGTGGTGTAGTTGCGCTCCCGGCACTCCCCGCACTGGAGGGTGATGATGGTCGCGGGCACGATTTCAGCTCCACATGAAAAAGACCTGGCACCACCAGGTCGAGGGCAGTATACCCCAGGGCCGGGCTGAGGTCAAATCGAGGGACGCCGCCCGGAGGCGCCCCGGCGCCGGGAGGGGACGCCGCGCCGCCGGAGGTCGGCCGACCTCGACCCCGCGGGCCGCGCCGCCTATCGTCACCCTGTGCCGACCGCTCCCGACCCGACCCGCGGAGCGGCCCGTCTGCGGGCCTGTGACCTGCTCGGGGCGGCGGTCGGGTCGGCGGTGGAGGCCGACAACCTCGAGGTGATGGGGCGCCTGCCCGACGGGTGCCTGGACCTGATCTATCTCGACCCGCCGTTCAACACCGGGGCGGCCCGGGTGGGGGGGCGGCTCGCCACCACCGGCGACCCCGCCGGCGACCGCACCGGGTTCGGGGGGCGGCGCTACCGGACCCGCTCCGAAACCGGGCCGAGCTTCCCCGATCACTTCGCCGACTACCTGGGCTTCCTCGACCCCCGGCTGCGCGAATGCCGGCGCCTCCTCGCCTCCCACGGCAGCCTCTACCTGCACCTAGACACCCGCGAGGTCCACTACGTCAAGGTCCGGCTGGACCAGATCTTCGGCACGGACGCGTTCCTCAACGAGGTGATCTGGGCCTATGACTTCGGGGGCCGCGGGCGCCGCCGCTGGGCCCCCAAGCACGACTCGATCCTGGTGTACGTGC
>DAHUZL010000002.1 GCA_027306655.1 Candidatus Dormiibacterota bacterium
GTGCCTGCCCGTCGGGATCTTCTCCTGAGCCTGGAGCCACCGCAAGGGGTGGAGAGGAAGGCGGGCTGAGGACCACGAAAGGGCAATACGCGCTGGGATAGTTGGCGGTGCGCCGATGGCGGCCGGGTTCACGCAGGCGACTCGCACGCGCTCGGTCTCAATCCAGACGACGGCGCTCGGACGTGCTTCTGTCGATCGGAGCATCCACCCATTGGGGAGGTGGAGTGTGGGGGTCACGGTCATCGACGGCCTTGGGCCGGCACCGGAGCGCGGGGCCCTCGTGTTGGACAGGCCGACCATCGGGTGGCTGCCCTCCTCTCGGCCGGGTCAGGGGTCGCCGTAATGGGCAGCGACCACGTCGAACGCGGCCTTCGCGTCGAAGCCCTCCCCGGGCCAGCGCTCGGACTCCATTCTGTCTGGGAGTCCTTTGACCAGGCTCATGCCGTCCATGTCCCGGTCATAGCGCGGGTCCTCGTCGTAGAAGGTGTCCGGCGTCGAGAAGGACGCGAGGAACCAGCCGGCAACAGCGGAGCCCTCGAGGAGGCTGAGCGTCTCGTTCAGCTCGTTGGCCTGACCGGCCTCATCGCGGACGTAGCCGGGCTTGTTGCGTACCCGCACGAGCCGCCCAAACAGCTGATGGAGCACGAAGCTGGTGGTGTCGGTGATCCCGAACCCGAGCGCCCCCGAAGCCGAGGCTCCGGCGTAGGTGCGCATCCCGACCTCGCTCACCACCACCGGGAGGCCCGTGGCGAGATGCGGTTCCAGCATCTCCAGGTAGCGGTCCTTGACCCGGTCGTCTCGGTAGTGATCGACTCCGACGATGTCAAAGGACCGCCAGTCGGGCTGCTCGAACGACAGCGACGCATAGGTGAGTGGTCCTCTGAAAACGGGGCGCAGTTCAGCGGCGAGCGCGGTGAGGTAGCGGGCGAGGTCGCCGCGGTGGAGCAGCGAGGGGTCGGCTTTGAGGCGGGCGAAGCGGTCGGTGAGACGCTTGCCGGGCACGAGCCCACGCACGAACAAGGTCGCTTCGCTGCCGGCGACGAAGGTGACCTGCTCCCCCACGCGCCTTCGGAGTGCCTCGGCGTGACCGGCCATAGCAACTGTCATCCGGGTGGTTTCCTCCGGGTCGTAGTCAAAGACGGCCGGCGAGTACCACAGCCCGAGGCCGGCCTCGGCAACCGCGAGTGCGACGGTGTCGAGGCGGGCCGGGTCGCTGGCGACGACACGGACGTGGGTCGCGTTAAGTTCGTCGCGGATCACCTCGAGCTCCCGGCGCATGACACGCTCGTCGAGGTGGCGGCGGGTGGTGCGCTGGCCGCGCCCAAAGACCGTGCCGGCGTCGTAGATCACTCCCCGGATCCGAGGGGTCACCCCCTCATCATCGTCGGTGGCGCGGTTCACTCGCACTGTCGCCGCCGGTCTCGGCGCCCGTACAACCCATCTGGATCGACAACGCCCTCCTTGATCAACCGGCGCACGGTGTCCCAGATCGACGGATGGGGATCGGGAACTGTGCGTTCGGCGGGCGGATGTTCTACCGACACGGCGTACCCTGCCGTCGTGAGTCTGGGCGGGGGCCTGACGTTCCGGCGCTTCAGGTCAGGCGGGTGCGGCTGGAAGGCCGGGACCTCTACCGCGACCCGTCGCCGACCGCTGGCTCCGAGCGGTGGAGGCGGCGGGTGCCGGCCGCCACCACCAGCATCACCGCCAGCGCGCCCGCGGCCAGCAGTGCCGCCGGCACCAGCCAGAGTTCGGGCCGCATCCCGAGGGCGTGGGGCCCCACACCGGGGAGAAGGGCGTCCAGCCGCTGCGAGCCCGGCACCCGGAGGATCACGAGGAGGTAGGTCCCGGCCAGGAGGGAGACGGCGATGAAGCCGATGCCCACGAGGTTGGCGACCATGAGCCCGACCCCCCGGACCGCCCGGCGGGGGTCGACCGCGCTGTAGTTGGGAGCGGCGGCGCCGGCGCCGACCGCCGCCGCGACCAGGCCGGCCGCCAGCCAGACGATCCCGAGCACGAGAACCGCCAGCTCGAGCGGGCTGCCGTGCCGGATGACCCCGATGGCGAGCGCCACCAGCGCGCTCAGCCCGGCGACCGGCAGGGCGGTGCTGAGGATCTTCGCCCGCACCAGTCCGGCCGCGCCGACCGGGCTCTGGCGGAGGAGCTGGATGGAGCGCCCCTCCAGCGGGATCGCCGGCACCGCCAGCACCTCGGCCAGCAGGAACGGCACGAAGGGGGTCACCGCCACCCCCTCCCAGAACCCGAGACCGCCCCGGGACCCGAGATGGAGCGATGGCACCGCGACCGCGGGGTAGGCGAACGCCACCACCAGGGCGGGCAGGAGGCGCCCGAGCCGGCGCACGTCCCGGCGCAGCGAGCGCCAGTCCTTCTGCGCCATCGCCCAGCTCAGCCGGGGGTGGCGCGCCGGCGACGGGTTCGGCCCGCCCCAGGGACCGAGCGCCGCCACCGCCACCGCCATCGACAGCGGGCCCCCACTCGGGCTCGCTCCGATCACGGGCCGCCGCCGCGGTCGCCGGCGCGGGACCGCCTCCGTCATCGCGCCCATCCCCGAGACCAGGGCTCCCCGGTAGGCGAGGAACGCGGCCGCGACCAGGGCGGCCGTGGTGACCACGGTGAGCAGCAGCCACGGGAGCGCGGGCACCCAGGCGCCCGCCGCGATATCGGCCAGGGCCCGCGCCGGCCAGGCGGTGGGCAGGAGGGCGGCGTGGCGGCCGAGGGACGCGACCTGGGCCAGGGCGGCGCGGGCCGGGATCGCGGTCCCGAGCCGGTGCCCGCCGGCGTGGGTGAGCAGGAGCCAGCCGACGTACAGGACCGCCGTCACGAATGCCCCGGCCACGTTGGCCACGTCGCGGGCGAGCCGGGGCGGGACCATCCGGACCACCGCTGCCAGGACCAGGAGTTGCAGGGCGGTGGTCCCGAGCGGAAGCGCCACCGCCACCGCGGCCCCGATGAGGAGGAACCCGGGCCCGGCCCGATGGGCGGTCCCGAACCCGGCGAGGCCGGCGAGGAGGACCAGCCCCAGGGCCGCATTGGTCCGGAGCGCGACCAGCATCCGGGCGGCGAACACCACCCGCACCGCGAGCGGGGCGAGGGCGAGGAGCATCAGCTCGCCGCCGAGGAAGAAGGCGGTGACGACGCTCGACAGTCCCAGCACCAGGGTCAGGACCGCATAGCCGGTGAGGGCGGCGATGAGCAGTCCGGTCGAGGAGCTCCCGCCCACCGCGCCGAGCCCGAACCCGATCCCGTAGGTGAGGGTGCCGATAACGCCAGCGAGGACCACCACGATGGCGAGGTAGGCGGCGAGGCGAGGGGGGGTGCGGGTGCGGGCCTGGAGACGGTTCCAGGCGCTGCGGAGGTCGGCGACCACGATCGCCGCCAGGGGCGCCCGCCGCTCGGCTCCTCCCCAGCCCTGGGCGGCGGGGTCGCCCGCGGTCACCGCGGGCGCTCCGGCGGTCGGCCGGCGAGGGGAGACGCGGGCCCGACCGCCGCCTCGCCGAGGAGGTGGTCGACCATCGCACGCGATTCCGGACCCCCGGTGAGGGTGAGGAAGAGGTCCTCCAGGCTGGCGCCGGCCTGGTCGGTGCCGGTGCGGAGCTCGTCGACGGTGCCGATCGCGACGATCCGGCCGCGGTCCATGATCGCGACCCGGTCGCAGAGCGCCTGGGCGATCTCAAGGATGTGGGTGGAGAGCACGGTCGTCACCCCACGCGTGCTCAGCTCCTGGAGCAGGTCCTTGACCCGCCGCGCCGAGCGTGGGTCGAGTCCGTTGGTGGGCTCGTCGAGGAAGAGGACCTCGGGCGCGTGCACGAGCAGGGAGGCGAGCCCGATCTTCTGGCGCATCCCGTGGCTGTATCCGGCGATCAGCTCGTCCTGCTTGTCGGCCAGCTCGAAGAGGGCGAGCAGCCGCTGCACCCGCTGGCGCCGATCCGCGCCCCCGGGAACCCCGTACAGGTCGGCCACGAACTCCAGGAACTCCCGGCCGGAGAGATTGGGATAGACGATCGGCTCCTCGTCCAGGTATCCGAGGTGGGCCTTGGCCTCGCGCGCGTCCCGGACGATGTCGGCACCGGCCACCCGCGCGGACCCGCCGCTGGGCGCCAGCAAGCCGCAGAGCATCCGCAGGGTGGTGGTCTTGCCCGCACCGTTCGGTCCCAGCAGCCCGACGATCTCGCCGGCGGCGATCGTGAGGTCGACGCCATCGACCGCGGTGACGGTGCCGTATCGCTTGGTGAGGCCGCGCGCCTCGACCGAGGCCCCCGTCCCGGCACGGGTCGCCGGGCGGGACGCGGACCCGCCGCCCATGGGTCAGGCCCCGTGGCCGTCGGCCCCGTCCACCGGCCACGCGGCCGCCGGCTCGGCCGGCCCCGGCGCGCGCCCGGGGCGGCGCGCCGCGAGCAGGCGCGGCACGATGATCCGGGCCGATGTCAGGGCCGCCGTCTGCCAGAGCGGCCGGCCCCCTCGACGCCCGGGCCGGCGCCCGTCCGCCGCCGCGGCGGCCCCACCGGCCGCGTCGACCAGGGCTCGGAGCTGCGCCTGCCATTCGGGCGGCATGCCAGCGAACCACTCCGCCGGGGTGGCCGGCTCGGCCCCGCCCCGGTGCCGGCGTCGCGTGAGCCACAGCGAGACGCCGACCGCGATCACGATCCCGGCGGTCGCCGCCACCCGCGGCCCGTCCCGGCGCAGCCGGCGCCGCACGTCGAGGTCGGCCCGGACGCGGCGCTCCAGCCGTCCCAGGGTCGCCTCCATGCGGCGGCGGCGGTCGGCTACGGCCTGGCGCGCCTGGTCTGTGCCTTCGCCCACTCGATGTCTTCCCGAAGGCTGGCACGGGTCAGTGCCAGCGGGCTGAGATGGCGGTACCGCCACGCGACAGCGGTGCCGACCAAGACCACGAGCAGCCACGCACCGGCGACGATGCCGGCGACCAGGGTGTGGTTGCCGCGCCACACGATCAGGACCACCAGTCCGAAGCCGACCGCGTAGGCGAGCCCGATCACCGCGAGCGCCGCGCCGGCCAGGAGCCAGGCGGCCCGGCGCACCGTGTCGACGATCTCGGCGCGGGCAAGCCGCAGCTCGGCGCGGAGCAGCCCCTCGGCATCGTCGGCGAGCGCGTCGACGATCCCCCGCAGCGACTCCTCGGCGGCCGGCGCAGCACGATCGGACGGCGGCATGCCCTGAGGGTACCCGATCGAGACGGCCGCTCTTCCTACCATGGGGAGGATGGCTTCTCCCGCCCGCGCCGCCCGCGTGGCGCCCGAGGAGCTGGTGGCGGCCCTGCGACCGCTGGTGGCCGCCGGCCGCTGCCTCGTCGCCTCCGACTTCGACGGGACGCTGGCCCCCATCGTGGCTGACCCCACCCGGGCGCTGATGCTGCCGACGGCGCGCCGGGCCCTGGAGCGGCTGGCGGGACGGACGCCGGTGGCGGTCGTGAGCGGCCGCCCCGCGGCCCTGCTCGCCCGGCTCTGTCCGATCCGGGGGGTGATCCTCATCGGCAGCTACGGGCTGGAGCGCTGGGAGGACGGCGCCGCCCGTCCTGACCCCCGCGCCCTCGCCTGGCAGCGCGGATGGGCCCACGACTGGGACCAGGTGGAGGCGGCGGTCGAGCGGGTGCTGGCCGGGGCCCCGGAGGGGGTCAGGGTGGCGCGCAAGCCGTGGGGGCTCGCGGTCCATCTGCGCGGGGTGGCGGGGCCGCGGGTGGCCCTGGAGCGCCGGCTCGCGGTCGAGCTCCGGCGGCTGGCCCAGGCGTTCGGGCTGAGGCTCGCCCGCGGGCGGCTGGTGCTGGAGCTGCTGCCCCCGGTCCGCTGCTCCAAGGGGACCGCGCTCGCCGGCCTCCTCGACGCCCTCCGGCCGGAGGCCGCGGTCTTCTGCGGCGACGACCGCGGCGACGTGCCCGCCCTGCGGGCGCTGGGGCGGGGCCGGGCCGGGCTGCGGCTGGCGGCGGCCCTCGCCGTCACCGGACCGGAGACGCCGGCCGCCCTGCTCCAGGTGGCCTCGGCGGTGCTGGCCGGACCCGGGGTGTGGGCCGCCCTTCTCCGCCGCCTCGCCGCGTGAGCCAAAACCGACCCCGCCCCCTCGACGCGACGAACCGACGTACGCTTTCCGTCGTGGGGACGTCCGGGGACGACAGCGGCGAGGACCAGCTGCTCCGGCTGGCGCTGGAGCTCGGCGCGGGGACCTGTGGGGGTCCGCTGTCGCCCGCGGAGAGCCGGCTCGTGGCCCGGCTCGAGAGGATGCCCGGTCCCGACCGCCGCCGGGTGGCCGAGGCCCGAGCCGCGATCCGGGCGGGCGAGGACCCGCTCGGCGATCAGATGTGTCGGCTCCGCCCCCCGGTGCGGCGGCGTCGGCTGGGCGCCTTCTACACGCCGCCCGGACTGGCCCGTCCGATGGTCCGCTGGACGCTCCGCCAGGACCCGCAGCGGGTGGTCGACGGGGGGTGCGGAAGCGGCCGCTTCGCGGCGGCAGTGGTGCGGGAGCGCTCGGAGGTGGAGGTGGTGGCGATCGACATCGACCCCGCCGCGACCCTGCTCACCCGGGCCGCCCTGGCCGCGCTGGGGGCGCGTTGCGCGCGGGTGCTTCAGGCCGACTACACGCGGGTCCGGCTGCCGCGCGCACGCGGGCGCACCGCCTTCATCGGCAACCCGCCCTACGTCCGCCACCACGACCTGACGCCGGCAGCCAAGCGGTGGTTCGTCACCTCCGGCCTGCGGCTGGGACACCGGGCCTCGGCCCGGGCCGGCCTGCACGCCCACTTCTTCGTGGCGACCGCGCTCCACGCCCGCCTGGGGGACGTCGGCTGCCTGGTGACGAGCTCGGAGTGGCTGGACGTGGGCTACGGGTCGGTGGTGCGCCACCTGCTCGCCCAGGGTCTTGGGGGGCGCGCCCTGCACCTGGTCGATCGTCGTCGATCAGCCTTCGCGGAGGCGCAGACCACGGCGCTCATCGCCTGCTTCGAGAAGGGCTGGCGGGGGCCCTGGCTGCGCCTCCAGATGGTTGACGACCCGGCCCGGCTCCGGGACCTGGACCAGGGACAGAGGGTGGCGACGGACCGGCTCGCCGCGCTCTCGCGCTGGAGCCGGCTCTGGTCGCCGGAGGGCCCGGTGCCAGCGGGCATGGCGCCCCTGGGCGAGCGGGCGCGCGTCGGCCGGGGCCTCGTCACCGGCGGCAACACCTTCTTCGTGATGACCCCAGCACGGGCGCGGGAGCTCGGGATCGAGGCCTGGTGCCGTCCCGCCATCAGCGCCGCCCAGGAGGTGATCCAGGCCGCCGGCGTGATCCGCGACGGTCCCCGGCGCAGGGTGGTGCTGGATCTGCCCCGCGACTTCGTGCGCGAGCTCCACCCGGCGGTGGACGACTACCTCCGCCGCGGCGAGCGGGCGGGCGATGGCTGCCCGCCGCTGGCCCGGCGCTACATCTGCGCGCACCGCCGTCCCTGGTGGTATCTGGGGCGGCAGGAGCCGGCTCCGGTGGTGGCGACCTACATGGCGCGCCAGGCCCCCGCGTTCGCGCGCAACCCCGACCACCTGCTGGTGCTCAACATCGCGCACGGCGTCTACCCCCGGGAGGAGACGACCCCCGCCCAGCTGGAGCGGTGGGTCGGCACCCTGAACCGCCTCCGGGAGAGCTTCCGCGGCCAGGGCCGGACCTACCAGGGCGGGCTGGAGAAGTTCGAGCCCCGGGAGATGGAGGCGCTCCTGGTCCCGGCCGGCCCGCGCCGCCGCGCGCAGCCCGCGGTCGGGGATCGACCCGCCAGCGTCAATCGCCGAGCAGGTCGCGCAGGTCCTGGAGCTGGTGGGTGATCCAGCGGGTGGCGTCGGCGTGGCGCACCGCCTGGCGCAGCTCGGTGAGGCGGTGCTGGCGCTCGGCCTCCGGCAGGGTGAGGGCGAAGCG
>DAHUZL010000005.1 GCA_027306655.1 Candidatus Dormiibacterota bacterium
GACCACGCCGCCGGGGACGGCGACGGGCACGGTGTCGAGGTGGGCGACGACGGAGAGGTAGACGTTGTCGGAGAAGCCGGAAGCGCCAGTGTTCTTGAGGGCAAATCCGATGGTCCCGCCGATCCAGGTGAGGCCGCCGAGAGGGATGAGGTAGGCGACCTGGTAGTACTGCGAGGGGTCGTAGTTGACGGGCGCGACGAAGGTCTGGACGTAATTCTGGAGGCCCAGGTTGGCGATGTTGCCCTGGGCGTCGGTGGCCAGCAGGCATTGCAACGCGAACTGGAGGGACTGGACCTCGGTGAGGTTGGCGCCGGAGCGCAGCAGGACCAGGAGGTAGTCCGCGGCCACGGTGCCGCCGGCGCCGTCGACCTGGTAGTAGGCGGTGAGCCCCGCGCCGACCGCGATCCCAGGGATTTCCACGTTGGCCACCAGGGGGGCGGTGTCGGCGGCGGTGAAGATGACGTTCGCGGCGGTGGCCACGTTGAGGGTCGCGTTGGTGATGTTGGCGTCCAAGGTCCCGGTGACGTTGAGCGAGGTCCCGGGGCTGGTGACCACCTGGACGACCCCGGAGATGGCGGCAGCGATGGCCGCCGCGACCAGGGTGACGGGCGCCTCGGGAGGAACGGCGTCGTCGGGCCACCAGTAGGTGACCAGGAGGGAGGCGGTCCCGGCGCTGGGAGCCCCGGGCAGCAGCTCCGGGGTGATCACGGGGAGCGGGCCGGTGAGGCCCTTGGTGAAGGTCTGCTCCGTCCAGGGCGGGACGTACTCGACCGAGTTGCCCATCTGGACGGAGAGGGCGAAGCTGGAGAGGTTGGCCAGGGTGACCGCGACGGTCGGCTGGCCGGTGGGCTCGCCGGGGACCGCGACCGGAGTCCCCGCGGTGAGCGGGATCGGGCTCCCCGTGGAGCTCATCAGGTCCTCCGGAGGGCCCGGGTGAACTCCACCACCGAGACGAGCGCGGTGGTGCCGGCGGCGGCGACGGCGAAGAGGCGGACGGGGGCCTCGGAGCGCCAGAGCTCGACGAGCTCGCCCAGGGCGAGGATCTCGCCGCCCTTCTCCAGGACGTCGCCGACGCCGGTGTCGGCCGCGGGGTAGGCGACGCCGGAGGGGCCGATGGCCACCGGGTCGGGGGAGATGGAGAGGCACTTGACGCGGGCGTGGAGGCGCTCGGGGTCGTAGGGGAGCAGCTCGACGGGGGCCGCGCCGACCACGAACACGCGGGAGCGCGGGTCCGGGCCGGCCCAGCTGTGGGTGCGGCCGATCTCCTCCAGGCGAGCCCCGAAGCCGGCGGCGTCCTCCGACGTCGGGTCGAGGGGCGCGGGGCTGATCCGGCGGGGCGCGGCCGGCTCGTCCTCGGGGGTGAACCCGAGGCGCGGCTCCGACTTGATCGGCGGGGCGAGCTTCACCGGCGACGACGGCGGAATCGGCCGTTCTTCCGGCGGGGCGGCGTGCGGTGCTTCCTTGCCATGAGCTCCTCCAGGTTAGGGGCGGAACCCTCGCAGCTG
>DAHUZL010000009.1 GCA_027306655.1 Candidatus Dormiibacterota bacterium
GGCGAGGGCGGAGCTGGGATGGGAGCCGAGGGTGAACCTGGATGATGGCCTGCGCCGGACGATCGAGTGGATGCGAGCGCAGCCCGGCGTGGCCGACGCGCTCGCAGAATAGGGGGCCGACATGAGCAAGCGACCACGCCGTTTTGACCCCGACCCGGTCGGGGGCTCGATGCCGCGGACCTGGCGCCGCCGGGAGGCGTGACTTGGACCCCGTGAGCAACGCTCCCCGATCGCTCTCGGTGATCGTGCCCGTCTTCAATGAGCGGGCGACTGTCGCCGAGATCCTGCGGCGGATGCGCCGGGTCGAGTTGCCCCTCAGCCTGGAGATCGTGGTGGTGGATGACGGATCCACCGATGGGAGCGATCAGGTCCTCTCCGCCCTGCAGGACTCCACGGTGAAGTTCATAAGGCAGCCGGTGAACCAGGGGAAGGGCGCGGCGATCCGGGCGGGGCTGAGAGCCGCCCACGGCGACCTGGTGTTGATCCAGGACGCCGACCTGGAGTACGACCCCGACGAGTGGCCGCGCCTCCTGGAGCCGATCCTCAAGGGGAAGGCCGACGTGGTCTACGGGAGCCGGTTCACCGGGGCGCGCAAGAACATGATGCCGCTGCACTGGATCGGGAACCGGGTCCTCTCGCTGGTCACCAACCTCCTCTACGCGACCACCCTCTCGGACATGGAGACCTGCTACAAGCTTTTCCGCCGGAGCGTCCTTGACGGCATCACCCTGCGGGCCAACCGCTTCGACTTCGAGCCCGAGGTGACCGCCAAGGTGCTGCGCGCCGGCCATCGCATCTACGAGGTTCCGATCTCGTACGCGGGGCGGGAGGTCTCTGAGGGCAAGAAGATCACCTGGCGCGACGGGGTGGTGGCGCTGTGGACGCTGGTGCGCTGTCGGGTCGGTCCTCTGTGAGGCGGTAGGCCATGTGGTGGCCTGAGCGAAGTCCCTCTGAGCCCGGGCGATTTCCCCAGCCTCCACGACCGGATGTGACGCTCGCGCCGGAGCTTGGGACGGCGGGGCCCGCCTGGGACCCGGCTGATCACTGGCGGGTGGAGCGGCGAGGGGATGAAAGGGGTCCCCTGGCGCGGCGGGGCCCCTCTTCGTCGTCGCTGGGGCGAGCTGGGGCCCGTCCCTCGTGACGGAGAGGCGGATCCGAGGCGAACTGGCCCAGCTCATAGCCGAAATGGCTCGCAGCGCTGGTGCCCCCGCTCAGGTCCTCGACCTGACGGCGGAGACCCGGTGGCTGGCGGCAGCTCTGCGCGAGCGCGGCCTCCGCGTCGTCAGGTCGACCGCTGGACACCAGAGCAGCATGGTGGCCGTTGGAGATCCCGTCGGCCTTGAGGAGCTGGCTAGGGAAGACCCTGAACGACTTACCGCCGCCATCGACTCACTTGGCGAATCCGGCTGGATCCTCCTCATCGATCGGTCCGGCGGAGAGGGCGGAGGAGCGCACGGGGCCAGCTTGGAGGAGGCGGCACCCACGGCGGCCGGCTTCATCTCACGCCGGTTCGGCGTGGTCGAGAGTCTTCACTTTCACGTGCCGATCCCCGACGATGAAACCGCCCGCTCTGGGCCCCCGACGCGGCGCCGTGGTGCCGCCCACCCCCGGGCCTTCGGCTGGCGGGCCCTGGCCTGGTCGTCCGGGGCTCGCCTCGGGCCGTCCCTGGAGAGCCTCTTGCTCGCCGCGACCAGCGCCGACGCCTCTGGCAGGGTGGTAATCTCGCGCGAGTCCCGCGCAGGGGCCGCACCGCGGCAAAGCGCACCGACCGCCGGGGCGGACCTGGACGTGGCCGACGTGCTGGATGAGGTGGCGGCATTGCGGGAAGAGCTGGATCGGGACCTGTATCGCGCGGCGCGCCGGGGGAGGGACGCGCTCGCCCGGGTGCCCTACGCCCTT
>DAHUZL010000015.1 GCA_027306655.1 Candidatus Dormiibacterota bacterium
TCGCCGGTGTTGCCGACCACCGTGATCTCAGCCTGCGGGCGGGCGGCGACCAGCCCGCGGAGGAAGCGGGCCGCCCCCACCCCGCCCGCGAGGACCGCGATCCGTGGGGCCCCGCTCGCCATCGCGCCCGCCATCGTAGCCGGCTACGCCACCGCCACCACCTCGAGCACCCCGCCCAGGGCCGCGAAGTCGCCGGGGTTCCTGGTGTAGAGGGGGAGCCGGGCCGCCACGGCGGTGGCGGCGATGAGCAGGTCCACCGCCCGCTGCCCCCGGGCCCGCCGGCCCGCGGCCGTCACCGCCGCGTACACCAGGCCGTACGCCCGGGCCGCCTCGGCGTCGAACGGGAGCGGGTCGAACGTCGCCTCCACACGCTGGAGCAGACTCACCCGGCGTGCCCGCTCGTGCGGGTCGGCGGCCGCGTGGGGACCCGCCGTGAGCTCCGCCAGGGTTATCGCGGCGATCGCCGGCTCATCGGGGAGCTGCTCCAGCTTCACGTGATCCAGATCGATCACCACCGACGCGTCAAGCACCCCGCGGCTGGGGTGCGGCGGGTCAGGCACGGGGCGCCGGGTCCTGGTCGAGAATCCGGTCGAGATCGGCCCTGAGCCGCTCGCCGTCCACAGCGTGCGCGCCGCTGAGGGCGGCCACCGCCGCGGCCTTCGGAACAAAGCGGCGCCGTTGGAGCGGCCGCAGCTCTCCGACCGGCACCCCGTTCCGCGTCACGATGAAGGCCTCACCCCGATCCAGGCCTCGCATGATCGCCCCGCTGTCGTTGCGCAGCTCCCGCTGGGTGATGACCCGTGCCACGGCCCCAGTGTAGCACGGATGCTACGGCACGTGGGCGATGCCGTCAGCCACAGGAGGGTACGGTCCGCCAAACGCGCTACGCTGTGCTCCGCCCATGGCCACGCCCCGGCTCCCCACCTCGAGACCCCAGGTCGCCGTCCGCGAGCTGCGCCAGAACCTGAGCCGCCACCTGCGCCGGGTGGCGCAGGGGGTGACGCTGGAGGTCACCGCCCACGGCCGACCGGTCGCGGTCCTCGCCCCCCTTCCGGAGACCCAGGACCCGCTCGACCGCCTGATCGCCCAGGGTCGGGTGCTGCCCGCGCGCGCCTCCTGGCACGATCTGGAACCGCCTCTGGATCCTCCGCCCGGCTCCCTCACGATCAGCGAGGCCCTCCAGGCGGAGCGGGACGAGTCGCGCTGAGCTCGCTCGTCTACGCGGACGCGTCCGCCCTGGTGAAGCTGGTCATCCGGGAGCCGGACAGTGCCGAGGCGGCGCGGCTCCTCGCCGGCTCGGACGGTCGGGCAACGCCGATCACCAGCGCCATCGCGCAGGTCGAGGTGCTGCGGGCGGCGGGGCGGTACGCCGTCTCCGTTGGCGATTCGGAGGTCGGGAGGCATGCACTCCAGAGCGCCGAGGCACTGCTGTCACGGGTCCAGTTCGTGGTCCTCGACCCGCGGATCGTGGACCGGGCGGGACGCCTTCCTCCACCCGGCCTGCGATCGCTCGACGCCCTCCACCTGGCCTCGGCCCTGGCCCTGAGCGACCTGGTCGAAGCGATGGTGGTCTTCGACGAGCGTCTGCACGCCGCCGCCCGGGCCGCCGGCCTCACGGTCCGGCCCGACCGGGTCGACGCGGCGCGGCGGTAGGCGGCCGGGCCCCGCCACCCAGCGGCCCGGGCGCTTGCGTCAGACTTCCCCAGGATGCCGCCGAGTGCCAAGCCCCATTGGGAGGACCTCTTCCGCGAGGTGGTCCAGACCGACACCTGCAGCGGCTGCGCCGCCTGCGTCGTGGCCTGTCCCCGCAAGGTCCTGGGGTACCGCGACACCCACCCCTTCCAGATGGACGAGCCGTCGGGCCCCGCCGGCTGCCGCTTCGGGGAGGCCGGCTGCGACGCCTGCGTCCGCGCCTGCCACCGCTTCCACCTCGACACCGACACCATCGAGGGGGAGCGCTTCGGCCGGCCCCGCGCCCCGGACGAGCTCTCCGGGATGGAGCGGCAGCGGCTGGCGCTGCGGGCGGTCCAACCGGAGGTGGCCGCCCGCGGCCAGGACGGGGGCCTGGTCTCGGCGCTCCTGATCTGGGCGATGGAGACGGGTCGGATCGACGGGGCGGTGGTGGCCGGCCCGGTCCCGGGCCAGCCCTGGCGGGCCCAGCCGACCCTGGTCGAGACCCCGGACGAGGTGCTGCGCTGCGCCGGCTCCTACTACACCTACTCCCCCAACCTGCTGGCCCTCGCCGAGGCGGCCCCCGACCGCCGGCTGGCCCTGGTCTCGGTCCCCTGCCAGGTGTCGGGGGTGGTCAAGAGCCAGTGGCGCAAGCTGAAGAAGTTCCGCCAGGTGGTGTTCACCGTGGGCCTCATGTGCAGCGAGACGTTCACGGAGACCGGATTCCTCGACGAGCTCCTCCACGACCGGCTCGAGCTCGACCTGGGCCAGGTCCGCAAGGTCAACGTCAAGGGCCGCGTCCTCGTCACCACCGACCAGGCCGACCGCGGCCGGCTCGGCCGGGGGCCCCTCCCCGGCAGCCGGGCCCGGATCGGCGACGACGGCCTGATCGAGATTCCGCTCAAGGAGGCCCGGCCGACCGCCCGCCCGCAGTGCCACTGGTGCCCGGACTTCGCCGCCGAGTGGGCCGACCTGGCCGCGGGCGGGCTCGGCCTGGAGGGCTGGACGATCACCCTGCTGCGCACCGAGACGGGTCTGGACTGGGTGCGCGGCCTGCTCGCGGCGGGACGCGCGGAGGCCCGCCCCGCCGAGGAGTTCCCCACCGGGCTGGCGGTGCTCGACCGTCTCAGCCGGATCCAGCGGCTCCGGCCCGGCCGGCAGCGGGCGCGGCTCGACCCCGCCGTCCCCACCGGGTACGACGGCAGCTCCGCCCTCCGGCCGGTGCCCGCCGCCCCCGACGGCGGAGCGGCCGCGGCGGTGGCCGCCGCTCCCACCGCGCCCCCTCCCCGCGCATGAGGGCGGACGACGGTCCCGGCGCGGCCCCGGTCCACGGCGCGGACGCCGCCGCGGGGGTGCCGGCCCGACGTCGCCGGCGAAGCGCCGCCACCACGGTCGGGCGGGCCCGGGCCTACCCCCTCCTGGTCGGAGCGGCGCTCCTGCTGCCGATGGGGCTGTTCGCGGCGGTGGCCGGCGCCTACAGCCAGATCACCCCGCTCGGGCAGGCCCCCGACGAGGCCGCCCATGCCGCCTACCTGGGCCTGATCGCGCACTCCCTCCAGCTGCCGGGCCCGGGCACGCCGGAGCGGCAGCAGCCGCCGCTCTACTACCTGCTCGGGGCCGGGGTCTTGAAGCTCACCGGCGGCAACCAGGACGCGGTCCGCGACCTCTCCGTCGCGCTGGGCGCGCTGACGGTGCTGGTGGCGGTGCTCGCCGCGCGCGAGCTCTGGCCCCGCCAGCCGGGCTGGTGGCTTCTGGCCGGCCTTCTGGTCGCGGCTCTGCCCGAGTTCCAGTTCATCTCCGGCTCCATCACCGACGATGCGATCGCCGACCTGAGCGCGGCGCTCCTCACCTACCTCCTGGTGCGGGTGCTCCGCGGGCCGATGACGCCCCGGCTGCAGCTCCTGGTCGGGGTCGGGATCGGGGCCGGGATCCTCAGCAAGGAGACGGACTACATCCTCGTGGCGATGGTGGCGCTGGCGGCGCTGCTGCGCTGGTGGCCGCAGGGCGGCCGCTGGCTCACCACCGCCCGGGTGGCGGTGCCGGCGCTGCTGGTCTCGGGCTGGTGGGTGGTGCGCAACATGGTGGTCTTCGGGCGCCCCTTGCCGCACTTCCACTCGCTGGCGGCGCCGTCCGCCGGCGCCCCCACCAAGCTGCAGCACATGAGCCAGGTGGGGGGATGGATCGCGCTCGCCTTCCACAGCTTCATCGGCGTCTTCGGCAACATGTCCACGCCGCTGCTGATCGACGGGCAGAGCAAGCTGGTGTTCCGGGTGATCGAGGTGGTCACGGTGATCGCCGCGATCGTCCTTGTCGGGATGATGCGACAGCGCTGGGCGGACTGGGACGGCTGGACCCGGCTGACCGCGGCGGTCCTGATCGCGATCCCGGTGCTGGCCTTCGCGCAGATGCTCGCCAACAGCATCCTGGTCAACTACCAGGCGCAGGGACGCTACCTGATCGTCGCCCTTCCCGCGATCGCTCTGGGCCTGACATTCCTCGCCCGCGAGCTGGCCCGGGCGCGGCCGCCGGCGGTGGTCGGTGCGGCCGCGATGGTGCTGATCGCCGGCATCGCCGTGGTCGACTGGAGCGGTCTCCAGACGGTGGCGTTCCACCTCCTCAACACCCCGATCGTCCCCGGCCACCACGTCGTCACCTGACGGGGGTGGACCGAGGATCGATCACTCCGTAGTCGTCGGAGTGGGGAGGAGGTCCGGAGGTGGGGGTGGACGAGCTGGGGACAGGACCGCGGTCACCGCGATCGAGGCGGAGGGGAGGCCGGGGACCGAGAGCGCCTCGCCGGGCAGGGCGCGGCGGCAGCTTCGGTAACCGGCCCCTTCCGGCTCGGTGAAGACGAGGATGACGCCGCCCGAGAGGTCCACGACCCAGGTGACGGGGACGCCGGCCCGCCCGTACCGCGGCGCCTTGACGTCGCGGTCGGCGGCGAGGCTGGAGTCGGCGACCTCCACCACGAGGAGCACGTCGTCCGGGCCCGGGTGGCGCGCCGCGTACCGCGCCAGGGGCGGGCGGAGGAGGGCCAGGTCGGGCACCGGCTCGGAGCGCAGGTCGAGCTGGACGGGATTCTGGACCGAGACACCCGCGCGGTCGCCGGCGAGTCGGACCAGAAGGTGGTTGAGACGGGTGACGCAGGCCGCGTGGCGGCTGCCGATCGGGGCCATCTCCACGATCTGTCCGTCGAGGAGCTCGACCCGAGCGTCCTCGTCGAAGAGCCCGGCCCGCCCCATCCGGTGCCACTCCTCGACCGTGAAGGCGTGCGGGTGGAGCTCGGTCGCCACCGTCGCACAGTACTCCGGCGCCCGGTCGGCCTGCGCCCCTACCGCGCCCCCACCGCCAGCGCGCGGAAGGCCACCCCCGCGAGCAGGAGCGACCCCAGGCCCAGGTAGTAGGCCTCGCCGCGACGGCTGACCCGACCGCTGAGGAGGTAGGCGACCGGCAGCACCACGACCGACACCACCCCGTACATGATGTGCAGGAGGACGTTCGCCGGCCGCAGCCCGCTGCCGTACAGGGTGAGGCCGAACACCCCCTCCAGGATGGCGAGCGCCTCGGTCAGGACCAGCATCGCCCGCACCCCGGGCGGCGTCCCCCCCTGGCGCCAGAGCCCGACGAAGGTCCAGGCGCAGCCGACCAGCCCGAGCAGGATGAGCGCGATCGCGATCCGCTGATGGAGCGCGACGACGATGCTCACCGGCCGATTCCCTCTCCCCGCAGCCCGCCCCGACGCCGGTCAGCGTCCGGGCGGTGGGGCACTCGACTCAGCGGGAGCAGGGGTGGGCGTCGCCGCCCCCGTCACCGGCGTCGAAGGAGTGGCCGCAGCTGCAGGTCTTGACCGCGTTGGGGTTGTGGACCGTGAAGCCGCCCCCCATCAGGCTGTCGATGTAGTCGATCTCGGCACCCTCGAGGTAGCCCTGGCTGTAGCTGTCCACCAGGACCCGGATCCCGTCCTGCTCGATGACCTGGTCGTCGTCCCGGCGCTGGTCGTCGAAGCCCATCCCGTACGAGAAGCCGGAGCAGCCGCCCTCGGATACGTACACGCGGAGCCCGAGCTC
>DAHUZL010000022.1 GCA_027306655.1 Candidatus Dormiibacterota bacterium
GTCGCGGATCGCGAGCCACCTGATCTGGCTCGGCACCCACGCCCTCGACCTGGGGGCGACCACCGTCTTCATGTACTGCTGGGCGGAGCGCGACCGCATCCTCGACATCCTGGAGTGGATCTCCGGGGTGCGGATGATGACCAGCTTCATCCGGGTGGGCGGCCTGATGGCCGACGTCCCGGTCGAGTTCGAGTCGATGGTGCGGGACTTCCTGCGCGACTTTGTGCTCAAGGTCGACGAGTACGAGGGGCTGCTCACGTCCAACCCGATCTGGCGCGATCGGACCATCGGCCTGGGCGTCATCGACGCCGCCACCGCGATCGCGTTCGGCTGCAGCGGGGCCACCCTGCGCGGTTCCGGCGTCCCCTACGACGTGCGCCGCGCCGCCCCCTACTGCGGCTACGAGCAGTACGATTTCGACGTCCCGGTCGGCGTCAACGGCGATGTCTACGACCGCTACCTGGTCCGGGTCCGGGAGATGCGCGAGTCCTGCCGCATCCTCCAGCAGGCGATCGACGGCCTCCCCGGCGGCCCGGTCAACAGCGCCGATCGCCGGGTCGTGCCGCCGCCGCGGGAGGAGATCGACACCTCGATGGAGTCGCTGATCCTGCACTTCAAGCTCTGGACCGAGGGCTTCCGGCCGCCCCCCGGCAGCTGCTACCACGCCATCGAGAGCGCCCGCGGCGAGCTGGGCTTCTACATGGTCAGCGACGGGGGCAACCGCCCCTACCGCTGCAAGGTCCGGGCGCCGTCGTTCAGCAACCTCTCCGCGCTCTCACGCATGGTCGAGGGCTCGCTCGTCGCCGACGCCGTCGCGATCGTGGGCAGCATCGACATCGTCCTGGGCGACGTCGACCGCTGAGCCGTGGCCCCGCGGGGGCCGCACGATCTGGGGCCCGACCAGGATGGCCTCCGCCAGGGCCAGGAGGAGGAGCGCGCCCGCGATCCGGGGGACGAACCCCTGGACCGTGGGCGGCGAGGTGAAGAGCCAGACCAGCAGGATCGGCAGCCCGAACGCGGGCCCGAGCGCGAAGCGGCGCCCGCCCACCGCGAGCGCGTAGTAGACGAGCAGGTTGACCAGGGTGAGCCCGATCACCCCGAGGGTGAAGATCGTGAGCAGGCGAGCGTCACCCACGTAGGCGGGGCCGAGGACCACCCGGAGGATGCGGTGGGCGAAGAGGGTGTAGACGATGAGCGCGACCAGGTCCATCGCCAGCAGCGCCATCCCGGTGCGCAGGACCAGCTCCCGCCGGACCGCCGGGTCGGTGGCGGCGGCCACCCGCGGGTACATCACCGCGCTGAGGCTGCTGGTGCCGTAGAAGAGGATCTTGCCCATCACCGAGAGCCCGGCGTAGAGGCCGGCGACGTGGGCAGGGAGGACGTGCTTGGCCGCGATCACGTCGAAGTTGTTGAAGAGCTGCGGGGTCGCCGCCCCGGCGATCAGGGCCAACGCGGTGAGCCAGGCGCCGCCGGCCACCGCGGTCCCAGCC
This sequence comes from Candidatus Dormiibacterota bacterium, assembly GCA_027306655.1. Classification (GTDB taxonomy): domain Bacteria; phylum Chloroflexota; class Dormibacteria; order Aeolococcales; family Bog-877; genus DAHUZL01. The sequence continues at coordinate 1,491 of DAHUZL010000022.1, forward strand.
GCACCAGCGCCCCGAGGCCGGCCCCACCCCGCCCCCCGCCGGTCCGCCCCCGCCGCCGCGGGGCGCCCGGCCGTGGTCCGGCGCCGGTGGCGGGGATAGCCGGTGGCCGCCACCATCCCCACCAGCGACCCCAGCGGCAGGCTCGCCGGGCCCAGGCCGAGCTGGAGCAGGACCACCGCGGTCACCACCATCAGGCCCCCGTAGAGGAGGAAGTTGCGGGCCAGGCGGGAGAAGTCGTGGCACCCCTGGAGGTAGCCGCGCTGGGTCCCGCCCAGGATCGCCAGCGGCCCGGCGGGGATCGCCACCAGCACGGTCGCCGGGGTGGTGAGGTGGAGGACCACCGCGAACAGCGGCGCCAGTGGGACCATCACCAGCCCCAGCCAGAGCCCCTGGCGGAGCGCCCGGGCCCGAAGCTGGGGCCAGAGCACCTCCGGGTCGGCGAGGCCCTGGGATTCGCGGGCGACCCGGCGGGCGGTACCGGCGGCAACGATGAAGGTGGCGGTGTAGAGGAGGTTGAGGATCGCCAGGACGGCGGTGGCCTCGCCGTTGCCGCTCGGGGTGAGCCGGTGGGCGACGTAGGCCTGGGCCACCAGCACCCCGGCGCCCGAGCCCCCGATCCCGAGAAGGTAGTAGAGGTTGTGGCGCAGCGCCGGGACCCGAAGGAGCCGGCGCCAGTCGGTGGGCGTAGGGGACGGCGGCTCGGCGGGCACGCCGTAATCCTGACGGGGCGGGGAGGCGGATGGCGCGCCGCCCCGCCCCGCCCCCGGTCCCCCCCAGTGGCCTTGGTAGAGTTGGGGCGCGATGACCATGCACGCGGCCACGCGCGGGCGCGAGGGGGGAGGCGGCCGGGTGCAGACCTCGGCGAGAGAGGACGGCCAGCGCCGTCGGGGCCCTGGGCACGATGGCTGAGGCCGCGGGCCCGCCCGCGGCCGCCACCCCCCTCCTCAGCGCCGCCACCCGCGAGCGCATCCGGACCGCCTGCGCCCGCTACCCGGCGGCACGGTCGGCGGCGCTCCCGGCCCTATGGGCCGCCCAGGACCAGCTCGGCCACGTCCCCCCGGAGGCGATGGCGGAGGTGGCGGCCGAGCTCGGCATCGGGGCCGCCGAGGTGGAGGCGGTGGCCACCTTCTATGCGATGTACTTCCGCCGTCCCCCGGGGCGCCACTTCATCCAGGTCTGCACCAACGTGTCCTGCGCGCTGCGGGGGGCGGAGGGGCTCCTGCGCCACCTGGAGGAGCGCCTCGGGATCCCCGACGGGGGCACCACCCTGGACGGGGCCTTCACCCTGGAGTCCACGGTGGAGTGCCTGGGCGCCTGCGGCGGCGCCCCCGCGCTGCAGGTGGACCGTTACTCCCATGAGGACTGCACCCCGGATCGGGTGGACCGGCTGCTGGAGCGGCTGCGGGCGGAACCGGGCCCGACCGGGGCGCCCCGCTGATGGCGGCCGAGGAGCTGAGGATTCTCACCCGCCACCTGGGCGCCCCCGGGGTGACCGGTCTTCCCGGCTACGAGGCGGTGGGCGGGTACCGGTCGCTCCGCCGGGCGCTCGGGATGACGCCGGAGGCGATCACCGCCGAGGTGAAGGCGTCGGGGCTGCGGGGGCGGGGCGGGGCGGCCTTCCCGACCGCGACCAAGTGGGGCTTTCTCCCCCAGGACGTCTTCCCCCGCTACCTCTGCGTCAACGCCGACGAGTCCGAGCCCGGCTGCTTCAAGGACCGGGTCCTGCTGGAGGAGCTCCCGCATCAGCTCCTGGAGGGGACGCTGATCGCCGCCGTCGCCCTCCAGGCCTCGCACGCGTTCCTCTACGTCCGCGGCGAGTACCGGGCCCCGCGCGAGCTGCTCGATCGCTGCGTCGCCGAGGCCTACCGGGCAGGCTACGCCGGCCAGGGCGTCGCCGGGAGCCGCTTCGGCTGCGAGTTGGTCGTCCACGGCGGCGCCGGCGCCTACATCTGCGGCGAGGAGACGGCGCTGCTCGACTCCCTGGAGGGGCTTCGCGGCCAGCCGCGCCTGAAGCCGCCGTTCCCCGCCGTGCGCGGCCTCTACGGCCAGCCGACGGTGGTCAACAACGTCGAGACGCTCTCCAACCTGCCCTACATCATCGAGCACGGCGGCGCCGCCTACGCCGCCCTCGGCACCGAGGCCAGCCCCGGGACCCGCCTCTTCTGCGTCAGCGGCCACGTCGAACGCCCCGGCACCTTTGAGGTGCCGATGGGGCACACCACCTTCCGCGACCTGATCGCGCTCGCGGGCGGGGTCCGCACCGGCCACGTTCTGAAGGCGATGCAGCCCGGGGGCGGCTCGATGCAGGTGCTCGGCCCGGAGCACCTGGACCTGGCGCTGGACTTCAAGGCGGTCGCCGACGCTGGCTCGTCCCTGGGGGCGGGCGCCCTGGTGGTGATGGACGAGACCACCTGCATGGTCGACGTGTCGATGCGGCTGGTCGACTTCTACCACCACGAGTCCTGTGGGAAGTGCGTTCCCTGCCGGGAGGGGACCTACTTCGAGAGCCGCCTGATGCATCGGCTGGAGGCGGGCCTCGCCAGCGCCGACGAGCTGCTCACCCTGGCCGACATCTGCGAGCACATGGAGGGCCGCTGCTTCTGCCCGCTGGGGGACACCGCCACCTGGTTCGTGATGTCCGCCTACCGCCGGTTCGCGGACGAGTTCCGGGCCCACTGCGGCGCCGGCTGCTGCCCGGTGCGGGCCGCCGCCGAGGCGGCGGCGTGAGCGCGGCGCCATCGCCCCCGCCCGAGCTGGTCACCCTCACCGTCGACGGCCGAGCGGTCTCGGTGCCGGCCGGCACCCTGGTCTGGGATGCGTGCGAGAAGGCGGGCGTGTTCGTCCCCGTCTACTGCGCCCACAAGAAGATGGACCCGGTCGCGGTCTGCCGGATGTGCCTCATCGAGGTGGGCACCATGCCCAAGCTCCAGCCCGCCTGCGCCACCGTGGTCCAGGCGGGGATGGAGGTGCGCACCGCCACCGACCGGGTGCAGCGCTTCCGCCAGGGGAACATGGAGTTCCTCCTCCTCAACCACCCGCTCGACTGCCCCGTCTGCGACCGCGGCGGCGAGTGCGACCTCCAGGACTTTGCCCAGCGCTACGGGCCGCCCCGCTCCCGCACCGCCATCACCGGCAAGGTCCACTTCGACAAGGCGCGGCCGCTCTCCGACCGGATCATGCTCGACCAGGAGCGCTGCATCCTCTGCTGGCGGTGCGTGCGCTACTGCGACGAGATCACCGGCGACCGCGCGATCGTGCTCCAGGAGCGCGCCGTCCACACCGTGGTGGACACGTTCGAGGGACGTCCGCTTACCGGCCCCTTCCAGGGGAACCTTCCCGAGGTCTGCCCGGTGGGCGCCCTCACCCACACCGCCTACCGCTTCCGCTCCCGCCCCTGGGACCTCCAGCGCACCCCCAGCGTCTGCCCCGGCTGCAGCTACGGCTGCACCGTTGGGATCGACAGCCGCGACAATGCGGTCGTCCGCTTCGTCAGCCAGGACAACCCCGACGTCGACGACAGCTGGCTCTGCGATCGCGGCCGCTACGGCTTCCCCGAGCTCAATCGCCAGGACCGCGTGCTCACCGCCGAGCTGAGCCTGGAGGGGCCGGTGCGGGCGGTCGGCGCGCTCGAGGCGGTGGGGGCGGCGGCGCGGGCGCTGGCGGGCGTGCTGGAGCGCCACGACCCTGACCAGGTGGCCTGCCTGGGGACGCCCCAGATGACCAACGAGGAGGCCTTCTGCCTCCAGTGGCTGGGCCGCGACGTGATCGGGACGCCCCACCTCGACCACCAGCTGGAGCCCTGGCCGGACCTCGCCCCCGATGAGTTCCGGCTCGCCATCCGGGAGCTGGAGGACTGCGACACGGTGGTGGTGCTGGGGGAACGGCCGGAGGCGGCCACCCCGGTCCTCACCCTGCGCCTGTACAAGGCCGAGCGCAAGCGGGGCCGCCAGGTGCTCCGGATCGCGGCCGACGCCGATCCCACCGAGCTGGCGGGCCGGGTGCGGGACCGCGGGCGGGTCGGGGTGGTGGCCCACGAGGCCGACCGCGACCGGGCCCGGGCGGTCGCGACCGCGCTCGCCGCGGCCAACGGCTCGGTCCACCGCCTCACCCTCACCGAGGGGATGAACGGACGCGGCTGCAAGGACCTGGGCCTCCTTCCCGGTCTCGGGCCCGGCTACCGGCGGCTGGACCGGGCCGGCATGCACGGCCGGGCGATCCTCGCCGCGGCGGCGGAGGGACGGCTGCGGGCGCTGGTGGTGGTGGGGCCGAACCCGGAGATGGAGCAGGACCCGGCCTACGAGGCCGCCATCGCGAGGGTCCCGCTGGTGGTCGCCCTCACGCCCGTCCGCGGCCTGCTCAGCCGCCACGCCCAGGCGCTCCTTCCCGGCCGGACGATGGCCGAGAAGCAGGGCACGGTGACCAGCAGCGAGGGCCGGGTGCAGCGCATCCGGGTGGCCCTCCAGCCCCGCATCGGCGCCCCGCCCCCGGAATTGCGCCTGCTGGTTGAGCTGGGCCGGTCCCTGGGCGGCACCTGGGAGTCCGCGCCCCTCGCCACCCCCGCCTTCGACGTCATCTGCGACGCCGTCCCCGCCTACCGCGGCACCCGGGGGGGGCTGCGGGCGGCGTGGCCGGGGACGGGCGGCGCGGCGTGATCCTCGCCATCGGCAGCGGCATCAACGTCCCGCTGACGCTCCTGATCGCCCTCGTCAAGGGGGTGCTGCTCCTGGTCGTCCTGCTCACCACCGCCGCCTACCTGGTCCTCGCCGAGCGCAAGGTCTCGGCCCGGATCCAGCTCCGGATCGGCCCCAACCGGGTCGGCCCCGGCGGCTTCCTCCAGCCCGCCGCCGACGCGGTCAAGCTGATCTTCAAGGAGGCCGCCGCCCCGGAGGGCCGTGACCGCCTCCTCTTCGAGCTGGCCCCGGGCCTGGCGGCGGCGATGGCGCTCTTCGCGTTCGCGACCATCCCCATCAACCAGACCATCTGCATCAACGGCCGGGGCGGCGCCGGCCCGCTCTCGGCGGCCTGCCCGGGGGGACTCGCCCTCCACTGGGATCTGGCCCACCTCAACATCGGTCTGCTCTTCATCCTGGCGATCACCTCGATCGGGGTCTACGCGATCTTCATCGGGGGCTGGGCGAGCAACTCCAAGTACGCCCTGCTCGGCGCCCTGCGCAGCTCCGCCCAGCTGATCAGCTACGAGATGGCGGTCAGCTTCGCCGTGATCGGGCCGGTGCTGCTGTCGGGCTCGCTGGACCTGGAGCGGGTGGTGGGGGCGCAGCACGGGCTCTGGTTCGTGTTCCTGCAGCCGCTGGCGTTCCTGCTCTACCTCACCGCCGGGCTGGCCGAGACCAACCGACTCCCGTTCGACCTGCCCGAGGCCGAGGGGGAGCTGGGGGCCGGCTATCACACCGAGATGGCGGGGATGCGCTTTGGCATGTACTTCGTCGGCGAGTACGTCAACATGGTGACGGTCGCCGCCATCGCCACCACCCTCTTCCTGGGCGGCTGGATGGCGCCCCTCTTCTTCCTGCCCAACTGGCTCGGCCCGATCTGGTTCGCGGCCAAGGTCGGCCTGCTCATCTTCGTCATGCTCTGGATCCGCTGGACCTACCCCCGGCTTCGCTACGATCGGCTGATGCAGTTCGGCTGGAAGGTGCTGCTGCCGCTGGGGCTGGCCAACATCGTCGTCACCGCCGTGTTCGTGGCGCTGCGATGATGGCCGCGCAGGGAGAGCCCGGTGTTCCGTGAGCTGATCGGGGGACTGCGGATCACCATGCAGGCGATGCTGCGCAAGCCGCTCACCATCCAGTACCCGGAGGAGCAGCGGCCGGTGCCGCCGCGGGCCCGCGGCCGGCACATCCTGCACCGCTACGACAACGGCCTGGAGAAGTGCATCGGCTGCGAGCTCTGCTCCGGCGCCTGCCCGGTCGGGTGCATCTACGTCCTCCCCGCCGCCAACGATCCCGCCCACCCGGTCTCGCCCGGCGAGCGCTTTGCCGAGCGCTACGAGATCAACCTGATGCGCTGCATCTACTGCGGCTACTGCGCCGAGGCCTGTCCCACCGAGGCGATCACCCTCGGTCCCCGGCTCGACCTCGCCGACTACAAGCGGGAGCGTCTGGTCGCCACCAAGGCCGATCTGCTCGAGGCGTGGCCGGGCTTCCGCCCCCCGGGCGGGGCGGCGGGAGGCGGGCCGCGATGACCGCGCTCTTCGGGGTGGCGGCGGGGATCGCGTTCCTGGGGGCGCTGGGGGTGGTGCTGGCCCGGCGCACCCTCTACTCGGCGCTCTCGCTGATCGTCAACATGATGGCCCTGGCGGTGCTCTTCCTCCTGCTCGACGCCCAGTTCCTCGCCGCCGTCCAGGTGATCGTCTATGCCGGGGCGGTGATGGTGCTCTTCGTGTTCATCATCGCCCTGCTCTCGCCCGGCGCCCAGGAGCGGCTGCGGCCGCTGGAGCTGCGGGTGGTGGTGGGAGCCGCGGCCGCGGTGCTGTTCACGGTGGTGGTGGTGCGGCTCACCCTCAACGGCATCACCGTGACCGCCTCGGGCCACTTCCACGGGGTGATCGGGCCCTTCGCGCCGGCTCTGGTCGACCGCCACGGCCAGGTCCAGACCCTGGGGGAGCAGCTCTTCACCACCTACCTGCTCCCCTTCGAGATCACCTCCCTGCTCCTGCTGGTGGCGGCGGTGGGCGCGGTCCACCTCGCCCGCAGCCGCCGACCCGAGCCATGAGCGTCCATCTCTTCCCCGGCTTCATCGGGCTCTCGGCGGCGATGTTCGCCGTCGGCGCGGTCGGCGTGCTGCTGCGCCGCAACCCGCTGGTGGTGTTCATGGCCATCGAGCTGATGCTGAACGCCGCCAACCTGGCCCTGGTCACCTACGGCCGCTTCACTCACACCATGGACGGCCAGGTCTTCGCCATCGTGGTCATCACCGTCGCGGCCAGCGAGGTGGTGGTGGGGCTGGCGCTGATCACCGGGGTGTTCCGGCGCGGCCGCCGGCTCGACCTCGACGACCTCTCCGAGCTGCGCCGATGACGATCGGCCACACCATGGCGGCGGTGGGGGCAGCGCTGCTGCTGGGCCTGCCGCTGCTCGGCTTCCTCGCCATCAGCCTTTTGGGACGGCGGCTCTCGCAGCGGGTGGTCCGCTGGCTCGGGCCGGGGGTGGTGCTGGTCGCCTTCGCCGTGGTGGTGGTGCTGCTGGTGGCCACCCTGAGCCGACCGGCTGCCGACCGCAGCACCACGGTGGTGCTCTGGCAGTGGCTGCAGCTGGGGGTGCCGCGCTGGCACGGGATCCCCGGCACCCAGGGGTTCAACGCCGACTTCGCGGTGACCATCGACCCCCTGGCCCTGGTGATGGCGGCGATCATCACCGGCGTGGGCGGCCTCATCCACGTGTACAGCGTCGGCTACATGGCGCAGGACAGGGGATTCAACCGGTTCTTCGCCTACATGAACCTCTTCGTCACCAGCATGCTGGTGCTGGTCCTCAGCGCCAACCTGGTGTTCCTCATCATCGGCTGGTCGATGGTGGCGTTCGCGTCCTATGCGCTGATCGCCTTCTGGTACGAGCGGCCGAGCGCGGTCGCGGCCGGCCGCAAGGCCTACATCAGCCAGGTGATCGGCGACCTTGCCCTGGTGCTGGCGGCGTTCCTCATCTTCATCAACCTGCGCGGCCCCAGCGGCCGCCTTCTCCACACCGTCAGCCTGCCCCAGATCTTCGCCAACGTCGGGCCGGGGCCGCACTTCCACGCCGGGCTGGGGCCGGTCGGGGGGGGGGTGGTGACGGTGATCGGTATCCTGCTCTTCATCGGCGCCGCCGCCAAGTCGGCGCAGTGGCCGCTCCACACCTGGCTCCCCGACGCCATGGAGGGGCCCACCCCGGTGTCGGCCCTGATCCATGCCGCCACCATGGTCACCGCCGGGGTCTACCTGGTGGTGCGCTTCCATCCCGTTTTCCAGCAGGCCCCGGTGGCGGCCGCGGTGGTGGCGGCGGTCGGGATCGGCACCGCCCTGATGGCGGGGGTGATCGGATGCACCCAGTACGACATCAAGCGGGTGATCGCGTACTCCACGATGAGCCAGATCGGGCTGATGATCTTCGCCGCCGGGATCGGCGCCTACTCGGCGGCCATCTTCCACCTGCTCACCCACGCCTTCTTCAAGGCGCTGCTCTTCCTCGCCGCCGGCAACGTGATCCACGCCGTCGGCGGGGAGCAGGACCTCCGCCGGATGGGGGGCCTCGGGCGGCGGATGCGGTTCACCTATCCCGCGTTCGTGGTGGGGTCGCTGGCGCTGGCGGGGATCCCCCTCTTCTCGGGCTGGTTCAGCAAGGAGGAGCTGCTCGGCAACGGCCTGGTGCTGGGCCCGGCGACGCCCTGGCTGTGGGTGATCGGGATCCTGGTCAACGTCCTCACCAGCTTCTACATCTTCCGGGTGGTGTGGATCGCCTTCCACGGGGCCCCGGCCTCGGAGGCGGCGGGGGCCGCCCACGAGGCGCCCCGGGTGATGCTGGCGCCGGTCCTGGTGCTGGCCGGCCTGGCCGCGGTGGCGGGCATCCTCAACGTCGCCTTCGCCGACTGGCACCCGATCTCCTGGTTCGCAAGCTTCCTGCGGCCGGTGGTGGGGGTGGTGCGGACCCACCCGGCGGCGGGGGCCGACGGCCTCGCGCTGCTGGTGGGCACGGCGATGAGCCTGGGTGGGCTGGGGCTGGCGGCGCTGGTCTATCAGCGCCGGGCGATCCCGGCCGACCTCATAAGCCGGCGGTGGCCCTGGCTCTACCAGCTCTCGTTTCGGAAGTTCTACTGGGACGAGATCTATGACGCCGCCCTCGCCCGCCCGGTGCTGGCGCTGGCGCAGGGCCTGCAGCGGGTGGTGGAGCCCCGCATCTTCGACGGCGCGGTCCGGGGCGTGCGCGACGCGGTGGCGGGCCTCTGCCAGGACTTCCGCAGTTTCCAGACTGGCTACTTCCGCGAGTACGCGACCGTTTTCTTCGCCTTCGCCGCGATCGGCCTGCTGGTGCTGGGGCTGCACCTGACATGAACTGGCCGATCCTCACCGTCATCCTGCTGCTGCCGCTGGCGGGCGCCCTGGCGGTGGCGTCGGTGCCGGCCCACCGTCCACGGGCGATCCGGGCGGTCCTGGTGGCGACCACCGGCGCCACCCTGGGGCTGGCGGCGGTCCTGCTGGTCGCCTTCTACGCCCTGCCCAACCCGGCCCACTCCGGTCTCAGCGGCTCGGTCCACGGCCAGAGCCTGCACCGGGTGCAGTCGCCGATCACCTTCCAGTTCCAGGAGCAGGCCTCGTGGCTCGGCAGCCTCAACCTCGGCCACACCATCCCCACCCTCAACCAGGGCAACAACCAGGTCGACCAGGCCGCCCCGCCGCCGATCAACTTCAGCTACCACCTGGGCGCTGACGGGCTCTCGGTCTGGCTGGTGGTGCTGACGGCGCTGCTCTTCCTGATCGCGGCGGTGGCGATCCGCCGCCGTGAGCCCCGGCTCAAGGCGTTCGCGATGCTGATGCTGGTCTCGGAGGTGGGGGTGCTGGGCGTGCTGCTCTCCCTCGACCTCATCCTCTTCTACTTCTTCTGGGAGGCGGCGCTGATCCCGCTCTACTTCCTCCTGCTCGGCTTCGGCGGCGAGCGGCGGGGGCCGGCAGCGCTCAAGTTCATCGTCTACACCGTGGCCGGCAGCCTCTTCATGCTGCTGGCGATCCTGGGCCTCTACTTCATCGGCGGGGCCCAGACCGGGATCTACACCTTCGACCTGCCCACCCAGATCCTGATCCAGGCCGCGGTCCACGGCAGCCCGCCCACCAGCCTCACCCTCTTCGGCCACGTGCTGCGCTTCCTCACCCCCCAGCAGTGGCTCTTCCTCGCCTTCGCCCTCGCCTTCGCGATCAAGATCCCGCTGGTGCCGCTGCACACCTGGCTGCCCGACGCCTATGAGTCGGGGTCGACCTCGTTCCTCGTGTTCTTCGCCGGGATCGTCAGCAAGCTGGGCGCGTTCGGCCTGATCCGCTACTGCCTGCCGCTCTTCCCCGGCCCCAGCCACACCTTCCAACCGGTGCTGATGGCGCTGGCGGTGACCAGCATCCTTTACGGCGCGCTGATGGCGCTGCGCGAGGTGGACATCAAGCGGATGATCGGCTACGCCTCGATCAGCCACCTCGGCTTCATCGTGCTGGGGATCTTCGCCCTCAGCGTGGACGGGCTGAACGGCGCGATCCTGCAGATGGTGAACCACGGCATCATCATCGCCGGGCTCTTCCTCTGCGCCGGGATGCTGGAGGCCCGCTTCCAGACCCGCGACCGGCGCGTGCTGGCCGGGCTGGCGGGACCGATGCCGATCCTGGCCGGGCTCTTCCTGGTCATCGCCCTGGCCGGTCTCGGGATGCCGCTGCTGAGCAGCTTCGTGGGCGAGTTCCTGATCCTGCTGGGCGCCTTCGAGGTGTCGCCGGCGTGGGCGGTGGCGGCGGGGCTGGGCACCGTGCTCGCCTGCTGGTACATGCTCCGCCTCTACCAGGGGGTGATGCAGGGCGACCGCCGCGAGCCCAGGACGGGGGTGGTCGGCGCGCGCGACCTGCGTGGGGTCGAGGTGGCGCTGCTGGCGCCGTTGGTGGTGCTGATCGCGGTCATCGGCGTGTACCCCGCCCCGGTCATCCGCGACACCCGCTTCACCGCCAACCAGTACATCATCTCGGCCGACCGGGGCGTGGTGCCGACCCCGGCGCGCCCGGCCGGGCGGACGGTGGCGCGTCCGGGCGCGGACCCACGGCCGTGACCGGGCCCCTGGGGATGGCGGCCCTGGTCGCGGCGCCGCCCTGGTACCCGCTCCACTTCGCGCCCGCCAGCAACCTGGTCGAGTTCCTGCCCGAGCTGGTGGTGGCGGCGGGGATGGTCGCGGTCCTCGTCACCGACCTCTTCGTGGGCCCGACCCACCGCCGTCGCCTGCCGCTCCTGACCGGGCTCACCCTGCTCGCGGCGTTGCTGATCGCGGTGGGGGAGTGGGTCGGCCACGTCCCCGGCCGGCCGGTCTTCGACGGCGCCTTCGCCGCCGACCGCTTCGGACTCTTCGCCGACTTCCTGATCCTGCTGGTGGCGCTGGCGGTGACCGCGCTCTCGCCCGCCTACCTGCAGCGCCGCGGCCTGGAGTCGGGCGAGTACTACGTCCTGCTGCTGGCGGCGGTGACCGGGATGATGGTGCTGAGCGGGGCCACCAGCCTGATCGTCGTCTTCCTCGGGATCGAGCTCCTCTCGATCCCCCTCTACGTACTCTGCGCCCTCAACCGCGACGACGCCCTGGGTCAGGAGGCGGCGATCAAGTACCTGCTCCTGGGGGGATTCGCCTCCGCCTTCCTGGTCTACGGGATGGCGCTCGTGTACGGCGAGACCGGCGCCACCCAGCTCGGCCGCATCCACCAGGTCCTCCTCCACGGGAGCCTCGCCGGTCGGACCGACCCGATGCTGCTGGCGGGGATCGCCCTGATCGGGGTCGGGCTCAGCTTCAAGGTGTCGGCCGCGCCCTTCCACTGGTGGACCCCCGATGTCTACCAGGGCGCACCGGTGCTGGTGACGACGTTCATGTCGGTGGCCACCAAGGTCGCCGCCTTTGCCGCGTTCCTGCGGATCTTCTCGGTCACCTTCGGCACCGCCCAGTCCGACTGGGCGGTGCCGGTGGCGCTGGTGGCGATCGCCTCGATGGTGTTCGGCAACGTGGTCGCGCTGGGGCAGCGGTCGCTGAAGCGGATGCTCGCCTACTCGGGGATTGCCCAGGCCGGCTACGTCCTGATCGGGGTCGCCGTGGGCCAGCCCGACGGCACCGCGGCGTCGCTCTACTACCTCGCCGCCTACGCGGCGATGAACACCGGTGCCTTCGGCATCCTCACCGCGCTGAGCGGGCGGGGCGAGGACTGCGACGACTACGAGGGCATCCTCGGGCTGGCCCGCCGGCAGCCGCTGCTGGCCGCCCTGATGGCGCTCTTCCTCCTCTCCCTGGCCGGCTTCCCGCTCACCGCCGGCTTCTTCGGCAAGCTCTTCCTCTTCTCGGCGGCGATCCACGACGGGGAGGTGCCGCTCGCGGTCTGGGGCGTGCTCACCTCGGCGGTGTCGCTCTTCTACTACCTGCGCGTGATCCTCACCATGTTCACCGAGCCCGGCGGCGCCGGCGAACCGGTCCAGGTGGCGGGGATGACGTTCGAGGGCGGGGCGGTGGCGCGGGCCCAGCTGGCGCTGGTGCGCCCGGCCCTGGGGACACGGGCCCTGCTGACGCTGTTCGCCGCCGCCACCCTGGTGCTGGGACTCTTCCCGGCGCTGGTCGATTCGTTGATCCAGGGCATCCACGTCGTTGCCGGCTGAACCGGCCGTGCCGCCGGTGGTGGGAACCCTCTCGCTGGTCATCCCGGCCCACAACGAGGCGCTCAACATGGGTCCGGTGCTGGGCTCGGTCCGTCGAGTTCTGCCCGCGCTGGCGTCGACCTGGGAGGTGGTGCTGGTCGACGACGGCAGCACCGACGGCACCGCCGCGGCGGCCCGCGAGGCGCTGGGGGAGGATGCGGAGCACCTGGTCGTGGTCACCCACCGGCACAAGTCCGGCTACGGCCTGAGCGTGGCCGACGGCCTCCGCGCCGCCACGGGCGAGGTGGTCGCCTTCATGGACGGCGACGGCCAGTTCGACGTCGCCGACCTGGCCAGCTTGGCGGCGCTGCTGCCGACCGCCGACCTCATCGGCGGGTGGCGGATGCACCGGGCCGACCCGTGGCACCGCTCGGTGGTGAGCGGCACCTTCAACATCTTCGTCCGCGCCCTCTACGGCCTTCACTATCGGGACGTCGACTGCGGCCTCAAGCTGATGCGGCGTGGGGTGCTGGAGGCGGCCGCGCCGCTGCTCGCCCGGGCCGCCCTGCTCAACACCGAGCTCTACTTCAAGGCCGGCCGCTCGGGGTTCCGGATCGCCCAGACGGGGATCCCGCACCACCGCCGCCTGGCGGGCCGGCGCTCGGGGGGCCGGCTGCTGCCGATCCTCCGCGCGATGCGCGAGCTGGTGCGGCTGCGGCTCGCGATCGCCCGAACCTGGA
>DAHUZL010000023.1 GCA_027306655.1 Candidatus Dormiibacterota bacterium
AGAACCATTGCTGGAAGAGGCCCGGGTCAGATAGGTCTGGCTGGGCCCTCCGCCACCAGGTGCAGCGTCCACCTGCGGACAGCGACGTCACCCACGGGTCGGGCGGCCCGGGGACGGCCGCCGGGTCAAAGGTCGAGGCGATCCCCTCGCACACCATCGCGTCCAGCAGCGTCTGGCCGCATCCGGGGCCATCGAGGATGCGCACGCTGAGGTTCACCTGGTGGGCGAGGGTGCGCGGGAGCCAGATCCGGAGGGCCGTCGCCGGCGGAACATGAGCCGACGGGCCGAACGCCACGCTGACGATCCCGTCTCGGGGATTGGTCGTGCCGCCCGTACCCGTGTTCGGAAGAAGCGACCCGATCGAGGGTGGCACGAGGAGGTGATCCGGGAGCAGGTAGGAGACGTCAACGGTGGTGGCCGCCCCCGGGAGCAGCGCGTTGATGCGAGTGAGAGCTCGGTCGACGAGGGCTTCGAGGTCCACGCCCGCGGCCCGGGCGCGGCTGACCGCCTCGCCGGTGAGGTCGATCAGGAATCGGTGGGCGACCAGCCCACTGCCGCGCAGGGTTCGCGCCGGGTGGGTGGGCGGCGGAGCCGCGCTGACCAGCAGCGCAGCGGCCACGAGGGATAGAGGCGCCATCCGCATGGATGCAGCCTACCCCCGGCGCGGCGCGACGGCTACGGCCCCAGCCCTCCGCGTCTCCTCCGCTGCGGTCGGCCAGGAGGCCGGGAATGCCCACACCGATTCACGGGAACGACCCGCATGACCTGTTCGGACCCCCCTCCTGCGTGCCCGCGGCCGCCGGTCAGCAGAGATCCGTGGCCCGCGGTTTGGCCAGGAAGCCGGCCGTGGGAGCGGCGACCAGCAGGGGGACGCCGGCGAGCAGCTGGGCGTCGGCGACGGCGCCCGTGCCGAACGGGACCACCAACCGCTGGGTCAGGGCGCTGAGCACGACCGCCCCGCCCAGTCGCGTGCATCCCCCGCCATACACCGCCAGGGCGGTGTTGCCGGCCAGGCTCTGGGCGGCGAGGCGGCCGCCGACCCAGTAGGTCCAGGTCCCCCCGGCCGTCGGGCAGGCCACCCCCTGGCCCTTGCCCGACGTCATCGCCAGGATCGCCCCCAGCAGCCGAGCCGTCCCCGTGGAGATGGGCGCACCGTTCGCCCACCTGGTCGCGAAGTAGCTGGCGGGGGTGCCGTAGACCGCGCTGCTCACCAGGTGGGCGATGGCCTGGCTGGGCAGCAGACGCCAGCCGTCGCCGTCGATCCCGATCGACGGGTCGACCGCGGACACGACCGCGGCCCGCCCCTGCCACTCTGCCTGGCTGCGGGCGTCGTAGAGGCGGATGAGGTCGGTCACGCCGCCGAACTGGGGAGCCGCCGCGCTGGTGTCGATGAGCGCCCCGGGGTGGACCGCCTGTGCGTCGGCGTAGAGGAGGCGGTACCAGCGGAGGAGGGCGGCGGCCCCCACCCCCAGCGCCGGCCGGTCGAAATGCGGCACCGCGGGGTTGGGGACCCAGCTGCCCCAGTCGACCTTGAGCCCGTCCGCGCCGAGGTCGCCCGGACCGTGGCCGAGGGCCCGGTCGACCGCCACCCGGAGGCGGAGGGCGAACCCGGGGGCGGTGGGATCGACGGGCCAGCCGAGGCTCCCCCGCATCGGAATCCGGAGGTGGCGGCCGTCGAGGAGCTCGGGCACGCTCCTCGGGATCACGGTGGCGCGGTCCACCCAGAGCGGCCACCAGAGGAGGACATGGGCCCCGCCCGCCTGGAGGCCGCGGATCAGCCGGCGCATCCCGGCCACGCCCCCGAACGAGGCGCGTGGCACCGCCGATCCAAGCCGGGCCTGCCACTGGGAGTCGATGACCACGGTGACCCGGTGGAGGCCGTAGGCCGCCTCCCAGCTCCGGACGAATCCCCGCACCCAGCCGGCGGTGTACGCGGGCGAGCCGCGGTCGGCGCCGACCGCCATCTGCTGGCCCCAGGTGTCGACCAGCGGCTCCGACCACCAGCCCGGCCGGCCGCCGGGGGGGGCCGCCACCGGAGCCGCTCCCAGTCCCCACAGGGCGGTGTGATAGGCACGGAGCGTGGACCAGAGCGACCGGCCGAAGGTGAGGATGAAGGCCGGGAACGCGAGCAGCCGGCGCCCGGGGCCGCTGGCGATCACGCCGCCCGCGCCTCGATCGCGAAAGCCCGCGATGATCCGGAGCGGGTAGTTGACGGTCAGCGCCCCGTCGGGCGCGAGGGCCATCGCGGTCGCGTTGGGCACCTGCACGAGCCCCAGGCCGAGCCACCCCGACCGCCCCCCGAGGAGGAGGTCCAGCGGCGCCGGGGCGAACGGGGCGCCGGTCGCCACCCGGACGCTGGGGTGGGTGGCGAACGGGTCCGTCCGCCCCTCGGGAGAGAAGCCCTGCGGCAGGGCGGCCAGCGACACGCCATGCCCGTCGGCGAAGAAGAAGCGGGGCGGCAGGCTCGGCTGGGGCCCGAGACGGGCGACGAACGTCACCTCGATGCTGGCGTCCGCCGTCCGCACGACGGCGCGGCTGACCAGCCCCAGGCCCGGGGCGGTCGCGGTGACCACGAGCGCTCCGCCGGCGGCGCGCGTCCGCACCCGCAGCCCGGCCGGCGTCTCGGCGAACCCGGCCAGTGCCACCAGGGGCAGTCGGGTGTACGGTCGGCCCCGCGGCGTGGTCAGGGTGGCCACGCCGGTGGTCGGCGCCACCGTCAGGCGGTACCAGTCGGTCGCGACCGACCAGGTGCCCGCGCTCCACTGGGCGTGCGGGGCCGTGCCACCGGTGCTGCGAGCCCGGTCGAGGGTCTGGGCACCCTCCGAGTCGGTGCCGGGGCAGCCTCCGGTGGCCGCCATCAGCTGGGTCAGGCGGGCGACGGGCGGGAGACCCTCGGGCGGCGGGAGGCGATGGGCCGAGACGGCGGCGGGCCCGACCGCGGCGAGCAGGGCCGCGGCGAGCAGGGCCGCGGCGGTCCGGCTCGAGCGCGTGCGCGGGGGTCGGCCGGCCGGTCCCGGCCCGACCCGCCCCGAGGGTGGCATCGACGGCATCGCAACTCCCCATCGCGACCCATCCCGCCGGCGGAATCGTCGTCGCGCCCGTGGAACGCGAGCCGAGCGCCGCTCGTTACTCGCGGCTCGGACGCTTCCTCGGCATCGTGAGGGCGGCGCCGGCCCGTGCCAGCGACGGAGGGGTCACGGATGTGCCGGGCTCGTCACGCGGCCGCGCCGCCATCGTCATGCCGCCGCGCCGGAGTCCCGCGTCCCGACGCCGGCAGCGAGGCCGCTCAGGGCGGGCTGCTACCATGACATCCGCGGCCGGATCCTGCCGGACGCGACCTCCTGGCGAATCCTCGTCCCGCTGCCGCGGCGGAACCCCCTGAGGTGCGCAGCAAGCCGGCTGGCGAGGCCGAACGGGACGGCGACGTCCCAGGAGCGCTTCGTGACCACCTTCGCTGCCCTCGGCGTTCGGCCGCCCGTGCTCGATCGCCTCGCCGACCAGGGGATCGCCACGCCGACCCCGGTCCAGGTCGCCGCCATCCCCGCCCTCGGGGCGGGGCGCGACGGCGTGATCCAGTCCCCGACCGGGTCCGGCAAGACGCTGGCCTTCCTCGTTCCGCTCGCCGCTCAGCTGGGCGCCCACCGCGCCGGCAGCCCGCGCGCGCTGGTGGTCACGCCGACCCGTGAGCTGGCGGCCCAGATCGTCAGCGTCCTCGCCCAGCTGGGCACCCCGCTCCGGTCCGCCCTGGTGATCGGTGGCGTCGGCTACGCCCCCCAGATCCGCGACCTGCGTGCCGCCGATGTGGTGGTCGCCTGCCCGGGGCGCCTCGTCGACCTCTGCCGCAGCGGCTCCGCCGCGCTGGGGGGGATCGAGTTCCTGGTCCTCGACGAGGCGGACGAGATGCTCGACGCCGGTTTCGCGCGTGACGTGGAGACCATCATCGGACTCACCGATCGACGCACCACCCCCCGCCGCCGCCAGACGGTGCTGGCCTCGGCGACCATGCCGGGCTGGGTGGAGACGATGATCCGCACCCACCTGCGGGAGCCGTTCCGGGTCGCGGTGGCCCCGGGGCCGGAGTCCGACCTGGAGCACGGGCTCCTGCCGGTGGCGCAGACCGAGAAGCTGACGGTGCTGAGCCAGCTGCTGGGCCAGGTGTCCTCGACCATCGTCTTCCATCGCACCAAGCACGGGGCCAAGAAGCTCGCGCGCGATCTGACCGCGCGCGGGCACCGCGCCGCCGAGCTCCAGGGCAACCTCTCCCAGCCCGCGCGCGACCGGGCGATCGCCGCCTTCCGCCGACGCGAGGCGACCGTCCTCGTCGCCACCAACGTCGCCGCCCGAGGCATCGACGTCGAGCGGGTGGCCCTGGTGGTCAACTACGAGTTGCCCGACACCGCGGACTGGCTGACCCACCGGGTGGGCCGCACCGCCCGCAACGGGGCCAAGGGCCGCGCCCTCACCTTTCTCAGCGAGGAGGACGGCGACAAGTGGCGCAAGCTCCGGCGGCTGGGAGCGCCCGACCTCCCGCTGGTGGACGGCGCCCGCCTGCTCCGCACCGGGGCGATGCACTTCGTGGCGGGCGCCCCCGCCGAGGTTCCGGGCCCCGCCGTGCGCCCGGGCCCCGCCGTGCGCCCGGCGCCGGCGGTACCCCACCGGGACGGTGGGCCGCGCCGGCCGATCCCTCCGGCAGGCGGACGGCCCCGGGGCCGCGGGCCGCGACGGGGCGGGCGGCCGGGCGGGCGAGCGCCCCTACCCGGCTGATATAGTGCTGGTGGCGAGATGGGGCTCAGCGTGGGGCCGCGCCCCCACGCAGCGGTCCGAACCAGGAGCGAGGAGCACGGGATGCTGGAGGGTGAGGCCAAGACGGTGGTCATCGGCGGCCATCGCCGCCACGAGACCGACACCGGCTCGCCGGAGGTCCAGGTCGCCATCTTCAGCGAGCGGATCCGCCAGCTCACCGATCACCTGAAGCTCCACCCCAAGGACCATCACTCCCGCCGCGGGCTGCTGATGCTGGTAGGCAAGCGCCGCCGCCTGCTCGCCTACCTGATGCGCCGCGACGTGACCCGCTACCGCGGCCTGATCGCCGAGCTGGGGCTCCGGCGCTGAGCCTGACAGGGCCCCGCGGCGGCTCGCGACAGCACCGGCAGGCACCCCTGCACCCCCACCGCATATCACGGCGTCCGGACGCCCACCCCTTGTCGGAGCCTGCGTCTCGTCGGTTAGCGATTGGCGATCGGAGCCGAACCCTGGTTCAGCTCTCGTCCCCAACCCCTAACCACGGGCTGTGGCCGCTTCGCGACGCGGTGTGCCGGACGGTCGCCGTCAGACACCGACCATCGGAGCACAGACGTGGACACCACTCGCGTATCGACCGACCTCGACGGACGCACGCTTAGCATCGAGACCGGCTGGATGGCCGAACAGGCCAACGGCGCGGTCTGGGTTCGCCAGGGGGACACGGTGCTCCTGGTCACCGCCACCGCCAGCCGGACCCCGCGGGAGGGGATCGACTTCTTCCCCCTCACCTGCGACTACGAGGAGAAGCTGTACGCGGCGGGGCGCATCCCGGGCGCCTTCATGCGCCGGGAGGGCCGTCCCAGCGAGCAGGCGACCCTGGCCGCGCGCATGATCGACCGGCCGATGCGGCCCCTGTTCCCGAAGGACTTCCGCAACGACGTCCAGATCGTCGCCACCGTCCTCTCCACCGACCAGGTCAACGACCCCACGGTGCTGGCGGTGATCGGCGCCGGGGCCGCCATGGCCATCAGCGACATCCCCCACGCCGGCCCGGTGGCGGCGACCCGAGTGGGCTGCTTCGACGGCGTCATCCGGCTCGACCCCGGGATGCCTGACATGGAGCGCAGCGAGCTCGACCTGATGGTCGCCGGCACCCGCGGGGCGATCAACATGGTCGAGGCGGGCGCCCGCGAGGTCTCCGAGGCCACGGTGGTGGAGGCGCTCCAGCGCGCTCAGGAGCGGCTCGCCGTGATCGTGGGGATCATCGACGAGCTGGTGGCCAAGGCGGGGCGGCCCAAGTCCAGCTATCCCCGGGTGGCGACCCCCCCGGAGGTGAAGGCGGCGGTCGAGGACCAGGTGCACGGACGCCTCGACCAGGCTTTCCGGGAGGCCGACAAGGCCCGCCGGGAGGAGCAGATCGATCAGCTCCGCGCGGCGGCGGTGGCGGAGCTGGAGGGCCGGTTCCCCGGTCGCGAGAAGGACCTCGCCGCCGCCTTCGAGTCGGTGCTGAAGGCGGCGGTTCGGCGGGCCATCCTCGACGAGGGCCAGCGCCCTGACGGACGCCGCTCCGACGAGATCCGTCCGATCTGGTGCCGCGTCGGGGTCCTCCCGCGCACTCACGGCAGCGCCATCTTCACCCGCGGTCAGACCCAGGCGCTCTCGGTCGTCACCCTCGGCACGATGTCCGACCAGCAGAAGATCGACGGGCTCGGCCTGGAGACCTTCAAGCGCTACCTGCACCACTACAACTTCCCGCCCTTCTCGGTGGGGGAGGCCCGGCCGCTGCGCTCGCCCGGCCGTCGTGAGATCGGCCACGGCGCTCTGGCCGAGAGGGCGGTGCGGGTGATGGTGCCGCCGGTGGAGGACTTCCCCTACGTGGTGCGGATCGTCACCGAGATCCTCTCCAGCAACGGCAGCACCTCGATGGCCAGCGTCTGCGGCAGCACCCTGGCCCTGATGGACGCTGGGGTGCCACTCCGGGCCCCGGTCGGCGGGATCGCGATGGGTCTCGTCACGGACGAGCAGGACCCGACCCGCTACGCCATCCTGAGCGACATCCAGGGGATGGAGGACAACCTCGGCGACATGGACTTCAAGGTCGCCGGCACCCGTCAGGGGATCACCGCGCTCCAGATGGACATCAAGGTGCAGGGGCTGACGCCGGAGATCTTCAGGCGGGCCTTGGAGCAGGCCCGCGTGGGACGGCTCCACATCCTCGACAAGATGGCGGAGGCGTTGGCCGAGCCGCGCCAGGCGATGTCGACCTTCGCGCCGCGCATCATCACCATCGAGATCAACCCCGACAAGATCCGCGACATCATCGGCCCCGGTGGCAAGACCATCCGCCGGATCCAGGAGGAGACCGGCGCCTCGATCGACATCGAGGACGACGGCCGGGTGTTCCTGGCCACGGTCGACCCGGAGGCGATGGAGCGTGCGGTGGCGATGATCCGCGACCTCACCGAGAGCGTCGAGGTGGGTCGGATCTACAAGGGCAAGGTGGTGCGGATCATGCCCTTCGGGGCCTTCGTGGAGATCCTGCCCAAGCAGGACGGCCTGGTCCACATCTCCCAGCTCGCCGAGCAGCGGGTGGGCAAGGTCGAGGACGTCGTCAGCATCGGCGACGAGATCATGGTCAAGGTGACCGAGATCGACGACCGCGGCCGCGTCAACCTCTCCCGCAAGCAGGCGATCCAGGAGCTCGCCCGCCCCAGCGCCGGCAACGGCGCCACCGGCTGACCGCGGCGGCGGCCCGAGTGGCGCCGGGGGCGGACCGGGGCGGCCTCACCGTCGCCGTCGTGGGCGCCACCGGCGTCGTCGGGCGGACCATGCTCCGGGTCCTGGAGGAGCGCCGATTCCCGGTGGGCGAGCTGCGCTGCCTGGCGTCGGTGCGGTCGGCGGGGCGGGTCCGGCTGGCCTTCGGCGGACAGCAGCACGAGGTGGGGCTGGCCGAGCCGGCCGCCCTCGACGGCTGCGACGTGGCGCTCATGAGCGCGGGGGCGGCGGCGGCACGCGAGCTGGCGCCGGCGGCCGCGGCCGCCGGCGTCATCGTGGTCGACAACAGCTCGGCGTTCCGCCAGGACCCCGGCGTCCCGCTGGTGGTGCCGGAGGTGAACGGCGCCCTGCTCGACGACCACCCGCGCCTGGTGGCGAACCCCAACTGCTCCACCATCCAGCTCACGGTGGCGCTGGCCCCATTGCATCGGGCCTTCCGGCTGCGCCGTCTCCACGTCGCCACCTATCAGTCCGCCTCCGGAGCGGGGCGGGCCCTGGTCGACGCACTCCGGCAGCAGTCCCTGCAGGTCGCCCGGGACGAGATCCCCACCGCGCAGGCGTACCCGCACCCGCTGGCCGGCAATGTCGTGCCGGGAGGGTGGCGGGTGGAGGGGGACGCGACCGAGGAGGAGCTCAAGATCGTGGTCGAGACGCGCCGCCTCCTGGAGCTGCCCGAGCTCGCGATCGGGTGCACCGCGGTGCGGGTCCCGGTCGCGGTCGGCCACGCGGAGGCGGTGTGGGCGGCCTTCGACGGTCCGGTGCCGCCGGCGGCGGCCCGCGCGGTGCTGGCCACCGCGCCCGGGGTCGTGCTCCACGACGACCTCGCCGCCGATCGGTATCCCACCCCGCTGGCGGCGGTCGGAACCGACGCGGTCTGGGTGGGGCGGTTGCGCGCGGACCTGGGCGAGCCCGGGGCGCTCTCGCTCTTCGTGGTGGCGGACAACCTGCGCAAGGGCGCGGCGCTCAATGCGGTCCAGATCGCGGAGCGCCTCTGCGGGGTGGGGCTCGCGGCCCCGTCCTGACTCGGACGTCGAACGAGGGGATGCGATCCCCTGACACCACGCTGGCCCCCGCGCATTCTCGGGCCGGCACCTACGGCGAGATGCTCA
>DAHUZL010000025.1 GCA_027306655.1 Candidatus Dormiibacterota bacterium
GTGCTGGCGGACGCCGGCCCGGCCGGGATCCTCTCTTGGGTCATCGCCTTCGCGATGATCCTCATCCTGGCCCTCTCCTACGTCGAGCTGGGGACGATGTGGCCCCGGGCCGGGGGGGTCGCCTACTATCCGGCCCGGGCCAGCGGCCCCCTGGTGGGCGTGCTCAACGGTTGGGGGGCGTTCATCGGCTACGCGCTTGCCGTCCCGTCGATCGTGGTCGCCTTCGTCCAGTACCTAAGCTACTGGTTCCCCGGTCTCTTCGCCGTCACCACCCTGTCGTGGACCGGAGTGGTGGTCGCCTTGGTGGTGACCCTGTCCCTCTATGGGATCAACAGCATGCGGATCCGTTTCATGGGCGAGATCAACAACGTCCTGACGATCGCCACGGTCGTCGGCCTGATTGTGATCATCCTCGCCCTGCTGACCCGGTTCCACGCCTCCAATCTGACCGCCTACCACGGGTTCGCGTCGTTCGGCGGCGGTGGCATCCTGATCGCGGTGTCGGCCACCGTCTACGGGTACGGCGGCTTCCGCCAGCCCATCGACTACGCCGAGGAGGTGAAGGACCCCGGCCGCACGATTCCCCGGGCGGTGATCCTCACCCTCTTCATCGTGCTGGCGATCTTCGCGATGGAGAGCTTTGCCTTCGCCGGGGCCATCAACTGGCATGGGATGAAGCTAGCCGGCGGCAGCTGGGGCAGCCTGCTGACCCTCACCTACCCGTTCCTCACCGTCTCCAACGGGAGCGGGCTGGCGCTGGTCGGGCTGATCGCCATCGTGACCACCCTGGTCGCCTCGTTCAAGGACGGCTACATCTACTTCGGCGGCGCCGCCCGGGTCGCCCACACCATGTCGCGCTACGACAACTACCTGCCGTCGATCTTCACCCGGATGAGCGTGCAGGGGATCCCGGTGGCGTCGGTGGGGCTGGTCCTGGTCGTGCTCTGCATCTACCTCGTGCTGCTGCCGGCCTTCTCCAGCCTCTTCCCACTGGTCGCCAGTGCGCTGGTGCTCTCCTACGCGCCGGGACCGCTGGCCTGCGCGATCTTCCGCCGCCGCCATCCCAATGAGCCGCGGCCCTACCGGATGCCGTTCCTCCCCGTGCTGGGGCCGATCGCGTTCGTGGTGGCGAGCCTGATGGTGTACTGGTCGGGCTGGACCGCGATCCGGATCCTCATCCCCTCGGTGGCGGTGGGGATGCTGCTCCTCTACTTCTACCGCCGCACCCGCCCGATCACCCGGGCCGACGTCGTCTACGGTCTGTGGATGCCCGCCTATCTGGCCACGGTTCTGGTCATCTCCTTCCTGGGCGGGACCGACTTCGGCGGCCGCAACGTGATCCCCTTTCCCTACGACTCCCTCGTCTTCGGCGTGATCGCGCTCGGCTTCTACTACCTGGGTCTGTGGTCCGGCGTCCGGTGGACCGGGACTGCGGTCACCGAGGATTCCCCCTCGGCTCCCGCCCCGGCGGCGGCGGCACTGCCGGTCGGCGGGTGAGGATGGCCGTGGGAGCCGCGCCCGGCCGCGGTCGGGACCGGCTCTCACGGCAACGCCCCACCGGCGGGCGGCGCGGCGTTGGCCGGTGACGCGCGACATCCAGTGCACCATCGGGGTGCACGTCGACGCGGTGGCGGGCTGGCTCGGGTCCTATGGCGGCGAGGATTCGCCGTCTGACATCCAGCGGGGGGTGTTCGCCGGCGAGGTGGGCATCCCCCGTCTGCTCACCCTCTTCGAGCGGACAGGCCTGCGCACGACCTGGTTCATCCCCGGCCATTCCATCGAGACGTTTGCTGAGCAGGTGGAGGCGGTGGTCGATGCCGGCCACGAGATCGGCGCCCATGGCTATTCGCACGAGAACCCGATCGCCATGAGCCCGGCGCAGGAGGAGGCGGTGCTGGCCCGCTCGGTGGAGCTGATCGAGGCCTGCAGCGGGCGCCGGCCGCGGGGGTACGTCGCCCCCTGGTGGGAGATGTCGGACGCGACGCCGGAGTTGCTCTGCCGCTACGGATTCACCTACGACAACAGCCAGGGCTACCACGACTTCCTCCCCTTCTACGCCCGTAGCGGTGACCGCTGGACAAAGGTCGACTACCGCCAAGAGGCCGCCCACTGGATGCATCCCCTGGTCCGGGGGCGGTCCGTCGATCTGGTCGAGATCGCCGCCAACTGGTACCTCGATGACCTGCCCCCGATGATGTTCGTGAAGCGGTCGCCCAACAGCTACGGCTTCGCCAATCCCCGTGACATCGAGCAGCTCTGGGTGGACCAGTTCGACTGGGTCCACCGCGAGATGGAGTCCGCCGTCTTCCCCCTGACGATCCATCCGGACGTCAGCGGCCGACCGCAGGTCCTGCTGATGCTGGAGCGCGTGATTGCGCACATCTCCCGTCAGGAGGGGGTGCGCTGGATGACGATGGAGGAGGTGGCGGCCGACTTCCGCCGCCGGCAGCCCTTCCCCGGCTGACCGCGGCCGGCCCCCGAGGGCGAAGCGCCCCTGAAGGCGGAGCGCCCCCGTGGCCGGAGCGGCCCGGCGGCCGGAGCGCCCCTGCGGCCGGAGCGCCCGGGCCCCGCCGATGGGTACGCTGGGGACGCCCCGTCGCCCCGGGGCCGCCGCGGTCGGAGGCGGTGCACGGGTCCCGGTCACCGCCCGGCAGTGCCCCGGGACCCGATCGAGGTGCGTGTGGACCCCATCGTGGACATCGCGGCGGAGAGCCCGCCGCTGCCCGGGCGCACGAGTGGGCTCCACGACGTTCTCGGCGCCGTCGCCGCCTCCACCGTGGTGACCCTGCCCGTCTTCCTGGTCGGCTCGCTGGCGGTCCAGATCCGCGCCGACCTCCACTTCGGCGCCGCCGCCCTCGGGCTGGTCGTCGCCGGCGCCGCTCTGGCCGCGGCGGCAGCCTCGATTCCCGCTGGCCACCTTGCCGAGCGCGTCGGCGGGGTGCGGGTGATGCGGGTCGCGGCCGTGGTCAGCGCCGCGGCGCTGGCGCTGGTCGCGAGTGCGGTCGGGTCGTGGCCGGCGCTGCTCGGGACCCTGGTCCTCGCCGGGGTCGCCAGTGGCGCGGTCCAGCCGGCGGCCAACCTCTTCCTCTCCCGGCGGGTGGACCCCCGCCACCAGGGCCTGGCCTTTGGGATCAAGCAGTCGGCGATCCCGCTGGCGGGGCTGCTGGCCGGCCTCGCCGTCCCCGCCGTGGGCCTCACCGTGGGCTGGCGCTGGGCGTTCTGGGGGGCGGCGGCGCTGGCGGTGTCGGCGACCGTCGCGGTGCCCCGACCGCGGCGCCCGCTCGCCGGCAGGCGGGAGGCGGTCCGCCACCGGCCGGCGCCGGAGCCGATCGGGCCGCTGGTCGCTCTCGCCGCCGGCTTCGGCCTGTCCCTCATGTCGTGCACCTCGCTGGGCACGTTCCTCGTCACCTCCGCCGTTGGGGCCGGGATCGGGCGAGGCACCGCCGGCCTGGTCGCCGCCCTGGCCAGCCTCGCCAGCCTGTCCGCCCGGGTCGTGGTCGGCCTTCGCGCCGACCGTCGCCGGGGCGGCCACCTCGCCGTCGTGGCCGTGCTCCTCGGCATCGGCGCGATCGGCTTCCTCCTCCTCGCGCTGGGGGCGGCCAGCCATGCCGCGGTCATCTTCGTCCCCGGGGCGCTGCTCGCCTACGGCGCCGGCTGGGGCTGGAACGGCCTCTTCAACTTCGCCGTCGTGCGTGCCCACCCGATCGCCCCCGCCCGCGCCACCGGGGTGACCCAGGCCGGCGGTCGGGTCGGGGGGATGCTCGGTCCGCTCGGGTTCGGCCTGGTGGCGGCGCACCTGACCTTCGCCGCGGCCTGGGGGATGGCCGCCGCGGAGGCGGTCGGGGGAGCCGGCCTCATCCTGCTCGGACGGCGCCTGCTGCGAGCCTCCACCGCCCGGCGCCCGCCCGCGGCGATGCGGTAGGGACGGTGGGTGGGCGGCGGCCGGTCACCGCCCCCATCGCCGGCCCTTCTCAGGCACCTCTCAGTCACCTGGCTGCCCGAGCGCCTCCCGTGCGCGGTGGCGGTGGCGTTCGCACTCCATGTCCGCCCATGCCCGGCCCGGACCGGCGACAGGGAGGCCGGATGATGGCGCGTGGGCATCCGCGGCCGACCCGCTCGATCGGTCGCCTCCTGCTGAGCGCAGTCGGAGCGGCGGTGCTGGCCGCGAGCGCCCTGGGTGGTCTCACCCCCACCGATGTGGTCGCGATCAGCCGCGCCTGAGCGGGGGCGCCCGCACCGCGGTCGGGTAGCATGGGAGCGGCGCCCACCGATGGGAACGGCCGCGGCGGACCCGCGCGATCGGTTGAGGAGACGCAGGATGTCGGTTCGGGCGCCGGCGCCGGATCCCCCGGAGCTGGGCCACACCCTGGGGTTCTGCCGGAGCCGCGACCGGGTGCTGATGCTCCGCCGCAGCCGCGCGCCCTTCGCCGGCCGCTGGAACGGGGTGGGCGGGAAGCTCGCGGCCGGTGAGGCGCCCGAGGCCGGGCTGCGGCGTGAGATCGCGGAGGAGACTCCGCTCCGGGTCGACGACCTCGGCCAGCTGCGCGCGATCGGCACCGTCTCGTGGACCCAGCACGACGGCGTCGGGCCGGCCACCGGCGGCATGCACGTGTTCGTCGTGACGATGCGGGCAGGGTTCCGCGCCTGGGAGGGGACGGTCACGGTCGCCGAGGGAGACCTCAGCTGGCTCTCCCTGCGCGAGGTGCTGGACCCGACCAACCCCCGCACGGTTCGGAACATCGCCCGCGTCCTGCCGGCGATGCTGCGCCAGCCGGGGGTGCGATTCCACTGCGATTACCGCGGGGAGACGCTGCTGGCGGTGGGCCGCGTGGCCGCCGGCGTCCCCTCGCTCCGCCCTCCGCCCGCCGTCCCGGTGCCGGTGGCGGAGCCGGAGCCGGAGACCCCAGCCGAGCCCGCTGCGCAGCCCGAGCCGCCGGCGGCTCCGAGGGCGCCGCGTCGCCGCAGCGGTCAGTCGGCGCCGGCGCCGGCCGCGGCGTCGCAGGCGCGCGCTCGGAGCGCCCGCCGGCAGTCGTCCTGACCCTCGACCAGCACCCGCCGGAGCGGGGACGCAAGCCGGTCCGAGCCCAGCGCGGCCTCGAGGCGGTCCACCAGCGCGGGGTCGATCAAATGGCGGGGAAACGCCTCGGCGGCGAAGGTCAGGGCCATCTCCAGGTCGCGGCTCCGCCACATCGGCTCCAGCCCCGCGAGGTACCGCTCCGCGTACGGGGCGAGCCAGGTCTCCTGCTCCGCCTGCTGGAACCCGCGCAGGATCGCTCGGGCGGTGGCCACCGGGCAGCCGGGATCCTCGATCGCCGCCGCCCAGGCCTCGGCCTTCGCCACCGCGGTCGGGCACGCCGCCCGGGCCGCCGCCGCGTGGCGCCGGCCGATGTCGCCCGGATCGCGGCGGAGCTCGGCATCCACCCGCTCGTCCACGCCCTCGTCGCCGAGCGCGCCGAGCCGGGTCACGATGCTCCAGCGCAGCTCCACGTCCATCGGCAGGTCGGGGAGGGT
>DAHUZL010000027.1 GCA_027306655.1 Candidatus Dormiibacterota bacterium
CGTCGCCGGGGTCGGCGCGGTGGCCCTGGCGGTGGCCCTCGGCGGCCCCCACAGCCCCGGCGGTCTCACGGGGGCTCCCGCCACGCGTGCCCCGGGCGGCGCCGGCCGGCAGCGGTCGCGACCACCGGCGACCCCGCCCCGGGCCCCGTCCGCTGATCGGTTTGGGGGGCACCGCGTCCGCCCGAGCCCCGGCCCGCCAACGACCGCGCCCGCCACCCCCGCCGCGAGCCGGACCCCCGCGCCCACCAGCCTCCCCGCCAACCTGGCTCCCCTGCCCGCGCTCGGACCGGGGTCGGCGGGTGCGGTCCAGGCCGTGTCCCTGACCACGGCGCCGCTGGGCTGCACCCGCACCTCGTCGGGCTGCAGCGTGACGATCCGGATCGACCTCGGCTCCCATCCGGCGGAGGCGATCGGCTGGGCCCTGGAGCTGGTCGACGCCTGCACCGGACGGATCACCGCCGGACCGGAGGGGCAGTACACCGCGCCAGCTCCGTACACCTACGTGGAGGCGCAGGCGAGCGTGACCCCGGGCGCGGTCGCCAGCGCCGGCCCGGTGCCGGTGGCGGTGGTGGCGGTGACGACCACCCCGGCTCGGGCGGCGGCGACGCCCGCCTACCTGGTGCCGCCCGGCGCCTCCTGCCCGGCCTGACCGGGGATCGGCTCGAGCAGGTCGGCCCCGACCTCGGGCACGCGGGTGGCGCCGGCCAGTCGCATCGCCTCCACCAGCTCGGTGCGGAACCGGTCGAGGACCGCCGCCACGCCGGTCGATCCCTGGGCGGCGAGGCCGTGAATGACGGGCCGCCCCACCAGCACCCCCCGGGCCCCCAGCGCGAGCGCCCGGAGCACGTCCACACCGGAGCGGATCCCGCCGTCGACCAGCACGAGGGCGGTGTCGCCGATGGCGTCAGCGACCGCCGGGAGCGCGCGCGCGCTGGCCATCGCGCCGTCGAGCTGACGCCCGCCGTGGTTGGACACCACCACCGCCCGCGCCCCCGCGGTCACCGCGACTCGGGCGTCGTCCGGATGGAGGACACCCTTCGCCGCCACCGGCAGCCCGCTCCGCTCCGCCAGCCAGGCGATCGTGGCGGGCGTGAGGTCGGGCGCCTGGGTGGTCCGGTCCCATCGGTCGGGGTCGCTGGCCGCCACCAGCTCGGGCAGGTTGGCGAAGAGGAACTCGTCCGGCATCGACAGGGTGGGGCAGCGACGCTTGGTCGCCGGGACCGGGGCGTCGGCGGTGAGGACCAGCGCCTGCGCGCCGAGGCCGGCGGCCGCCTGCACCAGGGCGAGGGTGAGGCCGCGGTCGCGAAGGACGTACACCTGGAACCACCACGGGCCGCCCCCCGCGGCCACCTGCTGGAGCGGCACCGAGCAGCGGGTCGACACGACGTGGAGGACGCCGTGCGCGGCGGCGCCGGCTGCGGTCGCGGCCTCTCCGTCGGGGTGGAACATGCGCTGGTAGCCCACCGGGGCGACCGCCACCGGCATCGGTAGCTCGGTGCCGAGCACGGTCGTCGACGGGTCGATCCCGGTCACGTCCCGGAGCACGCGCGGTCGGAGCGCGACCCTGTCCCAGGCGCGCCGGTTGGCGCGCAGGGTGGTCTCCCGCCCGGTCCCGGTCTCGAGGTAGGCGAGCGCGTCCGCCGAGAGATGGCGATGCGCGAGCGCCGCCAGCGACCGGGCGTCGAGCGGTCGCGCAGCGTCCGCACCGGGGCGGTCGGCGAGCGGGTCCGGCGAGGGGGCGGGAATCTCCATCATCCCGCCATGATCGCCGACCCGGGGGGGGGCGTGAGGGCGGACCGGCGAGCGGGTGCTCGGCGAGCGGGTGCGCCGGTGGGGGAGAATCTCTCCGGATGGGCGCACCGGACCCGCGGCCCGCGGCGGCCATGGTCCTGCTGGTGGGCCTGGTCGCCACGCTCGCCGGGGCCCCGGCCCTGGCGGCCCAGGGTCACGCCGCCGCCGTCCGCTCCCCCCGTCGACCTACGGCCCCGCCGCGTTCCCCGCCGCCGAATCGACTCGCGATGGGGATCGCCGCCGCGGCCGCGACGGCTCGCGCCGATGGCGCCGCCCTGCGGCGGCTGGGGCGACTCGCCGCGGCGACCACCCGGCGCCTCGACCGGATGGATGGCGTCATCCGCCGCGCCGGCGATCGCGCCGGCCGTGCCCGGCGGTCTGAGTGGGCAGCGGAACGGGCACTGGCGAGCCTGGTCGCGGATGACTACACCGCCGGAGCCACCGACCTCGCCACGGTCTTCAGCAGCCCGTCGTTCGCGACCGCGCTGGACCGGGCCTTGCGACTGGACCAGGCGGCTGGCGTGGCGGCGACCACCACCGCGACGCTGTGGTCGGCGCAGCGGCGTGCCCGCCGTGCCGGCGCGCGGCTGCGTCGCATCCAGCAGCGGCTGGCGCTCGACCGTGCTCGCTTGGGGGCGGAGGCGATCGTCCTCGCTGACGCGGTCCGCGTGGCACGGCGGACCACGCGCACCCTCACCGCTCGCCTCGCCGCCCAGGGCCGTGCCCGCCTCGCGGCGCAGCGCCGCGCCCTCGTCGCCGCCCAACGCCGTACACGCCTCGCTTCCCAGCGCCGCGCTCGCGCCACGGCGCAGCGCCGGGCCCGGCTGGCGGCGCAGCGCCGTGCTCGCCTCGCCTCCCAGGTGACTCCGGACCGCGCGCCAACGGCGAGCCCCCCGCCGACCGCGAGCCCTCCGCCCACCGCGACCGCCACCCCCACCGCGACGGCGTCCGTCGGCGGGACTCCGACTCCGACTTCCAGCGAGTCCCCGAGCCCGGTCCCAGCCACGGCCGCCAGCCCCGCGCCGAGCCCGCCGGCGTCGCCTCCGTCGCCGACCTCAGCGGTGCCCGGGACGCTCACGGTCACGACCAACCTCACCCGCCCCAGCGGCCTGACGGAGCCCGCGCTGGCGGCGTTCCTCTCGGGGACACCGCTGGCCGGCGACGCGCCCGCGTTCGTCACCGCGGAGCGCACCGACCATGTCAGCGCCCCCTTCCTCGCGGCGGCGGCGATCCTGGAGTCGGGCTTCGGGACATCGACCTTGTCCCGCGCCAAGCACAACCTCTACGGCTGGGGCGCGGACGCCGCCCATCCGCTCCGCGATGCCTGGTCGTTCGCCAGCGACGCCGCCTGCATCGCCTACGTCGCGTGGGCCATCGAGGTGAGCTATCTCACGCCGCCCGGCTCGATGGTCCCGGGCTACGGGGCCGCACCGGGCGCGCCCGCGTCGGTGCCGACCGGAGGCTTCTACCACGGCCCCACCCTGCTTGGGATCAGCGTCGACTATGCCGGGAACACGGGCTGGGCCCGCAGCGTCGCCGCGCTCGCCGATGAGATCCAGGCGAGCAGCGGGTCGTCGTGACCGGGCCGCGGCCGGGCCCCGGCGAGGCGTTGGGTATACTCGCCACCGCTCCGGCATCCCGACGAGCCCCGTTCGTCTAGTGGCCCAGGACACCGCCCTCTCAAGGCGGAGATCAGCGGTTCGAATCCGCTACGGGGTACCAGCCGGGGGTGGGGCGGGCCGCGGCGGCGTGGCCGCGCCGCGGTGACGCTGGCCGGCCGTCCTGTTCTCGGGAGCCCTTCGACGTGAGCGACCGCCCCGTCCTGCCCCCCCTTCCCACGGCTGCGCACGGGCACCGGATCCTCGCCCACCGGACGGTGCTCCCGGCCGAGCCGCCGGCCTCGCTGGCCGCCCTGGAGACGGCCGCTGCTGGCGTCCCCAACGGGATGGCGGCGCGCCGATCCGCGCTCAGCGCGGTCTGCGCCGACCATCCGGGCTGCCTGGACGCGTGGGCCCGGCTCTCCCAGTCCGCGTACGCAGGCGGCGACCACGTCGCCGCGTACGCGTTCGCCCGAGTCGGGTACCACCGCGGTCTGGACCGGCTGCGCCGCCACGGCTGGGGCGGCAGCGGGCAGGTGCGCTGGGCGGACCCGTCCAACCGGGGGTTCCTGCGCGCGCTCCACGCGCTCGGGTGTGCGGCGGTCGCCATCGGCGAGATGGACGAGGCCGACCGCTGCCTGACCTTCCTGCTCGACCTGGACCCCGACGACGGGATCGGCGTCGGCGGTCGCCGGGCCCTCGGGGCCGGGGAGCGGCTCGACGCCTCCGACCTGCCCTGACCGCCGGCGGGAGGGCCGGGCCCGCCGCCCCTACCCGAGCCCGGTCCGGGTCACCGCCGGGACCGCGGCGAGGGGGGTCGCGTCCGGCGCCGCACCCGCCGCGGGGGCGTCCCCGACGCCCGGGGGCGGGGCTCCGCGAAAGCCGGCGGCGTTGCGGTGGCCGCCGCCGCCGAACCGGGACGCGATCACGCTGACGTCCAGCCCCTCCGGCGTGGACCGTAGCGACCAGCGCGCGAGGCCGTCGCCACCCTGCCACCAGACCCCGGCGAACGGCTGGCCCCGGGCGAGCCGATCGCCGATCTCGCTCTGGAGGACCGGGCTGTTGACCACCGGCACCCGCACCCCCCCCAGCTCGATCGGGGTCGCGCGGGCGGCGATCCGGTCCACCAGCTGGCGCTGGTAGCGGAGCAGAACCGCCCCCTCGCGGCGGAGCGCCTCGACGTCGAGGCCGTCCCAGACGTGGACATCGTAGGGGTGGGCGCTGAGGGCGGCCGACACCTCCGCGCTGCCGGGGAGCGCATTGCGCCAGAGGTCGCGATCCTGGACGTAGCGTAGGAGGGGCGGCACCGGGGCCCGGTGGAGGTGCTCCCAGGCCATCACCGCTCCGCTCCGGTTCATGTCGAACTCGCAGTAGGCGAGACCGCGGAGGTCGGCCGCGGCGCTGCGGTGGTGGTCGAGCACGCGCAGGTCGGCGGCCTCGGTCCGGAGCGCCTCGGTCACGTCCCGCGCGAAGGCGAAGTCGACCACCAGGACCCGTCGTCCGCGGACATCGGGGGCAGGGTCGCCATGGCTGATGGCCCGGTAGTCGGCCCGCTCGCCGTAGCGCTTCCAGGCCGCGTAGGCGGCACCGAAGCCGTCGGGGCAGTCGCCGTGGTAGAGCACCAGCGGCCGGTCGGGATCGGGCGCCGGGGAGCCGGGTCCGCCGGACTCAGCCATAGATGAAGCCCAGGACATCCTGCAGCGTCGTGACCTGGCGGCTGTCCACCAGCCCCGGGATGCCGTAGTAGTTGCTCTCGTCGACGGTGAACGACGTCGGGCCCTGCACCGCCACCACGTAGGCGACGTGGCCGAAGGCCGGATCGTAGGGATACGCCGGGCCCCAGACCACGATCGAACCGACCTCGGGAACCTGCCCGGTGGGATAGCCGGCCGCCTGCGCCTCCGCGTACCACTGGTAGGCGTTCCCGTACCAGGGGACGTATCGGCGGGTGGCGACGTACCAGGTGCACTGACCCCACGGGAAGTGGTCGGTGAGGGTGGATCCGGTGGCCGGGATGATCGTGGTCGGGGCGGGGCTGCTGGAGGCCGACGGGTCGGCGGCGGCGGCGGCGGCGGCGGCGGCGGCCGCCTCGGCGGCGGCG
>DAHUZL010000029.1 GCA_027306655.1 Candidatus Dormiibacterota bacterium
CGCCATCGGCGCCGGCGGGGGGCCGCCGCCGGGGCCGCTGCCGGGGCCGCCGTTCTCCTCCTCGCCGCGTGCGGTCCACCGGCGCACGGCCGCGGCGCGGACGCCGGCCGAGCCCGCCACCGCCAGGCCGTCCCCGCCACCGGGCCCGAGGTGACGGCGCGGTCCGCCGCCCGCGCGATCCGCGCCGCCCAGACCTTCATGGATGCCTTCGCCCAGCGCCGCTACGCCGCCCAGTGGGCCCAGCTGGCCCCGGCGGCCCGGGCCGACTGGCCCTCGGCTTCGGCCCGGGCCGCGATGCTGGCGGCCAAGTTCGCCCTCCCGGCGGCGCGGGTGATCGGCGTCAGCCTGGGCCACCCGGCGCCCCACGTCACCTGGGTGAGCCACGAGGACCCCGCCCGCCGAGCGGTCGGCTGGGAGGTTCCTGTCAGGGTCCGCTTCGCCCAGCCGCTGGCGCTCCAGCCCGCGGGGGTGGACGCCCTCTACCGGGCCCTGGACCTGGTGGTGGTGCCCGGGCCCGCCGGCCGACCGTGGCGGGTGGCGGGGGAGGGGCCCGCCTCGCTCGACGCCCCGATCCTGGTTCCCGCCGATGTGCCCGATCGCACCACCCGGGTGCCGATCCTGATGTACCACCGGGTCGGCCCCTACCCGACCCGGGCGGAGTGGAGCTCCACCTACGGGTACGACCTGGAGATGGGCCTCACCGTGCCCCCTCCCCAGTTCGCGGCGGAGATGGCGTGGCTGCGCCAGGACCATGCCAGCGCCATCTCCCTGGCCCGTCTCGCCGACGCCCTCCTCTACGGGCTGCCCCTGCCGCCCCACCCGGTGGCGATCACGTTCGACGACGGCCGCCAGAGCCCCTACCGGTACGCGGTGCCGCTCCTGCGCCGGGACGGCTTCACGGCGACCTTCTTCATGCCGGGGGGGTTCGTCGGAGCGATCAACGGCCCCCAGCACTACCTCACCGCCGGGGAGCTCGGCGCCCTCGCCCAGGGCGGGTTCTGGGTGGAGGACCACACCGTCTACGACAACCTCGCCCTCTGGGGGCTCAGCCCGGTGCAGGTGGGCTCGCTGGCGGGGGCGTCGGCGGCCCGGATCGAGCGGCACACCGGGTGGCCGATCCAGTTCATCGCCTACAGCGGGCCCTGGCCGTACCCCAGCGCCCAGCAGGCGGGGCCGCTGGAGACCCGGCTCTTCCAGGAGCTGGCCCGGCTCGGCTACGTCGGCGGGGCGGTGGACGCCCAGGTGGCCCAGACCACCGAGTCCGCCCGCGGGCTCTGGCAGCTGCCCCGGCTTCGGGTGAGCCCGGGCGAGACGACGGCCGGCTTCGCGCTGGCGCTCCAGGCCGGCTGACCCGGCCGCCGACGCCCGGCGGGCCCGATACTGGGCCGATGGAGGTCACCCACGGTCCCGACGACACCGTCGAGGTGGTGGTGGAGATCCCCAAGGGGAGCCGCAACAAGTACGAGTACGACCATCGGGGCCACGTGATCCGGCTCGACCGGGTGCTCCACTCCTCGGTCCACTACCCGACTGACTACGGCTTCGTCCCCGACACCCTCGCCGCCGACGGCGATCCCCTGGACGTCCTGGTCCTGGTCGACGAGGGGACCTTCCCCGGGTGCCGCCTGGCGGCGCGACCGGTGGGCCTGCTCCACATGGCCGACGAGCACGGCGAGGACGTGAAGGTGCTGGCGGTGCTCGACCGCGATCCCCGCTACGACGAGGTCCGCGACCTGCGCGACCTCGCCCCCCACTGGCTGCGCGAGATCGAGGTCTTCTTCGCCACCTACAAGCAGCTGGAGGACGAGAAGGAGGTCACGGTCGGGGGCTGGGAGGGACGGGACGCCGCCTGGCGGGCGGTGGACGCCTGCCACCGCGCCCACCCTCGCCACCCGGCCGGCTGACCCCGGGCGCCGTCCTCGGGGAGGACCTGCGGGCCGTGGCCCCGGGCGGGGCGGGGCTGGCCCCGGGCGGGGTCGATATCATCTCCAGCTGAGACCGACGCCCACCGGCGGCGTCGCGGGGGAGGGTGCATGCGCCAGAGGGTCGCCGTCATCGGGGCCGGGAACGTCGGGGCGACGCTCACCCAGCGCCTCGCGGAGCGGGACCTCGTCGACCTCGCCCTGGTCGATGTGGTCGAGGGCCTCGCCGAGGGCAAGGCGCTGGACCTCCAGGAGGCGGGGCCGATCCTCGGCTACGACACCCGGGTGGTGGGCGGCACCGATTACGCCATCATCGAGGGGGCGCAGGTGGTGGTGATCACCTCGGGGCGGGCCCGCACGCCCGGGATGAGCCGCGACGACCTGGTCCAGGCCAACGCCCGGATCGTCGCCGAGGTCACGCGCCAGGTGGTGGTGCGCGCTCCCGAGGCGATCCTGGTCGTCGTCACCAACCCGCTCGACGCCATGACCCAGCTGGCCCTCCAGGAGAGCGGCTGGCCGCGGCGGCGGGTGGTGGGGATGGCGGGCGTCCTCGACACCGCCCGCTTCCGCAGCTTCCTGGCGGAGGCGCTCGGGGTCTCGGTGGGCAACGTCCAGGCTCACGTCCTCGGCGGCCACGGCGACACCATGGTGCCGCTCACCGGGATGACAACGGTGGCGGGCGTCCCGGTGGCGAGGCTGCTGCCCGCGGACCGGCTGGCCGCCATCGTCGCCCGCACTCGCGACG
Source organism: Candidatus Dormiibacterota bacterium (assembly GCA_027306655.1). Lineage (GTDB taxonomy): Bacteria > Chloroflexota > Dormibacteria > Aeolococcales > Bog-877 > DAHUZL01. The sequence continues at coordinate 2,668 of DAHUZL010000029.1, forward strand.
GCGGTGCCGAGGTGGTCCGCCTGCTCCGGACCGGGAGCGCCTACTACGCCCCCTCCGCGGCGGCGGCGCAGATGGTGGAGGCGATCCTGCTCGACCGTCGGGTGGTGCTGCCGGCGGCGGTGATGCTGGAGGGGGAGTACGGGCTCACCGGGGTGGTGATGGGCGTTCCGGTCAAGCTCGGTGCCGCGGGCGTGCTGGAGGTGCTCGAGGTCGAGCTCACGCCCGAGGAGCGGGCGGCCTTCCTTCGCTCCGCCGACGCCGCCCGCGAGCTGCTCCAGGTGATGGCGGGCTGATGGCGGCACCCGGACGTGCGGTCCCCGCCGGTCCGGGCGCGCTCCACCGGCGCGACCGCTGGTGGGTCTACCCGACCAACGTCGCCCTCTGGCTCAGCCTCTTCGGCGCCTACAGCTTCTGGACCATCGTCTTCTTCCAGCGCGACAGCTACCACCAGTACCTCTCCCCCTTCTACTCGCCGCTGATCGCGGCGGGTCGGATCCCGGTGTCGCCGGCCCTGCTCATCTTCTGGATCCCGCTCGGCTTCCGCGCCACCTGCTACTACTACCGCAAGGCGTACTACCGCGCCTTCTTCCAGGACCCGCCCGCCTGCGCCATCCGCGAGCCCCGGCTGGCGGCCCGGCTGTCGCCGACCGGCCGGGGCCGGCGCTACCGCGGCGAGACCCGGCTGCCCTTCGTGCTCGCCAACCTGCACCGGCTCTTCCTCTACCTGGCGATCGCCTTCGTCGTGATCTTCGTGATCGACACCGTCACCGCGTTCAGCTACCACGGGCATATCGGGATCGGGCTCGGCACCGCGCTGATCCTCGTCAACACCGTCGCCCTCGGCCTCTACACGTTCTCCTGCCACTCGCTCCGCCACCTCATCGGCGGCGGCCTGGACTGCTTCTCCTGCGCGTTCGCCGGCCGGCCGCGATTCCAGCTGTGGCGGCTCACCAGCTGGCTCAACCTGCGCCACAGCACCTGGGCCTGGATCAGCCTCACCACGGTGATCCTCACCGACCTCTACATCCATCTCCTCCAGTACGGGGTCGTCCACGACCCCCACCTCGGCTTCTAGACGGGGCCTGGGGACGTCGATGAGCGAGGAGATCGAGACCGACGTCCTCGTCATCGGCGCCGGCGGGGCCGGGCTGCGCGCCGCCATCGCCGCCGCCGAGGCCGGCTGCCGGGTGGCGGTCGCCTGCAAGTCGCTCCTGGGCAAGGCCCACACGGTGATGGCCGAGGGCGGGATCGCCGCCGCCCTCGCCAACGTCGACGCCGAGGACTCCTGGGAGATCCATTTCGGCGACACCATGCGCGGGGGCGCGATGATCAACGACTGGCGGATGGTGGAGCTGTTCAGCCACGAGGTGATCGACCGCGTGGTCGAGCTGGAGCAGTGGGGCGGGGTCTTCTCCCGCACCGCGCACGGCCTGATCAGCCAGCGGGCGTTCGGAGCCCACTCCTGGCGCCGGCTCGCCCACATCGGCGACCGCACCGGCCTGGAGCTGATCCGCACCTGCCAGGACCGCCTGGTCCACACGGACGGGGTCACCGTGCACATGGAGACGACCCTCACTCGGCTCCTCGAGGATCGCGGCCGGGTGGCGGGGGCCTGCGGCTACCGCCGCGACAGCGGCGAGCTGGTCCTGATCCGCGCCCGCAGCGTGGTCCTGGCCACCGGCGGCTGGGGGCGGATGTACCGGATCACCTCCAATTCGTGGGAGGGCACCGGCGACGGGGCGGCGATGGCCTACCAGCTGGGCGCCGAGCTCAAGGACATGGAGTTCGTCCAGTTCCACCCGACCGGCATGATCTGGCCCCCGGGGGCGCGCGGGATCCTGGTCACCGAAGCCGTCCGCGGTGAGGGCGGCCTGCTCCGCAACCGCGAGGGCGAGCGCTTCATGGAGCGCTACGACCACATCAAGAAGGAGCTGTCATCGCGCGACGTGGTCGCCCGCTCCATCTTCAAGGAGGTGCAGGCCGGGCGCGGCTCGCCCCACGGCGGGGCCTTCCTCGACATCACCCACCGCGGGCCCCAGGCGATCCGGCGGGCGCTGCCGTCGATGGTGGACCAGTTCGCCAGCCTGGCCGGGGTCGACATCACCAAGGAGCCGATGGAGGTGGCGCCGACGATCCACTACACGATGGGCGGCGTCACCGTCGAGGCCGCCACCGGCCAGACCACCGTGCCCGGGCTGTTCGCGGCCGGTGAGGTGGCCGCCGGCCTCCACGGCGCCAACCGCCTCGGCGGCAACTCCCTCGGCGACATCCTGGTGTTCGGCCGGCGCGCCGGCGAGGCCGCGGCCGCCGCCGCCCGTGAGCTGGCCCGGACCCCCGCCCCGCACCGACTCCAGGCGGAGGCCGAGTGGCGGCTCTTGCGCGAGCCCCTGGAGCGCGCCCACGGCGAGAACCCGTTTGCGCTCCACCGCGAGCTCCAGGAGGCGATGCAGTCGGGGGCGGCGATCGCGCGCACCGAGTCCTCGCTGCGGGAGACGCTCGCCCGCGTCCTGGAGCTGACCGAGCGGGCCCAGCGGATGGCGGTCCCCGGGGCCCCCGCCTACAATCCGGGCCTCAGCACCGCCCGCGATCTGCGCTTCATGCTGACCATCAGCGAGGCCATCGTCCGCTCCGGCCTGGAGCGGCGGGAGAGCCGCGGGTCGCAGTGGCGGCTCGACTTCCCCGAGCGCGACCCGGAGCTGGGCCGGGTCAACTTCGCGGCCCACCTCGCCGCCGGCGGCGAGATGGGGGTGCGCCCGGTGCCCATCCCGCCGATGCCGGACGACCTGGCGCTGCTCACCGCGGGCGAGACCCGAGTGGCCGCGACCGATCTCGCCGACGCCGCCGACGCCCGTCAGCGGGTGGGGCGGACGGGCGCTGGGTGGGGAGGGCGATGACAAGGACCAACGGCCCGCCGGCCCCGCCCTCGCCGGCCGCCGCGGACGCGGAGGACCAGAGCCTGCGGATCGCCTATGACGACGGCGTCACCGACCGCACCGCGACCCTGCGGGTGTGGCGCGGGGACGCCGCCGGCGGCGCGTTTGTCGACTACGAGGTGCCGGTTCAGGAGGGGATGGTCGTCCTCGACGCGGTGCACTGGATCCAGGCCCACCGGGCGGCGGACCTTGCCTGCCGGTGGAACTGCAAGGCGGGCAAGTGCGGCTCCTGCTCGGCCGAGGTGAACGGCCGGCCCGCCCTCCTCTGCACCACCCGGGTGGACGCGGTGACGCGCCCCCAGGACCGGGTGGTGGTGGTGCAGCCGATGCAGACGTTCCCCATCATCCGCGACCTCGTCACCGACGTCAGCTGGAACTACGAGGTCAACCGGCGGATCCAGCCCTTCACGCCCGCCCCGGGCGAGCGGGCCCCCTTCGTCATCGCCGAGCCCGACATCACTCGGGTGGAGGAGTACCGCCGCTGCATCGAGTGCTTCCTCTGCCAGGACGTCTGCCACGTGCTGCGCGAGCACCGCGGCCAGGACCGCTTCTTCGGCCCGCGTCAGCTGGTGCGGATCGCCTCGCTCGAGCTCCATCCCAAGGACACGGCCGACCGCCTGGCGCAGCTCCGGGCGGAGGCGGGGGTAGGGCTGTGCAACATCACCAAATGCTGCACCGAGGTCTGTCCCGAGCACATCAGGATCACCGACAACGCCATCATCCCCCTCAAGGAGCGGCTCGCTGACCGGGAGTTCGACCCCATCCGCAGCCTCTGGCGGCGGCTGCGGCCGGTGCCGATGGCGTCGTCGATCCCGGCGGCCGACGAGCGCGTGGCCGCACCCGCGCGGCCCCCCGGGTGAGGGCCCGATGAGCGGGGCGGCAGCGGCGGCGGAGGGCGCCGAGGGGCGCCCGTCCCGGACGGTCCTGGTGACGGGGGCGAGCGGGTTCATCGGCGGCTACGTGGTGGCCGAGCTACTGCGCCAGGGCCACACCGTGGTCGGCCTCGACGACCTCTCCAAGTACGGGCCGGTGGTCCGGGCCCACGACGACCACCCGCGCTACCGCCTGGTGGTCGGCGACGCGCGCGACCCGGAGCGGGTGGAGGAGTGCCTCGCCGACTGCGACCACCTGGTCGCGGGGGCGGCGATGATCGGGGGGATTTCCTACTTCCACGCTCACGCGTACGACCTCTTCGCCGCCAACGAGCGGATCCTGGCCGCCACCTGCGACGCCGCCATCGCCGCCCACCGCCGGGGACGGCTGCGCAAGCTGACCTACCTCAGCTCGTCGATGGTCTACGAGTCGGCGACCGACTGGCCGTCGGCGGAGGGACAGGAGCTCACGATCCCGCCGCCGCGGTCGTCGTACGGCTTCCAGAAGCTGGCCGGCGAGGTGCTGGTGCGGGCGGCCCACCAGCAGCACGGGCTTCCGTACACCATCCTGCGTCCCTTCAACTGCGTCGGGACCGGGGAGGGGCGGGCGCGGGGGGATGTCCAGGTGATGAGCGGCAACGTCCGGCTGGCGATGAGCCACGTGGTCCCGGACCTGGTCCAGAAGGTGGTGAAGGGCCAGGACCCGCTCCACCTCCTCGGGGACGGGACCCAGGTCCGCCACTACACCTACGGCGCCGACCTGGCCCGGGGGATCTGCCAGAGCCTGGAACACGAGGGGGCGTGGCAGGAGGACTTCAACCTCTCCACCGACCGCGCCACCACCGTGCTCGAGCTGGCGACCCTGATCTGGGAGCGGATCCGGGGGGCATCCGAGCCGCTGCGCTGGGTGGCCGACCCCCCCTTCGTCCACGACGTCCAGCGCCGCGTCCCGGCCACCCTCAAGGCGCGCCGGGTGCTCGGCTTCACCGCCGACACCTCCCTGGAGACCATGCTCGACGAGGTGATCCCCTGGGTCACCCGCGAGGTCGACCGGGGCACCCTCTGACCGTGCGGCCCGGGCGCTCGGAGCCGTTGAACTGGCGCTGGCTGCCCCTGGCCAGCCTCGCCCTCCCGGCCGCCGCCTACCTGTGGTTCCTGGGGCGGTTCTCGGTCAACGTGCCGTTCGAGGACGAATGGACCACGGTGGACCTCCTGCGCCGGGCCGGGGCCGGCCGCCTCACCCTGGCGGCGTTGTGGGCGCCGCACAACGAGAACCGGATGCTGGTGCCCCGGCTGCTGGTGCTGGCGCTGGCCGGCCCCACCCACTTCGACACCCGGGTCGAGATGTGGCTCGGATCGGCGTTCCTTTTCGTCGCCATCGGCCTGCTGCTGGCGGTGTATGCGAGGAGTGGGGGGCGCTCCTGGTGGTGGATGGTGCCGCCGGGTGCGCTGCTGCTGAGCTGGGTGCAGTTCGAGAACATCCTGTGGGGATTCCAGATCGCCTGGTACCTCATCCTGCTGGCGCTCTTCCTGATGCTGACCCTGCTGGTGCGCCCCCCGCGCCGCCGCCATCTCGCCGCCGCCGCCGTCTGTGCCCTGGTGGCCTCGCTGTCGTCGCTGCAGGGCCTCTTCCTCTGGCCGTGCGGGCTGGTGATGCTGAGCGCGCGGGGCGTCGAGCGCCGGTACCGGTGGTGGTGGCTGGGAGCGGGGCTCGCCACCACCGCCCTGTACTTCGCCGGCTATCACGCCGGCACCGCCGGCGGGCGCCCGCTGAGCTACGGGGTCGAGCACCCGGTGATGGCCCTCGACTACCTGCTGGTCGCCATCGGCGGGTTCGTCCCCGGCCTCTACCTCCTGGTCGGCAAGGTTCCGCCCGCCCAGACCGTGGCCACCGGGGTGGTCGGGGCGATCGTCCTGGCGGCGGCGGCGGCGGTCACCCTGGGGTGGGCGCGCGTCGGCCGCCGCCAACCCGACCTCCTGGTCGCGGTCGCCCTCTTCCTCTTCGCCGCCCTCTTCGACGCCGCGCTGGTGGTGGGGCGCCTCGGTCTCGGGGTGGCCCAGGCGGCCGCCTCCCGCTACACCACCTACGACCTGCTCTGGCCGGTGGGGATCTGGCTCGGGCTGGCGGCCTTCCGGCGGCGGACGCGGCGGTCGTCGGTCGTGCTCGCGGGGGGGCTGGCAGCGCTCGTCTGCTTCACGGCGGCGCAGATGGGGCTGGCGTACCGGGCGGGTCTGCCGCTGGGCACCACCACCCGGGCACGCCGCCTGGAGGCGGCCGAGATCGTGGCGAACTTCCGCCACGTTCCCGATGTGCTGAGGAAGGCGTATGTCTACCCGGCCCCGTCGCTGATTCGGGCCGACGTCGCGTTCCTGGCAGCCCACCACCTGAGCCTCTTCGCCGGGGCGTCGGCGCGCCGCTACCGGGAGGTCGGGGTGGAGCCCGGGGGCTTCCCCGGCCGGCTCCTGCCGCGGCCTCGCGCGATCGTGGCGCGGACGCCGGCGGACAGCCTGAGGCTGACGGCCTGGACCGTCCTCTCCACGCTGGTGGAGGAGCATCCCACCCTCCGGGACCAGTTCCCGACCGACGGCCCCCACTACCCGAGAGACCTGCTCGCGTGGGCGACCGGCCCCGGGCTCCGTGTCCCCTGGGCGGGCCCCTACCTGGTCATCGTCCGTCCGTCCCTGCTCCAGCTCCGGCGGGCGGTTGGGCCGTGAGTGGGTGGCCGCGGGGTGGGAGGGAGCGCAGTCGGATGAGCCAGC
>DAHUZL010000031.1 GCA_027306655.1 Candidatus Dormiibacterota bacterium
CGGCTCAGACGACCGCGCTCTCCAGCACGGAGAGGGTGCCCGCGCCGGCGTCGAGCCGGGCCGGCACCCCCAGCGGCAGGGTGGCGAGATGGCGGCCGTGGCCCACCGGCAGGTGGTAGAGGGTGGGGACGCCGAGCGGCAGGAGCAGGTCCCGGAAGACCTGCTCCAGTCCGAGCGTCGGACCCGGGTGGCGGGGCCCGCAGTCGGCGTGCTCCCCGATGACGATGCCGGCGCACCCGTCCAGCCGACCGGCGGCGAGGAGCTGGCTGAGCAGCCGCTCGATCCGGTAGGGGTCCTCCTCGACGTCCTCGAAGAACACGATCCGCCCGCGCAGCTCGGGCTCCCAGGGGGTGCCCACCAGCGCCGCCAGCAGGGTGAGGCACCCCCCGGCGAGCTCACCCTCGGCGATCCCGGGGACCAGCGTCTCCACGTACGGGTCGTCGGGATCCGGATCGATCGCGAATGGGAGGGCCTCCATGACGGCCCGCCGCCAGCCCGTGCGCAGGTAGTCAGTGGCCCGGGCCCAGGAGACCACCATCGGCCCGTAGAAGGTGCCCCACCCCAGGGTGCGTTCGATCAGCCCGTGGATCACGGTGATGTCCGAGTAGCCGACGAAGACCTTGGGCGGGCGGTCCCGGATCCGCCGGAGCCGCTCCCGGTCGATCGCCATCGCCGTGCGGAGGGCGCCGCAGCCGCCGCGGAGGCAGACCACCCCGTCGATGTCGGAGCGCTCCAGCATGGTGAGGAGGTCGTCGGCCCGCTCGCGGTCGTGGCCGGCGAGGTAGCCGTAGGCCTCGGTCGCGTGGGGCGCCGGCTCGGTGGCGAAGCCCAGACGCTCCAGCTCCCGCACCCCCCGGGCGGTGCTGGAGGGTTCCAGGGTGGGGCTGCTCGGCGAGACCAGGCCGAGCCGCATCCCCGGGGCGAGCCGCGGGGGACGCAGGCGCGCCCGGGAGGGAGCCATCGCGGCCGAGCATACCGCCCGGCTCGGGGGGCTCGGCCGGGGTCGGGGTGGGCGGGCGGCCCGCCGATCGCCGGTAGACTGAGCCGGCGCCATCCCCCGGAGGGTGCCGGGCCCGGGGACGTCGGTGGCGGTGGGCAGGCGTCGGCCGGCGGCTGGGAGGTGGCGGGCATGACCGACGGACCGAGCTGGGCCGGCGCCCTCCACTGGCGCTCCATCGGCCCCTCGCGGGGCGGACGGGTGGTGGCGGTCGCCGGCGACCCGCGGGACCGGGCCACGTTCTACTTCGGCGCCTGCGGGGGCGGGGTCTGGAAGACGGACGACGCCGGCACCACCTGGCGCAACGTCAGCGACGCCGCGTTCGGCAGCGGGGCGGTGGGCGCCCTGGCGGTGGCGACGTCCGACCCCAACGTCATCTACGCCGGGACCGGGGAGGCCTGCGTTCGCAACGACGTCATCGCCGGCGACGGCGTCTACCGCTCCACCGACGCCGGCCGCAGCTGGTCCCACCTCGGGCTCGCGGCCACCCGCCACATCGCCCGGGTCCGGGTGAGCCCGGTCGACCCGGACGTGGTCTACGTCGCCGCCCTGGGCGACATCTTCGGGCCCGGGCCGGACCGGGGCGTCTACCGCTCCACCGACGGCGGGCGCCGCTGGGAGCAGGTCCTCTTCCGCCACGAGCAGGCGGGCGCTTGCGATCTCTGGCTCGACCCCGGCAACCCACGGGTCCTCTACGCCGCCCTCTGGGAGGCGATCCGCCGTCCCTGGGGGCTGGAGTCGGGCGGCCCCCAGAGCAGCCTCCATCGCTCCCGCGACGGAGGCGACCACTGGGAGGAGCTGACCCGCCGGCCCGGGCTCCCGACCAGCCTGATCGGGCGGATGGGGGTGTGCGCCGCCCCCGGCCGGCCGCAGCGGGTCTTCGCCGTGATCGAGGCCGGGGAAGGGCAGGGCGGCCTCCACCGGAGCGAGGACGGCGGCGACACCTGGGAGCGCGTCTCCACCGAGAAGGGGCTGCTCGGACGGCCCTGGTACTACTGCCACCTGGTCCCTGACCCCCAGGACCCCGACACCCTCTACGGGCTCGACTACGACCTCTGGCGGTCCATCGACGGCGGCCGCGTCTGGTCCCGGATCGAGACCCCGCACGGCGACAACCACGACCTCTGGATCGACCCCGCGGACCCGCGCCGGATGATCGAGGGTAACGACGGCGGCGCCTGCGTGTCGCTGAACGGCGGCGCCAGCTTCACCACCGTCTACAACCAGCCGACCGGCCAGTTCTACCACTGCGCCGTCGACGACCACTTCCCCTACCGCGTCTACGGCACCCAGCAGGACAACTCCGCGATCCGGGTGCCGAGCCGGAGCCGCGAGGGCGCGATCCTGTGGGAGGCGTGCGAGGTGGTCGGCCACGCCGAGAGCGGGTACATCGCCGTCGACCCCCGCGACGACGACATCGTCTACTGCGGCGCGGTGGGGAGCTCGGGGGGAGGCGGCGGGCCCCTGCTCCGCCACGACCACCGCACCGGGCGCTCCCAGAAGATCACGGTCTGGCCCGAGTCCGGCTACGGCGAGGACCCCAGCGGGTGGCGCCACCGGTTCCCCTGGACCTTCCCGGTGGGCCTCTCCCCCCATGACCCCGGCGTCCTCTACACCGCCGGCGAGCGGGTCTTCCGCTCCCGCGATGAGGGCCAGAGCTGGGAGGCGATCAGCCCCGACCTCACCCGCAACGACCCCACCAAGCTGCGCGCCTCGGGCGGCCCGATCACCCTGGACACCTCCGGCGCCGAGGTCTACTGCACGATCGCCAGCCTGGCCGAGTCCCCACTGCGGGCGGGCCTGCTCTGGGTGGGAACCGACGACGGCCGGGTGCAGGTCTCCCGCGACGGCGGGGGCGGCTGGGCGGACGTCACCCCGGAGGCGCTGCCCGAGTGGGCGTGGGTGGTCACGGTGGAGCCGTCCCCCCACGACGTCGAGACCGTCTACGTCGCCGCCACCCGGTACCGGCTCCAGGACCGCCAGCCCTACCTCTTCCGGAGCCGTGACGGCGGTCGCAGCTGGACCCGGATCACCGCCGGGATCGGCGGGGAGGACTTCTGCCGGGTGATCCGTGCCGACCCCGAGCGGCCGGGCCTCCTCTACTGCGGCACCGAGAGGGGGCCCTTCGTCTCGCTCGACGACGGCGACCAGTGGCGGCCGCTCCGGCTGAACCTGCCCGCGGTGCCGATCTACGACCTCGCCGTGAAGGGCGGCGACCTGGTCGCGGCCAGCCACGGGCGCGGGTTCTGGATCCTCGACGACGTCACCCCGCTGCGCCGCTGGACCGACGACTCGGCCCAGGCCCCGGTCACCCTGGTGGTGCCGGAGGTGGTGCATCGGTACCCGGCGCCGGCGGGCGGGTCCGGGGTCGAGCCCGGCCTCCACTTCCTCGGCAGCGTCGGGGCGTACGAGACGGTGCGCCGTCCCGACGGCGGTCACGATGTCGTGGTCCTGGGCGCGGGCGCCAACCCGCCCAGCGGGTGCACCGTCCGGTACTGGCTCCGGGAGGCGGTCCCGGCCGAGGCCCTGACGCTGACGGTGCGGGATCCCGGGGGAGGCGAGGTGGCCCGCTTCCAGGGGGTGCGACCCGAGCCGGGGACGGTGCCCGACTGCGAGCGCGATCGCTGCCGGCTGCTGCCGGCGGGCGAGGGCGGGCACGCCTTCACCTGGAACCTGCGTCGGGCGGGGGTGCATCTGGAGAGCCCGGGGCTGCGCAAGGAGCACCCCGACGAGGATGACCGCTTCTCGATGGAGGAGGGCCCCCTGGTCGCGCCGGGGAGCTATCAGGTCGAGCTCCGCGCCGGCGACCACACCGTGAGAGCCACCACCGAGGTCCGCAAGGACCCCACCACCCGTGCCACCGACTCCGACCTGGTCCGCCAGGCGGAGCTGCTCCAGGCGATCCAGGCGACCCAGGGCCGGCTCAACCACGGCCTCGCCCGGATCCAGCGGCTGCGGCGCGCCGCCGAGGGCTGGACCGGGCGCGCGGCCCTGCCGAGCGACGCGCGGGCGCGGATCGAGGGGATCATGGAGGCCGCCGCCGCGATCGAGGGGCGGCTCACCCAGCCCCGGATGCAGCACGAGATCGAGAGCATGGAGCACCCGGTCGGGCTCGATTACAAGCTGGCGGTGCTCCCCGACGTCGTCGCCAGCGCCGACACCGCCCCCACCCGTCAGGTGGAGGCGGTCTTCAGCGAGCTGCGGGGCCGGGCCGACGCCGCGCTGGGCGACCTCGACCGGCTCTGCGCCGAGGGGCTCGCCGACCTCAACGGCGCGCTGCTGCGATCCGGGCTGGCGCCGATCCCGGGGGACTGACGCCGCGCCCCGATCGGGGCGGGGGCCGCGGCCCCCGCCCCGGGCCGGTCCCGGGGCCGTCCCCGGGATCGCGCTCGGCTATGTGCCGAGCGACCAGTACTGGGTGTTGAGGTACAGGAGCGGTCCCTGGACCACGCCCTTCAGGGTGTCTTTGATGACGCTCAGCTGGGCGTCCGGCGAGGGCAGCCAGAGGTCGGGCAGCTGCTTTTCCATGAATGCCTGGTACTGGTACATCGGCGCAATCCCGTTCGCCTTGTGGGTCGCCGCGATCAGCGCGCTGGCGGTGGCGTTGCAGTAGCCGCCGGCGTTGTTGACCGACCCGCAGCGGAGGATCTGGCCCCCGCTGGGATACGGGGAGTAGGTCCAGGCGTCGGGATTCTGCCAGTTGCCGATCTCCCAGTGACAGGTGGGCGCGTTGGTCTTGACGCAGGGGTCGACCACCGAGATCACCGAGTCGAAGGTCTGGGTCGAGAGCTGGAGCTGGATCCCCGCGGCCAGAAAGGACGACCGCAGCGCCTCCATCTCCTGCTCCAGGGCCAGGTAGCCGCTGTCGTACAGGAGGGTGAAGCTGAGCTGGGCCCCCGCCTTGATCCCGGCCCCGCAGTCGGCGGGACCGGCTCCGGGATGCCGGCAGGTGGAGGTCCCATTGGGATGGACCGCCCAGCCGTGGTCGCTGAGGAGGCGGACCGCGGCGGCCGGGTCGTAGGGGTAGGCAGCGTCCAGCTCGGCGCGGTTCAGGAATTGGGTCGCGGGTGCGCAGGGGACGGGGCCGTAGCAGGCGGTGGCGAAGCCCTTGAAGATGTCACGGACGTAGGCCGGTTGGTCGATGAGATGCTGCATCGCCTGGCGCACGTACAGCTGCTTCAGGATCGGCGCCGCCCCCAGGGTGTTGGTGTAGTTGAGGGGCATGAAGGTCGTGGCCCAGCCGATCTCGGGCGCGATCCGATAGCCGGCGCGCTCCAGCGCCTGCCGCTGGCTGATGTCCTGGATGGGCAGGTAGCCGTAGTCGACCGCTCCCGAGCGCAGGGCGTCGAACTCGGCGGTGTCGCCGGTGAAGGGCACCAGCTCCAGGGTGCCGATGCGGGGGCTCGGGCCGGGCCCGCGATACGCCGAGTTTCGGGAGAAGACCGTGAAGCCGGTGCTGGCGTCGAAGGAGGACAGGTGCCAGGGCCCGTCCACCACCTTCCAGAGCGGGCTGGTGGCGTAGGTGGCGAGCTTCTGCGACTGGCCGTTGAGGTACTTGTAGACCGCTCGCGCCCCCGCCGGCGTCTGGTCGTAGTTTCCGACCGCGCCTCCGGCCGAGGTCCGATCCCAGGCGTGCTGGGGGATCGGGGTCACCTGCAGGAGCTCGTTGTAGAGGAGCCAGTAGTCGTTGTAGACCCCGTTGAAGGTGAGGCTGAAGGTGTGGGCGTTGAGGTAGTCCTGCCCGACCACGTTGTAGGGGAAGGCGCCCGGCACCTCCGCGTACCAGTCGCCCACGTTGGCCTTGACCAGGTTCATCCAGAACTGGACGTCCCGGGAGGTGATCGGCTGCCCGTCCGACCAGTTGAGCGACTTCAGCGTGATGGTGACGACGGTGTGGCCGCCCCGGACCGAGAACTGGGGCGGGTCGGCGAGGCTGAGCGCGGGGTTGACCTTGATCTGGCTGCCGGTCTGGTAGTAGTAGAGCGTCTGGTAGAGCATCGGCTGGAAGTAGGTGAGGTTGAGGACGCTGGAGTCCGCCGCCGGGGTCAGCGGGAAGATGTAGTTGGGGGTGTTGCCGGCGGGGAGGGCGTAGGTGACGGTGCCGGTGGCGGCGTGCGGCCGGGCGGTGGCGGCGGCGCTGCCCGCGCCGGCCGCCACCAGCACCAGCGGCAGAATGGCCGCGAGCGCCCGCCGGCGCCAGCGGGGCGCGCGCAGTGGTCTCGCGGCCTCGGGAGTGAGATCGATCACGACGGGGTCCTCCTCTGCACATCGACGTCGAGAGCTGGCCGGGCCGGGCCCCGACCGCGCCTATGGCCAGCCGATCGTTGGGGGGGAAGTCTACTCGCCCGCGCCGCGCCGCGCGCCCGGACGAGGCGGCCATCGGGCCGCGGCCGCCCCGGGCGGCGTCAGTCGGCGCGCCGGAGGAGCTGAAGCGAGCGCCCCTCGACGCCGACCAGTTCGCCGGCCCGCCGCGGCGGGCCCTCCGCCAGCGGGTCCCCCGCCGCGGTGTCGAGGATCCCCACCCACCGCTGGCCCCAGCGCCCCTGGGGGAGCCGGAACGGCACCGGCTCGTGGTGGGCGTTGAGGAGGACGAAGAAGCTGTCGTCGGTGACCCGCTCGCCCCTGCGCCCCGGGCTCGGGATCTGGTCGCCGTTGAGGAAGACGCCGATCGACTTGACGAAGCCCTGGCCCCACTCGTCGTCGGTCATCTCCTCCCCGCTGGGGGTGAACCAGCCGATGTCGGAGACCCCGGAGCCGTGCAGCGGGCGCCCCTCGAACCACTTGCGCCGGTGCAGGACCGGATGGCGCTGGCGCAGGCCCACCAGGTGGGCGGTGAAGTCCAGCAGCCGGCGGGCCTCGTCGTCCAGCTCCCACTCGAACCAGGAGAGCGCCGTGTCCTGGCAGTAGGCGTTGTTGTTGCCGGCCTGGGTCCGCCCCATCTCGTCGCCGCCGAGGATCATCGGAACCCCCTGGGAGAGCAGCAGGGTGGCGAGCATGTTGCGCGACTGGCGCCGTCGCAGGGCGCTGACCGCGGGATCGTCGGTGGGCCCCTCGGCGCCGCAGTTCCAGGACCGGTTGTCGTCGGCGCCGTCGCGATTGTCCTCGCCGTTGGCCTGGTTGTGCTTGTGCTCGTAGCTGACCAGGTCGCGGAGGGTGAAGCCGTCGTGGCAGGTGATGAAGTTGATCGAGGCGTACGGGCGCCGGCCGTTGGACGCGTAGAGGTCGGAGCTGCCCGTGAATCGGTAGGCGAACTCGGCGACGCCCCGCTCCGCCCCCCGCCAGTAGTCGCGGACGGTGTCCCGGTAGCGACCGTTCCACTCCGACCAGAGGGGGGGGAAGTTGCCCACCTGATAACCGCCCTCGCCGACGTCCCAGGGCTCGGCGATCAGCTTGACCTGGCTCACCACCGGGTCCTGCTGGATCAGGTCGAAGAACGCCGAGAGACGGTCGACGTCGTGGAGCTCGCGGGCCAGGGTGGCGGCGAGGTCGAAGCGGAAGCCGTCGACGTGCATCTCCAGGACCCAGTAGCGGAGGCTGTCCATGATCAGCTGGAGCACGTGGGGATGGCGCATGTTCATGGTGTTGCCGGTACCGGTGTAGTCGATGTAGCGGCGCGGGTCGGCGGGGTCGAGCCGGTAGTAGGCCTCGTTGTCGATGCCCCGGAAGCAGAGGGTCGGGCCCCGCTCGCTGCCCTCGCCGGTGTGGTTGTAGACCACGTCCAGAATCACCTCGATCCCGGCGGCGTGGAGGGCCTTGACCATGGCCTTGAACTCGGGCACCTGCTGTCCGCGCGGGCCGGCGGCGCTGTAGGCGGCGTGGGGGGCGAGGAACCCGATCGAGTTGTAGCCCCAGTAGTTGCGGAGCCCGCGGGCGGCGAGCCGGCCGTCGTCCACGAAGTGGTGCACCGGGAGCAGCTCCAGGGCGGTGATCCCGAGCCGCTCCAGGTGAGCGATCACCGCCGGGGTGGCGAGGCCGGCGTAGGTCCCCCGGAGCTCGAGCGGGACGTCGGGGTGACGCATGGTGAGGCCGCGGACGTGGGCCTCGTAGACCACGGTCTCGTGCCAGGGAGTGCGCAGGGGCCCGTCGCTGCCCCAGTCGAAGGCGGGGTCGACCACCACCGAGCGGGGCACCAGGCCGGCGCTGTCCTCGGTGTTGCGGAGCGTCTCCGCGTCGGGGGCGTCGAAGGGGTAGCCGTGGACCGCCTCGGCCCAGCGGACGTCCCCGTCGATGGCCCGGGCGTAGGGGTCGATCAGGAGCTTGTGGGGGTTGTAGCGGAGCCCGTCGCGGGGTCGGTGGGGGCCATCCACGCGGTAGCCGTAGCGCTGCCCCGGCCCCACCCCGGGCAGGTAGGCATGCCAGCAGAAGGCGGTCACCTCGCTGAGATCGACCGCGGTCTCGCGGCCGGCGTCGTCGAAGAGGCAGAGCCGGACCTGGTCGGCGTGCTCGGCGAAGAGGGAGAAGTTGGTTCCCCGTCCGTCGTAGGTCGCGCCCAGCGGGTACGGCTGTCCCGGCCAGGTGGTCACGGGCCGCGGCGGCGCCGCGGCGGGCGGGGCGCGGCTCGCGCGGTCGGCTCCGCCGCCGCCGCCGCAGGATCCCGGCGGATCGCCACCAGCCGGTCGCGCAGCTGGGCCGCCCGCTCGAACTCCAGCCCCTCGGCGGCGCGGTGCATGGCGCGCTCCAGCTCCCGGGTGAGGCGCAGCAGCTCGTCCGGCGGCAGCCCCTGGGTCTCCTGGAACGCCGCCGCCTCCTCCCTGCGGGTCGCCCGCATCCCCTCCGCCTCGCGCACCGCCTTGACGACGGTGCTGGGGGTGATCCCGTGGGCCTGGTTGTAGGCGGTCTGGGCCGCCCGCCGCCGCACCGTCTCGTCGATCGCCGCCCGCATCGCGTCGGAGATGCGATCGGCGTACATCACCACCTCGGCGTTGACGTTGCGGGCCGCCCGGCCGACGGTCTGGATCAGCGACCGGGCGCTGCGCAGGTACCCCTCCTTGTCGGCGTCGAGGATGGCGATGCTGGAGACCTCGGGCAGGTCCAGCCCCTCGCGCAGGAGGTTGATCCCGACCAGGGCATCGTAGACGCCGAGGCGGAGGTCGCGGAGGATCTCCACCCGCTCCAGGGTGTCGATGTCGGAGTGGAGGTACTGGACGCGGACCCCCGCCTCGCGCAGGTAGTCGGTGAGGTCCTCCGCCATCCGCTTGGTGAGGGTGGTGACCAGGGTCCGCTCGCCCCGGGCGGTGGTGGCGCGGATCAGGCCCAGGAGGTGGTCGATCTGGCCCCGGGTGGGCTCCACCCGCACCACCGGGTCGAGCAGGCCGGTGGGGCGGATCAGCTGCTCCACCACCTGGGTGGCGCGCTCCAGCTCGTAGGGGCCGGGGGTGGCCGAGACATAGATGAGCTGGCCCGTCGCCTGCTCCCACTCGGCGAAGGTGAGCGGTCGGTTGTCGAGGGCGGAGGGGAGGCGGAAGCCGTAGGCGACCAGCGGCAGCTTGCGGGAGCGGTCGCCGCCGACCATGCCCCCGATCTGCGGCACCGCGATGTGCGACTCGTCGACCACCACCAGGGCGTCGGTCGGGAGGAAGTCCATCAGGGTGAAGGGGCGCTCGCCGGGCTGGCGGCCGGTGAGGTGGCGCGAGTAGTTCTCCACCCCAGCGCAGCTCCCGGTCTCGCGCAGCATCTCCAGGTCGAAGAGGGTGCGCTGGCGGAGCCGTTGGGCCTCCAGCAGCTTGCCCTCCCGCTCCAGCTCCTGACCTCGCTCCTCCAGCTCATCCTCGATCGCGGTCAGCGCGCGCTGGAGACGATCCTGCGGCGTGACGTAGTGGGAGGCGGGAAAGATGGTGAGGGCGTCGCGCTCGCCGAGCAGCTCCCCCGTGAGCGGGTCGAAGTCGCGGATGCGCTCGACCGTGTCCCCGAAGAACTCGATCCGGGTGGCGATCTCCTCGGAGGCGGGCAGGATGTCGACGGTGTCGCCGCGCACCCGGAAGCGGGACCGGGCGAAGTCGACGTCGTTGCGCTGGTACTGGAGGTCCGACAGCTTGCGCAGGACGATGTCGCGGCGCCAGCTGTCGCCGCGGCTGAGCGTGATCGACTCCCCCAGGTAGTCCTCCGGGGAGCCCACCCCGTAGATGCAGGAGATGGAGGCGACCACGATCACGTCGCGCCGGGTGAGCAGCGAGCGGGTGGCGCCGTTGCGGAGCCGATCGATCTCCTCGTTGCGGGAGGAGTCCTTCTCGATGTAGGTGTCGGTGCGGGCGATGTAGGCCTCCGGCTGGTAGTAGTCGTAGTAGGAGACGAAGTACTCCACCGCGTGCTCCGGGAAGAAGGCCTTGAACTCCGCCCAGAGCTGGGCGGCGAGGGTCTTGTTGGGACTGAGGACCAGGGTCGGCCGGCCGAATCGAGCGATGACGTTCGAGATCGTGAACGTCTTGCCGCTGCCCGTCACTCCGAGCAGGACCTGGTGGCGGTCGCCCCGCTCCACGCCGCCGGCGAGCCGCTCGATCGCCTGCGGCTGATCGCCGGTGGGCTCGAACGGGGCGGTGAGGCGGAGCTGCGGGGTCGAGGCGGTGGCCATCCGCCGAGTATGCCAAAGGCCCCCCGACCCGGTCGGCGGCGGCGCGCTTCGTAGACTGGGTGGGCGGCCGGCCGGTCGGGCGGCCGGCCCCTGGAGACCCGCATGTCCCTGCTCGTCTGTTCCGAGGTCGGGATCGCCTTCGGGGCGACGACCGTTCTCACCGGTCTCGACCTGCGCCTGGAGGCGGATGACCGGCTCGCCCTGGTGGGCGCCAACGGCGCCGGCAAGTCGAGCGTGCTCGACTGTCTCGCCGGGGCGGCCGAGCCGGCATTGGGGTCGATCGAGCGCCAGCGGCGGCTCCGCATCGCCTACCTCCCCCAGGAGGCTCCCGCCCCGGTCGCCGACACGGTGCTGGCGGAGGCGATGGCGAGCCGGACCGACCTCTCCGCCCTGCGCCTGGAGATGACCCGGCTGGAGGAGCGGCTCCGCACCCCCGGACCGGACGCCGACCGGGCCCTGAACCGGTACGGGGAGGCGCAGGCCGCCTACGAGGGGCTGGGCGGCTACGACCTGGAGGCGCGGGCCCGGGCGGTGCTCCACGGCCTCGGGCTCACCGAGGCGGAGCAGGGTCGGCCGCCGCGGCAGCTCAGCGTGGGCCAGGTGCGGCGCCTGGAGATGGCCAAGCTGCTGCTCCAGGACGCCGACCTGCTCCTCCTCGACGAGCCCACCAACCATCTCGACCTGGAGGCGATCGAGTGGCTGGAGGGCTTCCTCGCGGGGACCCGGGAGGCGCTCTGCATCGCGTCCCACGACCGCCGCTTCCTCGACCGCGTCTGCAATCGGGTGCTCGAGATCGAGGCCGGGCGACCGCACGTCTACGAGGGCGACTACACCGCGTACCTTCGCCAGCGGGAGGAGCGGCGGGCGCGCTGGCTCAAGGAGTGGGAGGCGCAGCAGGCTCACATCGCCCACCAGGAGGAGTTTATCCGCCGCTACCGGGCGGGCCAGCGGGCGCGTGAGGCACGCGGGCGCCAGACCAAGCTGGACCGGCTGGAGCGGGTGCTGGAGCCACCCACCCCGGAGCGGATGCGGATCCAGCTGCAGGCAGCCCCCAGCGCGCGGGTGGTGCTGCGCGCCGAGGGGCTGGTCGCTGGCCGGGGGGACCGACCGCTGGTCCGGGTCCCCGACTGGCTGGTCAGCCGCGGCGAGCGGCTGGCGGTGATCGGGCCCAACGGCGCCGGCAAGACGACCCTGCTTCACACCCTGGTGGGGCTGCTGCCGCCCGTGGCGGGGGCGATCCACCTCGGCGCCCGGGCCCGCCTGCGGGTGTATCGCCAGGACCTGGCCGACCTCGACCCCGACCGTACGGTCCTGGAGTCGGTGCTCCAGGAGCACCCCGAGGTGGGCCCGGAGCGGGCCCGGACCGCGCTCGGCGCCTTCCTCTTCACCGGCGACGAGGTCCACCAGACGGTGGGCAGCCTGTCGGGCGGCGAGCGCGCCCGGGTGGCACTGGCGCGGCTGGCCCTGGACGATGCCAACTGCCTGGTGCTGGACGAGCCCACCAACCACCTCGACATCCCCACCATGGAGGTGCTGGAGACGGCGCTCCAGCGCTTCGAGGGCGCCTGCATCCTGGTCTCCCACGACCGCTTCTTCGTGGACGCGGTGGCCACCCAGACCTGGACCATCGCCGAGGGGGAGCTGCGCCCGCCGCGGGTCGCCCGCGCGGCGCCGGTGGGGAGCCGCCCGGGCTCGGCTCCGGCTCGGCCCGCGAGTCCCCCTCCCCCTCGGGCGACGGCCCCGGATGCGGGACCGGCGCCACCCGGCGGCGGACGCCGTGGCCGGCAGGCGGCGGCCCGGGAGCGCCGGGCGGCGGGGGCGCTGGAGGGACGGATCGGGGCTGCCGAGACGGTGCTGCGCGAGCTGGAGGCCCAGCTCGCCGACCCCGCCACCTACCGGGACCACGCGCGGGCCGCCGAGCTCAGCCGCCGCCACGGAGCGCTGCGGGAGGACCTCGACGGCCTCTACGCGGCGTGGTCCTCCGGGGAGGACGGCGCCGCCGGGTGACCCGGCCCGGGGCCGGCCGGTGCGAGGGCCCCTCCGTTCACCCCCGCTCCGCCACCCGCCGGTAGACCTGGGCGGTGGCCCGGGCCGCGTCGGGCCATCCGTGGTGGGCGAGCACGTGGGCGCGACCAAGGGCGGCGGCGGCGACGCGCCGGGTGGGGTCGTCGAGGAGCCGGCGGACCGCGTCGGCGAGGTCCCGAGGCTGGTCCGGCGGCACCAGCACCACCCCGGCCCGGGCGAGGTCGCGAAGGCCCGGGACATCGTGGGCGACCACCCCGGTCTCGGAGGCGAGCGCCTCCAGCGCCACCAGGCCGAGGCCCTCGTACGCGGACGGCATGACGCACAGCGTGGCGCGCCGCTGCTGGGCCGCCAGCGCCTCATCGCCGAGGCGGCCGGTGACCGCGACCCGTCCCGGCCAGCGCCCGGCGAGCGCGGTAGCCAGGGGCCGCTCCGGACCGTCCCCGCACACCACGGCGGTGAGGTCGGGGCGCTCGGCGGCGAGCGCGTCCACCAGCCCGCAGAACCGGGCCAGCCCCTTCACGGGTTCCAGCCGTCCACAGAAGAGGAGGGTCGCGGGGTCGCGCGGCGGGTCGCCGGGACCGGGGGGCCGGAAGCGGGCCGTGTCGATCCCGGGGGCCAGCACCGACACCCGCTCCGGCCGCACGCCGTGGTCGGTCACCACCGCCAGGGCGGTTGACGGGGAGATCGCGAGGACATGGGCCGCGGCGCGGTAGCCCCGTCCCTCCAGGGCGGCCAGGGGACGGGTCACCCATCGCGACCCGTGCGCCTGGCGGTAGGTGTGGTTGGCCGTGTAGACGAGGGGGGCCCCCGGTGGCCGTCGCGGCAGGAGCACCCCACCCGGGCCACCCTGCGCGTGCCAGACGTCGGGACGGGTTCGTCGCTGCAGCTCCGCCATGCGGCGGGCCAGCCAGACCGAGAAGTCGAGGGCGGGACGACCGGTCGGACCGTGCCGGGCCCGGCCCAGCCCGGCCGGGGCGCGACGGCTGCTGCAGACGGTGACGGCGATCCCGGCGCCCGGGAGATGGCGGGCCAGGCCCGCGACCGCGACCCCCTGGCCGCCCCGGGCGGGGTGCCCGTCGGTGCCGTCGTCGAAGGAGAGGAGCGTCGCGGCCAGGGGCCGAGACCCGGCGTCGATCCCGCTCATCGCTGGCAGCCGGGGCAGAAGACGGTCGTCCGCCCGGCCACCACCGACCGCCGCAGGCGCCCCCCGCAGCGCACGCAGGGCAGGCCGGCCCGGCCATAGACGAAGAGGGCCTCGTGGGCCTCGCCCCGAGCGCCGAAGCCGTCCCGGTAGGAGGCGATCGAGCTTCCCCGGCCGGCGATCGCCGCGCGGAGAACGATCGGGAGGGCTCGGTGCAGGGCGCGGCGCTCGGCCAGGCGGCACCGGTGGGCGCGCCGCTGGGGCCGGACCCTCGCCAGGAAGCAGGCCTCGTCGGCGTAGATGTTGCCGCACCCGGCGACGACCGCCTGGTCGAGCAGCACCGCCTTCAGCGAGCGCCGGCTGCGGCCCAGGGTGGCGCACCACCACTCGGCGGTGAAGTCGGGCCCCAGCGGCTCACGGCCGAGGCGGGGGATCCGCCCCGATCGCTCCAGCTCACCCGGGGTGCCCAGAAGGAGCCGGCCGAAGCGGCGGGGGTCGACGAACCGAAGCTCCCCGCCGCTCTGAAGGCGCAGGCCGAGGTGGAGGTGGCGGGGATCGGGCTCGCCGGCCCCGGTGAGGCAGAGCGTGCCGCTCATCCCGAGGTGGATCACCAGGGCGGAGCCCCCCGGCAGCGCGGGGCCGTCCACGCCGAGGAGCATGAACTTGCCCCGCCGGCGGAGCCTGCCCAGCCGCGCCTCCTGCAGCCCGGTGGCGAACCCGATCGGGTCGGGGTGGCGGATGACCCCGGGGTGGCCGAGCCTGACCGCGATCACGCGGTCTCCCCGGAGGCGGGGGCGGAGGTCGCGGACGATGGTCTCGACCTCGGGGAGCTCAGGCACCGGGGTGGGGTCGGTCCTCCCGCAGCGGGGCGAGGTCCGCCCAGTTGGGCCCCGCCTTGCAGTCGACCACCAGGGGCACCCGGAGCTCGGCGGCGCCGCCCATCGCGTCGCGGGCCAGCGCGGCGACCGCCGGCAGCTCGTCGCGGGGCGCCTCGAAGACCAGCTCGTCATGCACCTGCAGGATCAGGCGCGCGCGCAGGCCGCTGCGGTCGAGCCGGGCCTGGGCCCGCAGCATCCCCTCCTTCATGATGTCGGCGGCCGACCCCTGGGTGGGCATGTTGACCGCCATCCGCTCGCTCGCCTCGCGCAGCGGTCGGCTCCCGGCCCGGAGGTCGGGGAGGGTGCGGCGGCGGCCGAGGATGGTGGTCACGTAGCCCTGCTCGTGGGCCTCGACCCGGACCCGGGCGAGGTAGGCGCGAACGCCGGCGAAGGTCTCGAAGTAGCGCTGGATGAAGGCCTCGGCGGCGGCGGCGGGGATGCCCAGGTCGCGGGAGAGCCCATAGGTGGAGAGCCCGTAGAGGATCCCGAAGTTGACGACCTTCGCCATCCGGCGCTGCTCCGCGATGACCGCGTCGGGCGCGACCCCGAAGACGCTGGCCGCGGTCTCGGCGTGGACGTCGGCGCCGCGGGCGAAGGCCGCCAGCAGGGCCGGGTCCTCGCTCAGGTGGGCGAGCACCCTGAGCTCGATCTGGGAGTAGTCCGCCGAGAGCAGCTGCCACCCGGGATCGGCGGGCAGGAAGGCCGCCCGGATGCGCCGGCCCGCCTCGGTCCGCACCGGGATGTTCTGCAGGTTGGGGTCGCTCGACGACAGCCGCCCGGTGGCGGCGACCGCCTGGTTGAAGCTGGTGTGGACGCGCCCGTCGCGCCCGTCCACCAGCTCCGGCAGCTGGTCCACGTACGTGTTCTTCAGCTTGGTCAGCTGACGCCACTCCAGCACCTGGGACACGATCGGGTGCTCGCTCCGGAGCGCCTCCAGCGCGGGGGCGTCGGTGGAGCGGCCGGTCTTGGTCCGGCGCGAGCTGGCCAGCTGGAGGTCGTCGTACAGCACCGTCGCCAGCTGCTGCGGGGAGCCGATCAGGAACGGCCGGCCCGCCAGCCGGTGGACCGCGGCCTCCAGGTCGGCGATCTGGCCCTGCAGCTCCTGGCCGAGCTGGCGCAGCGGGGTGGGGTCGACCCGGACCCCGAGCGCCTCCATCGCCCCCAGGACCGGGACCAGGGGCACCTCGAGCCGGTGCAGCAGCGCTCGGCCGGCGACCTGGTCGAGGGCCCGCTCCAGGCCGGGACGGACCGCACAGGCGGCGGCGGCGAGGGTGGCGTGGAGGCGGGCGAGGTCGTCCGGGCTGAGGTCGTCGCCGCCGGGGCGGCGCCTCCCGGGGGACGCCCCGGTGCCGTCGTCCGGAACCTCCAGGCGCGCGTACTCCCGGGCGAGGGTTCGCAGCGGCGGGGTCCGGCTCTTTGAGTCCGCCAGGTAGGAGGCCAGGACGCAATCGAAGTCGAGGCCACCGAGACGGGTGCCCTGGGCGTCCCAGGCGAGCCAGTCGGGCTTGAGGTGGTAGCCCGAGACCGCCACCCTGGGGTCGGCGAGCAGCTGGCGCAGCGGCTGGCTGGCGCGTGCGTCGAGATGGCGCCCCTCGGCGCCGCCGGACGGAGTGAGCGGGCAGAACCAGGCGGTGCGGGCGTCGGTGGCGAGGGCGGCGGCCACGATCTGGCCGTGGCGGGGCGGTCCCACCACCACGGTCCGCAGCGCCGCGCCGCCCGCTCGCCGCACCGCGGCGAGCATCCGCTCCAGCCCCAGGGCGTCCTCGACGATCTCCGGCTGGACGTCGGCGCTCTCGACCACGACCGCGCTCGCGGCGTCCGACCGGCCGGACGTGGGCGCCTCCGACTCGCCGGTCGGGAGCGCGGCGGCGCCGAGCCGCCGCGCCAGGCTGGGCATGTCCAGCTCCCGGAGCACCCGCTGGGCCGCCCCCAGGTCCGCGTCGGCGAGCCGGCTGCCGTCGAGGTCGAGGGTCACCCCCGGCACGTCCCGGACGAGGGTGACCAGCCGGAGGCCGAGCCGGGCCTGCTCGGCATGGGCTTCGAGACCGGTGCGGACTCGCCCCGGCCGCAGGGCGGACGCGGCGGCCAGGATGGACTCGAGGTCGCCGTACCGCTGCACCAGCTCGGCGGCCGTCTTCTCCCCGATCCCGGGGACGCCCGGGATGTTGTCGCTGGGGTCGCCGCGGAGCGCCTTGTAGTCGATGATGCGGGCGGGCTCGAAGCCGAAGCGCTCGCGCACCCGCTCCCGGTCGTAGATGAAGGGCTCGCTGACGCCCCTCCGGCTCGCCTGGACGACCGTGTGATCGGTGACCAGCTGGACCAGGTCGAGGTCGGCGGTGAGGATGACCGTATCGCAGCCCTCCGCCTCCGCCTGGAGGCTCAGGGTGCCGATGACGTCGTCGGCCTCGAACCCCGGTACCACCACCACCGGGATGTGGAGCGCCGCCAGGACCCGCTCGCAGAGCGGGATCTGGCGATGGAACTCCTCCGGGGTGGGGGCTCGCTGCGCCTTGTAGGTCGCCAGCATCTCGTCCCGGAACGTGGCGCCGGGCGGATCGAAGGCGGCGACCGCGTGGTCGAGGCCCTGGGTGAGCCCGAGCAGCAGCATCGAAGTGAATCCGTAGACGGCATTGATCAGCTCACCCCTGCGGTTGCTGAGCGCGGGGAGGGCATAGTAGGCGCGGAACGCGAGCGCGTGCCCGTCGATCAGGAGCAGCCGCGGCGGCGCCGCCGGCGCGGACGGGGACGACATGGCCGGCATTATCCGGCGGGCCCCGACAGCGGGGCTCCGGGGAGGGCGGCTCCGGGGAGGCGCCGCTATCATGGACGCCGACGTCGCGGTCTGCCGGGGAGATCCCGGGGCGAGGGTGGCAGGGCTCCCGCCCTCAGCACCCCGCCCCGGCTCTGGGAGTGGTGTGAGCACCGTAGACCTGGTCGAGGTGGCGGTGGACAGCATCCGGGTGCACATGCCGACGGGTCAGCACGTCGTGATCCTGAAGGAGCGGGAGGCCGAGCGCTTCCTGCCGATCTGGATCGGAGTCGCCGAGGCCAATGCCATCGCCATCAAGATCACCGGCATCGTCCCCGACCGACCGATCACCCACGACCTGGTGGTGAGCCTGTTCGAGCAGCTGCGCGTGGAGGTGAGCCGGATCGTCGTCACCTCGCTCGACAACGACGTCTACTTCGCCCGGATCGTGGGGCGGGTCGAGGGGCGCACGCTCGACCTCGACGCCCGCCCCAGCGATGCGATCGCGCTGGCCGTCCGCCTGGGCTCCCCCATCTACGTGGCCCGCGAGGTGCTGGAGAAGGCGGCGGTGCTGCCCGAGGGCGAGGCTGAGCAGGAGCGGCTGCGGGTGTTCCAGGAGATGGTGAACAGCATGGACCTGCCCGACCTGGACGAGCCCCACCCGTAGGTCGGGTCCGGCCCTGCTCGGCGGCCGGACCGATGTCCGGCCCGATTCGGCCAGCATGGCGGAATGGCAGACGCGGCGGTCTCAAAAACCGTTGTCCGCAAGGACGTCCGGGTTCGACCCCCGGTGCTGGCACCACCGCGAGACGTCGCGGACCGCGGCGTCCCGCTGCCCGTCGCCGAGGCGGCCGGCAGCGCGGAGGGGGTGGCGCGTTCGGAGCCGCGAGATCGAGCCGATTGGGACGCCCAGTCCAAGGGTGCTCCGGGCCCATCGATCCTCGGGAGCGCCGGGCGGAGCGGATTGGATTAGGCCATGAGGTCCAACCACTGGGCCCGACATTCCTACGGCCGGGCGGATCACTTTCGGCTCCACCGCCGCCCAGACTGGTGGGGTGGCCACCGCGGACGCACGCCCGGTCGCCGTCACCGGGCTGGGGTTCGTCACCCCGATCGGCAACGACACCGAGACCGTCTGGGCCAACCTGGTCGCCGGCCGATCGGGCGTCGGCCCGATCACGCTCTTCGACGCGGCCGACCTTCCCACCCGGATCGCGGCGCAGGTGCGCGACTTCGAGCCGGAGCGGTTCATGGATCGCAAGGCGGCGCGACACCTGGCCCGCTACTGCCAGTACGGCCTGGCGGCGGCGCGGATGGCGCTCGACGACGCCGGCGTCGATCCCGCCCGGCTCGACCCGGACGCGGTCGGGGTGGTGCTGAGCTCGGGCGCGGGCGGGATCGAGGAGATCGAGCGCAATCAGACGACGCTGCTGGCCCGGGGCCCGCGCCGGATCAGCCCCTTCGCGGTGCCAATGATGATCGCGGACATGGCGGCCGGCATCGTCGCCATGCACGTCGGGGCCGGCGGTCCCAACTATGCCGTGGTCAGCGCCTGTGCCTCCAGCGCCCACGGGATCGGAGAGGCGGCGGAGATCGTCCGCCGGGGCGACGCCGAGGTGATGCTGGCGGGCGGCTCGGAGGCCGCCATCACCCCCCTCATGCTGGGCGCCTTCTGCCAGATCCAGGCGGTCAGCACCCGCAACGATGCCCCTGAGCGGGCCTGCCGGCCGTTCGACCAGGCCCGCGACGGCTTCGTCATGGGCGAGGGAGCGGTGATGATGGTGTTGGAGGACGGGGAGCGGGCGCGCCGCCGCGGGGCGCGCGTCCTGGCCGAGATCGGCGGCTACGCCGCCAGCGCCGACATGTACCACTACACCGCCCCCGACCCCGACGGCCGCGGTGCTACCCGGGCGATGCGCCGGGCGATCGCCAAGGCCGGGCTGGCGCCCGACCGGGTCGACTACATCAACGCCCACGGGACCTCGACCCGTCTCGGGGACATCGCCGAGACCACCGCCATCAAGGCGGTCTTCGGCGACCACTCGCACCGGCTCGCGGTCAGCTCCACCAAGTCGATGGTGGGGCACCTGCTCGGAGCCGCCGGCGCCTTCGAGGCGGCGGTGTGCGTGCTCGCGATCGACCGGGGCGTGCTGCCGCCGACGATCAACCTCGACGACCCCGACCCCGCCTGCGACCTTGACTACGTCCCCAACCGAGCCCGCCCGGCTCGGATCGACGTCGCCCTCTCCAACTCGTTCGGGTTTGGAGGCCACAACGCCTGCCTGGTCGTGCAGCGACCGGGTCGGAACGGAGTCGGACCCCCCGCCGGGGACACGAGGATCACCTGATGACCGACGCACTCGATTTTAGAGAGCTCCAGACGCTGGCGGCCGAGGTGCTGGGGATCGACCCGGAGCGGGTCCAGCTGCCGCTCAGCTTTGCCCGCGACCTCGCCGCCGACTCGCTCGACATCGTCGAGCTGATGATGGCGGTGGAGGACCGCTACCAGGTCGCCCTGCCGGAGGACGAGCTCCAGCGGATGACCAGCGTGGGCGATCTCTGGGACTATCTCCTCGCCCACCACGGGGACCGAGCGGCGGGACAGGACGCGGCCACCGCGTGATCAATCTCGAGGCCCCGGTGGCGCTCGTCTTCCCCGGCCAGGGCGTGCAGCGCTGCGGCATGGGGGAGCGTCTGCACCAGCTCCACCCGACCGCCCGCCGCGTGTTCGAGCGGGCGGAGACGGTCTGCGGCCTGCCCCTGCGCCGCCTCTGCTTCGAGGGGCCGGAGGCGGAGCTGAATCGGACCGAGGCCCTCCAACCGGCGGTGTTCACCGTCTCCTGGGCCGCCTACGAGGTGTACCGGGAGCAGCACGACCTCGCCGACGTGCGACTGCTGGCGGGACACAGCCTGGGCGAGATCGCCGCCATCAGCGCGGCCGGGGCGATCGGGTGGGAGGAGGGGCTGACCCTGGTCCAGGAGCGGGGCCGGCTGATGGCCGAGGCCGCCCGCAAACGCCCGGGCGGGATGCTGGCGATCGTGGGCCTGCCCGCCACCACTGTCCGTCGCATCCGCACCGAGGCCTCCACCGAGGGGGGACTGTGGATCGCCAATCACAACGCCGACGTCCAGTTCGTGCTCAGCGGCGAGCATCCGGCGCTGGCGGCGGCGCAGGCGCTGGCGCTGGCGGCCGGGGCGCGGCGCGCGATCCTGCTCACCATCCCGCTGCCCGCGCACTCCCCGCTGATGGCCACCGCCTCACGCGCATTCCGGCGGCTGGTGGACCACCTCCCGGTGGGCGTTCCGCGGATCCCCGTCCTCACCAACCAGGCCGGGCGGGCGGTCGACACCGCAGAGGGGCTGCGCCAGGAGCTGAGCCGCCAGCTGCTCCGCCCGGTGGAGTGGGCCAAGACCATGGTGGGCCTGCAGCGCGGCGCCATCCGGACGGTGGTGGAGCTGGGGCCGGGCCGCGTCCTGGCCAGCCTCGCGGCCAAGCACATGCCCGGGGTGGATACCTGGAACGCGGACGAGCTCTTCGTCGACGGCCAGACCGCGGCCTGATCGGGCGCAGGCGGTGACGGAGACGCTGGCCGGGCGAACCGCTCTCGTCACCGGCGGGGGCCGCGGCATCGGGCGCGCCGTCTGCCGGGCGCTGTCCGACATCGGGGCCCGGGTGGTGGTGAACTACCGCACCGACCGCGCCAGCGCCGAGGCGACGGCGGCGTCCCTCCCCGACGCGGTGGCGGCCCAGGCCGACGTCGGCGACCCCGGACAGGTGACCCGACTGGTGGCGGCAGTGGGCCCGGTCACCGTCCTCGTCAACAATGCCGGCGTGCTCCGCGATCGCCTGGTCCTGCGCATGAGCACTGCCGACTGGGACGAGGTGCTGCGCACCGACCTCTCCTCCGCCTTCCACGTCAGCAAGGCGGTGCTGCCGGCGATGCTGCGGGCGCGCTGGGGTCGGATCGTCAGCATGAGCTCGATCGTGGGACTGGGCGGCAACCCCGGCCAGGCCAACTACGCCGCCGCCAAGGCGGGCCTGATCGGGCTGACCCGGGCTCTCGCCAAGGAGGTCGGCTCGCGCCAGATCACGTGCAACGTAGTCGCCCCCGGCTACGTCCCGACCGAGCTCACCCGCTCCTCGCTGACGGACGCGATGACGGAGGAACTGGTCCGGCGCACCCCGCTCCAGCGCCAGGGGACGGCCGAGGAGATCGCCGCGGCGGTGGCGTTCCTCTGCTCCCCCCAGGCCTCGTTCGTCACCGGCGCCGTGCTGGCCGTGGACGGCGGCCTCTCCCTCGGCTGACCACCGGGCCGTGTCCGCCCCGCCGCTGCTGAGTGAGGTGCGGCCGGTGACCCGGGAGACCGCGTCCGACCTCGTCCGTTTCATGGGCCAGCGGGGTTGGTACGGGAACGGCCGCCTCGGCTTCTGCGCCTGCATGCGCTGGCGCCTGGCGGCCGGCGACTTCCACCGCTCGACCGCCGAGGGGCGCCGCCGGGCGCTGCTGGACCTCGTGGGGGATGGGGTCCCGGTCGGGGTCCTCGCGTACGTGGGCGGCGAGCCGATCGGGTGGTGCTCGGTCGCGCCCCGCCCGACCTACGCCGCGCTCATCCGCTCCCGCGCGCTCCCGGGGACCGAGCGGGCGGGCGTGTGGTCGGTGGTGTGCTTCTTTGTGAACGGTCGATTCCGCGGGCGGGGCCTCACCGGGCGGCTGCTGGCGGCCGCCACCGCGTATGCGGCCGCTGCGGGCGCGGCTGAGCTGGAGGGCTTTCCGGTCCAGCCGGGTCCGCGCAGCCACACCTATATGGGGGCTCCCTCCACGTTCCGCGACCGCGGGTTCGTCGACGCGACCCCGGCCGGCTGCGCCCACCGGGTGGTGCGCTGGCGCCCGCTCCCGGCCGGGGCCGTCCCGGGGCCGGGTCTATACTCCGGCCGAGCCCCACCCCCCGGCCAGGAGCCCTGATGCCCGCCCTCGCCCCCCTCTTCGACGGGATCGCGACGCTCCTCAACGTCTATGCGCTGCTGATCCTGGTCCGGGTCCTGCTCACCTACGTCCGCACCGGCGGGGGCCACCCCCTGGTGCAGGGGCTGCGGATGCTGGTGGACCCGGTCCTCGCGGTGGTGCGGCGGGTCGTGCCCACCCTCGGCGGGCTCGACTTCTCGCCGGTGGTGGCGATCATCCTCTGCTACGAGCTGGCCCAGCTGCTGACCGGCCTCGGCGCCGGCGCCTTCCCCAACCCGATCGCCGCGATCACCTCGATCGTCCTCACCGTGGCCCAGACGGTCCTGGTCCTGATCGTGATCCTGGTCTTCGTGCGGCTGGTGATCTCCTTCCTCCACGCCGACCCCTGGCACCCGCTGGTGTTCACCACCCGGGCCTTGACCGACGTCTTCGTGGCGCCCTTCCGCCGCCGCGTCCCCCGGCTCCGGACCGGCGACAGCGCCGCGGTGGCGGCGTTCCTTGTCCTGGTGGTGGCGCTGGTGGCCGTGGAATGGCTGTTCCCGATCATCCAGGCGGGCGCCAACCGGGTCTGAGGCGCCGCCGGCCGGCCCAGTGCGCTCAGCCGGACTCCCACCGCTGGGGCGGGCGCGCGGGCGCGCGCGGGCGCACCCGCTGGACCCGGTAGGCGCCGGGGCCGCAGCAGCCCACCACCGCGCGCTCGAGCGGGGGCGCGAGGCTGACCCGGTGGCTTTCGCCGAGCTCCACCTCGTGCTCACCCTCGGGGTCGTGCAGATGGAGAACCACCGGGGTCGGGCCGGGGTGGGCGGCGAGGATCTGGGCCAATCGGGCGAGGCCGTCCCGGGTCCCCTCCGGGGAGGTGATGTGCACGGTGGCGTCGGCGCGCCAGTGGTCGAGCCCGGGGTCCTCGAGCGCCCAGACCGCCTCCGCGATCACCCGGGGCAGCTCCGCGCCGGCCTCGCTGGGCTCGATCTCCTGGACCTCCAGGCCGGGGTCCCCGTCGGGGGCGCCGTCCGCCGCGGCCGCGGGCACCGCGGCCGCGGGTGTGACCGGGCCGCCCCCCGACGGCCGCGGCCCGACCTCGGCCCGACCGCTCACCACCACCACCTGGTCGGCCTGGAGCAGCGGCCGGGCGAGGTCGAACACCGTGGGGAACACCACCACCTCGCAGACCCCGGTGAGGTCCTCCAGCTGGCAGAACGCCATGGTGGCCCCGCGCCGGCTCCGGACGGTGCGCGCCTCCCGGAGCGCTCCCGCCACCTGGACCAGATGGCCGCCGAGCCCGCCGAGCTCGGCCACCTCGGTGTCCGAGCGCTCCCGGAGCCGGTCCTGGAGCGGGCGGAGGGGATGATCGCTGAGGTAGAGGCCGAGCAGCTCGCGCTCGAGGGCAAGCCGCTCGCGCTGGGGCATCGGGGCGACGTCGGCGACCGGGGCGAGCTCGTCGAGCGTCGCCACCGCGCCGCCGCCCTCGTCGTCACCGCCGCCAGCCCCATCCGCCTCGGCCCCGAGCAGGGAGGTGAAGAGGGAGGTCTGGCCCGACCGGCGCTCGGCCTGGATCCGGTCGGCGCGCTGGAGGGCCTGGTCCATCTGGGCCAGCAGCTGGGCCCGCTCCCCCACCTGGTCCAGCGCTCCGCTCTTGATCAGGGCCTCCAGCACCCGACGGTTGAGCCCCTGGCCGCCGATCCGCAGGCAGAGGTCCAGGAGCGACCGGTAGGGACCGTGGGCCGACCGTTCCTGCACGATCTGACGCGCCCCGTGCTCGCCCACGTTCTTGATGTGCTGGAGACCGAAGAGGACGGTGCCGCCGGGGGCCGGCGGGCCGGCGCCGGCGGCCACGCTGAATCCCGCCTCCGAGCGGCCGACGTCGGGCGGGAGGACCTCGATGCCGTGGTCGCGCGCGTCCAGGACTGCCCGCTTGAGCCGATCCGACTGGCCCGCCTTGCTGTTGAGGAGGGCGGCGGTGTAGGCGAGCGGGTGGTTGGCCTTGAGGTAGGCGGTCTGGTAGGTGATCAGCCCATAGGCGACCGAATGCGCCTTGTTGAACCCGTACCCGGCGAAGTAGTCGATGGTGTCGAAGAGGGTCTCGGCGGTCGCCGCCGCGATCCCGTTGGCGAGGGCGCCGACCAGGAAGCGCTCCCGCTGGGCCGCCATCTTGGCCTTGTCCTTCTTGCCCATGGCGGCGCGCAGGATGTCGGCGGCGCCGAGCGAGAAGCCGGCCACCTGGGAGGCGATCTGCATCACCTGGTCCTGGTACAGGATGACCCCGTGGGTCTCGGCCAGGATCGGCTCCAGGCTGGGGTGCGGATAGGTGATCGCCTCCTCGCCGCGCCGCCGCCTGAGGTAGAGGTCCAGCACCCGTCCCTCGCTCGGGCCCGGGCGGATCAGCGCGGTGGCGGCGGCGAGGTCGAGGAGCGACCGCGGCCGCATCTCGACCAGGATCCGCCGGGCGCCCTCCGCCTCCATCTGGAAGACGCCGAAGGTGTCCCCCCGCGCCAGGAGGTCGAAGGTGGTGGCGTCGTCGAGGGGAAGGCGGTCGAGGTCGGGCCGCTGCCCGGTGGCGCGCTCGACGTTGTCGCAGGCCTCCTCCAGGATGGTGAGGTTCTCCAGGCCGAGGAAGTCCATCTTGAGCAGACCCACCCGCTGCACCCCGACCATGTCGAACTGGGTCACGATGGCGTCGCGGGAGCCGGTGGCGCGCTGGAGCGGGACGTAGTCCTGGAGCGGACCGGGACCGATCACGACGCCGGCGGCGTGGGTGCCGGCGTTGCGCGAGATGCCCTCCAGGCGGCGGGCATTGTCGACCAGCTTGCGGGCCCAGTCCTCGGTCTCGTAGCACTGGCGCAGCTCGCGCGACTCCGCCAGCGCCGCCTCCAGGGTCACGCCGGGACGGGGCGGCACCAGCTTGGCGAGCCGGTCGACCAGCTGCAGGGGGATGTCCAGCACCCGTCCCACGTCGCGCAGCGCGGCGCGCGCGGCCATGGTGCCGAAGGTGACGATCTGGGCGACGCGGTCCTGACCGTAGCGCTGGGCGACGTACTCGATGACGCGGGACCGGCCGGCGACATCGAAGTCGATGTCGATGTCGGGCATCGACCCGCGCTCGGCGTTGAGGAAGCGTTCGAAGGTCAGCCCGTAGCGGAGCGGGTCGAGGCCGGTGATCCCGAGCGCGTAGGCGGTCAGGCTGCCGGCCGCCGAGCCCCGGCCCGGCCCCACCGTCACCCCCTGCTCGCGGGCGGCCCGGATCAGGTCCCAGACGATGAGGAAGTAGGCGGCGAACCCGGTGTCCCGGATCACCCGCAGCTCGGTCTCGAGGCGGGTGGTGTGGGCCGGGCTGGCGCCGTCCGCGCCGCACCGCTCCCGCAGCCCGCTCGCCGCCAGGCGGGCAAGGAGCTGGTCCGGGCTCTCCCCCTCGGGGGTGGCGTAGCCGGGGAGGAGGCGCCGGTCGAGCTCGGGGGCGAAGCGGCAGCGCTCGGCGATCGCGACCGTGTTGGCCACCGCCTCCGGGCAGTCGCTAAAGCGCAGGGCCATCTCCTCGGCGGTGGCGAGGTAGAAGGACGGCCCCGCGAAGCGCAGGCGACGCTCGTCGCCGAGGCGGCTGCCGGTCTGCAGGCAGAGCAGGATGTCGTGCGGCTCGGCGTCGGCGGGGTCGAGGTAGTGGAGGTCGTTGGTCGCCACCAGCGGCAGCCCGGTGCGGCGCGCCAGCTGGAGGAGGCCCCGCCGGACCCGGGCCTCGTCGTCGATGCCGTGGTCCTGCAGCTCCAGGAAGAAGTTGTCGGGCCCGAGCAGCTCGCTGTAGGCGCGGGCCAGACGCTCGGCGCCCGCCTCGTCCCCGGCGAGGAGACGCTGGGGGATCTCGCCGCCGAGGCAGCCGGAGAGCGCGATCAGCCCCTCCGCATGCTCGGAGAGGAGCTCCATGTCGATCCGGGGCTTGTAGTAGTAGCCCTCGAGGTGCGCCCGGCTGACCAGCCGCATCAGGTTGCGGTAGCCCGCATCGTCGCGGGCGAGCAGCACCAGGTGCGAGGGATCGCGGTCGGCACGTCCCTCCCGCTGGTGGCGGGTCCGGGCGGCGACGTACACCTCGCACCCGATGATGGGGCGGATCCCGGCCGCCTCGGCCGCTTCGTAGAACTCGATCGCGCCCGAGAGCGTGCCGTGGTCGGTGATCGCCACCGCGGGCATCCCCAGCGCTGCGGCGCGGGCCACCAGCTCCCGGATGCGGGTGGCCCCGTCGAGGAGGGAGTACTCGGTGTGGGTGTGGAGGTGGACGAACGAGGGGGCCGCCATGGGGAGCGCGGACCAGTATCGGGGATCGGCCGTCCCCCGGGAGGCCGGCCCGCCGGCTCAGCCGCGGACCAGTAGGGCCAGAGTCTCCACGTGGTACGTCTGCGGGAACATGTCCACGATCGTCAGGCGGTCGAGCCGGTAGGGACCGAGCGCCACCAGCAGGTGAGCGTCGCGCGCCAGCGCGGCGGGATCGCAGCTGATGTACACGACCCGGGCCGGTCCCTCGAGCGCCAGCCAGCCCGTCACCGCGGGCGCGAGCCCGGAGCGGGGGGGGTCCACCACCACCAGGTCGGGGACGGGGACGCCCGGGAGCAGCCGCTCGACCGGGCCCGCCCGCACCGCGACCCGGTCGGCGACGCCGTTCAGGTCGGCGTGGAGCCGGGCGAGCCGGGCGGCGACGGGGTTGACCTCGAGCGCCGTCACCCGGCGGCCGCCCTCGGCGAGACGGCAGCTGAGGACACCGATCCCGCTGTAGGCGTCGACCAGATGGGCCGTCACCGGGGTCAGCTCCTCCACCCAGCCCGCCACCGTCTCGTAGAGCGCGGGCAGGGTCAGCTGGTTGACCTGGATGAAGCTCTCGGGGTGGACCCGCGCCCACAGCCGGCCGTAGGCGAGGCCGGTGCTCTCGGCGGTGAGCCGCGGACCCTCCGGGAGTCGCGGGGCGGCGCGGGCCACCAGCGCCGGGCCGGCCGCGCCCGTGGGCCGGGGATCGACGAGCAGCTCCTCCCCGCGCTCGCCGAGGGTGAGGTGGAGGGTGCGCACCCCGCCGGCGTCGGGGCCCTCCTCGGGGGCGTCGCCCTCCGCCAGCGCGGCGGCGAGCGCCGGCAGGGCGCGGTTGATGGCGGGGTGATGGATGGGGCAGGCGTCGACCGCGAGCCGGCGGTAGCCGTGCCGCTCGGTGAATCCCAGACCGGGCCCGGCCGGGCCCGGGGCGCGGTGGAACTCCCCCCGCCAGCGATACCCGTAGGGGGCGTCCGCGGCGCGGGCGTCGAGCCGGGCGCCGCCCACGTCGACGCCGACCCGCCGGAGCGCCGCCACCACCACCTCCTGCTTGAGGCGGAGCTGGCGGGGGGCCGAGATGTGCTGCAGCTGGCAGCCCCCGCAGCGGCCGAAGACGGGGCATCGGGGCTCCACCCGGTCGGGCGACGCCCGCAGCACCTCCTCCGTGTCGGCGAAGGCGTGGCGCGCACGCACCCGGGTGACCCGGGCCAGCACCCGCTCGCCTGGGATCGCCCCGAACACGAACACCACCTGCCCAGCGTGGCGGGCCAGCCCCAGGCCGCGATGGGCGAATCCCTCCACCTCCAGCTCCACGCGGTCGCCGCCGGCCACCGCGGGCCCGGGGTCGGTGGTCAGCCGCCGCCCTCCCGGGGCAGTCGCCGGCGCAGCAGGGCGTCCACCCGGCGGGCGTCGGCGCGGCCCCCCGTCGCCGCCATGACCGCGCCCACCAGCGCCGACAGGGCACGATCGTTGCCGGCCTGGAAGTCCTGGGCTGCCCGGGGGGCGGCGGCGATCGCCCGGTCCACCTGGTCGGTCAGCTGCTCCTCGTCGCTCAGCTGGCGCAGCCCGCGCTCGTCCACCAGCCGGGCGGGGTCCTGGCCGGTCTCGATCGCCTCCGCGAGGAGCGCCTTGGCGGTGGCGCCGCTGACCGTGCGGGCGCCCACCAGGACCAGCAGCCGCGCCAGCTGGTCGGGCGCCAGCCCGCTGGTCTCCACCGTCCGGTGGGCGCGCTGGCAGAGGCCGGCCAGCTCGTTGAGCTGCCAGCCGGCCGCGAGCGCGGCCGGGGCGCCGGCCGCCACCACCTGCTCGAAGTACAGGGCCTCCCCCGGCCGCTCGGTGAGGGCGCGGGCCTCCGCGTCGCTGAGGCCGTGCATCTGCCGCAGCCGGAGCGCGCGCGCCCGGGGAAGCTCCGGGAGCCGGGCCCGGAGCGCCTCCACCTCGTCCCGCCCCAGCCGGATCGGGGGCAGGTCCGGGTCGGGGAAGTAGCGGTAATCGTCGGCCTCCTCCTTGCTCCGCTGGCTCACCGTCGCCGCCTCCGCCTCGCTCCAGCCTCGGGTCTCCGGCGCGAGCGGCCGGCCGGCCTCCAGCGCGGCCGCCTGGCGCACCACCTCGTGCTCCAGCGCGCGCTGGAGGATCCGGAACGAATTGAGGTTCTTGACCTCGGTCCGCACCCCGAGGGTGTCCGCGCCCCGGGGCCGCAGCGAGATGTTGGCGTCGCAGCGCAGGCTCCCCTCCTCCATGTTGCCGTCGTTGACGCCGAGGTAGAGCAGGAGCTGGCGGAGGGCGACCAGGTAGGCCCGGGCCTCGGTCGGGGAGCGCAGGTCGGGCTCGCCGACGATCTCCATCAGGGGGACGCCGGCCCGGTTGAGGTCGACGAACGAGAAGCCGGCGTGGTGGATCTCGCCGGCGTGGACAAGCTTGCCGGCGTCCTCCTCCAGGTGGACCCGGGTGATCCGGGCCGCCCGCTGGGCCCCGGCGACGTCGAACTCCAGCCACCCGCCGACACAGAGCGGCAGGTCGAACTGGGAGATCTGGTAGCCCTTGGGGAGGTCGGGGTAGAAGTAGTTCTTGCGGTCGAACTTGGAGTGCTCGGCGATCCGGCTCTGGAGGGCGAGACCGGTGAGCACGGTCTGCCGGATCGCCTCCAGGTTGGCGACCGGGAGCGCCCCGGGTAGGCCGAGGCAGGTGGGGCAGGTGTTGTGGTTGGGCGCGAGGCCCACGTAGTCGGCGCGGCAGCCGCAGAACATCTTGCTCCGGGTCCGCAGCTGGGCGTGCACCTCCAGCCCGATCACCGGCTCCCAGCGCTCCAGCGCCAGCGCCAGGGCGGTCGGGGCGGGCGCCTGGGTCACGCCACCCGCTCCCGCGCCAGGGGCGGAGGCTCGGCCACGCCCTGGACGGCCTCCAGGGCGGCCGCGACCCGAAGGCAGCGGGCGTCGGCGAAGGCCGGGGCGGCGACCTGGAGGCCGACCGGCAGCCCATCGGCCTGGTCGATCGGCACCGAGATCGCCGGCACCCCGGCCAGCGAGAAGGGGACGGTGAGGACGTCACTCTGATACATCGCCAGCGGGTCGGCGACCCGCGACCCGATCGGGAAGGCGACGGTCGGCGAGGTGGGGGCGAGGATCGCGTCCACCTCCTCGAAGACGCGGGCGAGGTCGGCCGCCACCAGGGTCCGCACCTGCTGCGCCCGGCGGTAGTAGGCGTCGTAGTAGCCGGAGCTGAGGGCGTACGTCCCGAGCATGATCCGCCGCCGCACCTCGGGGCCGAACCCGTCATGGCGGGCCCGATCGTAGGCCTCCCGAACCGTGGCCGCGGCGGGGGCCCCCGGACCGAAGCGCAGCCCGTCCATCCGGGCGAGGTTGCTGGAGGCCTCGGCGGGGGCGATGACGTAGTAGGCGGCGAGCGCGAACCGGGTGCTGGGAATGCTGACCGGCTCCAGCCGGGCGCCCTGGGCGGCGAGCCGGTCGCAGGCGGCCTCGAACGCCCGTCGCACCCCCTCCTCCAGACCGGCCTCGACGTACTCCCGGGGGACCCCGAGCCGCAGCCCCTCCACCCCGCCCGCCAGTCCCGGCAGCGGGTCCTCGACGTCGCGCCGGCTCGAGGTGGCGTCGCGGGGGTCGTGCCCGGCGATGGCCCGA
Organism: Candidatus Dormiibacterota bacterium; assembly: GCA_027306655.1. Classification (GTDB taxonomy): domain Bacteria; phylum Chloroflexota; class Dormibacteria; order Aeolococcales; family Bog-877; genus DAHUZL01. Next base: position 30,242 of record DAHUZL010000031.1, read on the forward strand.
TAGACCAGAGCGCAGTCGCCCACGGTGCGGGTGAACGGCCCCACCTGGTCCAGCGAGCTGGCGAACGCGATCAGGCCGTACCGGCTCACCCGACCGTAGGTGGGCTTGAAGCCCACCACGCCGCAGAGCGCGGCCGGCTGACGGATCGACCCGCCGGTGTCGGTCCCCAGGCTGCAGGTGACGAGGCCGGCCGCCACCGCCGCGGCCGACCCGCCGCTGCTCCCGCCGGGGACGCGGTCCAGTCCATGGGGGTTGTGCGTCACCCGGTGGGCGGAGTTCTCGGTGGAGCTCCCCATCGCGAACTCATCGCAGTTGCAGTGGCCCACCAGCACCGCGCCGGCCTCGGTCAGGCGGCGGACCGCGGTCGCCGTGTAGGGGGGGACGAAGCCCCGGAGGATGCGGCTCCCGGCGGTGGTCTCCACCCCCTCGACGCAGAGGACGTCCTTCACCCCGACCGGGATCCCGCACAGGTCGGGGGCCGCCGCGCCGTCCCGCGCCCGTCGCTGGTCCGCCGCCGCCGCCGCCGCCCGGGCGGTGTCGGGCGTGAGCCGCAGGAACGCCCCCACGCGGCCGTCGAGGTGGGCGATGCGGCGGAGGGCCTCCTCGATCAGCCCCGCGCTGGTCACCTCGCCCGAGCGCAGCGCCCGGGCCTGCTCCGTCAGCGGCCGCAGCAGCCAGCTCACTGGATCGCCGGCACCCGGATGAGGTCCGCCTCCCGATTGGCGGCGCCCGCGAGCGCTCGGTCCACCGGGAGCGACGGGTCGACGGTGTCGGGGCGGTCGGCGTCCCCCGGGTCGCCGACCTGGAGGGTGGGGTCGATGCCGCTGGTGTCAGCGTCCTGGAGCTGGTCCACGGCGGTGAGGATCACCCCCAGCTGGTCCGCGGCCCTCCCCACCTCCTCCTCGTCCAACCCCAGCCGCGCGAGATCGGCGACGTGGCGCACCACCGCCGGGTCGATCGGCATCGAGGATCCCTCAGGTTGGCGGCGACCCGCCCGGGCGGCTCAGCCGCGATCCGTGGCGCCGGTCGCGCCCAGGGTGGCTCGGTCGCCCGCAGCGGCCACCCCGTCCGGATGGTACCTGGCGTGCCAGACGAGCATATGCTACAGTGTCGCACATGAGGACCGGAGTGCGCGAGCTTCGCAACCAGACGCGTCAGGTGATCGATGCGGTGCGGGCCGGTGAGCGGGTCGTCCTGACCGTGCACGGCGCGGCGGTTGCGGACATCGTGCCCCACGGCCAGCGGTCCCGCTGGCTGGCCGGCGACCCTCTGCGTCGAGCGCTCGCCGAACGGGCAGCTGACCCGGCGCTCCGCGGTGATCTCAAGAGCCTCATCGGACAGACCCTGGACGAGCTGTGATCGAGCCGGCCGGGCTCCTCGACACCTCGGTGTTCATCGCCCGCGAGGGGGGGCGACCCCTCGGCGAGCTGCCGGCCCGGGTGACGGTGTCGGTGATCACCCTGGGCGAACTCGAACTGGGAGTGCTGAGCGCTCCCGATGCCGCCTCCCGGGCTCGCCGGGGGGACACTTTGGCTCTCGCCAGGACCGCGGAGCCGGTTCCGATCAGCGAACCCATCATGGGGGCGTGGGCCCGCCTGGTGGCCGATTGCCGGGCCGCCGGTCTCCAGCGGACGGTCAAGATCACCGACGCGCTGATCGCCGCGACCGCGATCGACCTCGGCGTGCCGGTGGTGACCCAGGACGAGGACTACGACCAGATCGCGAGAGCGCACCGACCCCTCCACGTCCTCAAGGTGTAGGGGCCGCTGCCGGGGAACGGGTCGACAGCCCGGACTGGGCGCGCCGGGCCGCGCTGGCTGGCGCACAGCCGCACGCGTCGGCGAGGGGCGTCGAGCGTATGTGTATAATATGGGGTGTGGCGAGATTGAACGTCTATCTCCCCGACGATCTGGCCGCCGCGGCGAGGCGGGCGGGTCTCAATGTCTCCGGACTGACCCGCGACGCGGTCCAGCGGGCGCTCACGTCCCGTTCCACGGACGAATGGCTCGCCACCCTGCGCCCGGTGCCCGCGCACCGGGCGACCCATGGCGGCGTGCTTGCCGCCCTCGACGCGGACCGCGACGAGCTCGCCACCCGCTGGGGCTGAGGTCGTCGTCGACGCCTCGGCCCTGGTCGACCTCCTGCTCGGGGGCCCCCTCGGGGACCGGGTGGCGGCGCGGATCGCCGGCCGCCGACTGCACAGCCCTGCCCACCTCGACGCCGAGGTGCTGTCGGCACTGGGACGGATCCACCGCGCCGGCGACCTGTCGGCGGCAGCGGTCGAGACGCTGCTGGGGCGCTTGGTCGCGGCCCCGATCGCGCGGCATCCCGTGACCGCGCTCGTGGCCGGCGCCTGGTCCCGGCGCGGCCGCCTGCGCCTGGCCGACGCCCTCTATGTCGAGCTGGCGGCCGCGCTCGACCTGACGCTGGTGACCACGGACCGCCGGCTGGCAGCTCTCCCCGGTGCCGAGGTGGTCAGCGCCTGACGGCGCCGATGTGCCGGTCGTGCCGGGCGGCCGGCCGTGGACCCCTCCCCTACGCCCGGCGGGCGCCGACCGACTCCGGCCGCGGCGCGTCCGGGCTCGCGCTCCCAGCGTCCGCGATCGCGCGGGCCCGATCGGCCCACGGCCACGCGCTGAAGTCGGTCAGCGCCGTGATCGCCGCCCGGGCCAGCGGCTCGGAGGCAGCCGGACGGCCGATCGCGGCCAGCCACTCGGCGTGGTCGAGCCGGGCCCGCGCCAGCCAATAGGGATAGCCGAGACGGCTGAGCGCGTCCTCGGCGGCGGTGAAGCCGGCCGCAGCCGCGCCCTCGTCGCCGCGGGCGGCGGCCAGGCGGGCTCGGAACCGATCCACCTGGGCCCGCAGGTAGGGGGGGACCCGCCCCGGGGCCTGGGCCAGCACGGGCGCCAGCAGGCGGTCCACACGCTCCGGGTCGCCTCCGCCGAGCGCGGCCTCGAGGGCGTCGGGGAGGAGCTGACGGGTGATGATGTTGCCGAGGCCGAACAGGCCCATCGCCTCCGCCAGCGCCCCGTCCGCCACCTGGAGGGCAGGCCCCGGCTGACCCTCGGCCATCAGCGTCGCGACCTCGCCCGTGAGGAACGCGAGCCGGCGCTCGGCATGCGCGGTGGCGCGCTCGGCCTCGAGCCGGGCCAGGCCGTCCCGGCACTCCGCGGGCTCTCCCCGCCAGGCGGCGAGCAGCACCCGGCACCACCCGACGTGCACCGCGAGCGCCCCGCCCGGATCGTCGGCGGCGGGGCGCCCCAGAGCCTCGGTCATCAGCTGGGCGGCCTCGTCGGCGCAGCCGGCGAAGAGCAGGGCCAGGCCCAGGCTGTGAAGGCTGCTCGCCTCCATCTGTCGCAGGCCGAGGCGGCGGGCCTCCGCCAGGACCGCTCGCGCCTGGTCGGCGCCACTCGGCACGTCCCAGGCGAGAGCCTCCTCGGTGAGGTTGGAGCGAACCACCAGGCCCTGCCGGAACAGCCCCGCGGCGTCGGCGGTGTCCGCCGCCAGCCGGTAGTAGGCCTCTGCCTCCCGGATCCTGGCCAGGTTGCTGAGCCAGATCGCCTTGCCGTTGGCCGCGGTGGAGAGGACCCGCGGGAGCTCGAGGGCGGCCGACTCGCTGAGGGCGGTCTCGATCAGGGGGCCGGCCTCCTCTCCCCGCCCGGCGACGACCAGCGCCCCGCCGAGTTGGGCATGCACCGCCGCCCGCACCGCCGCGTTGGCGGCGCCAGGGCCCTCGAGTGCCGCCAGCATTGGACTGAGCCGTGCGATCGCCTCGTCCGGACGACCGAGGCTGGTCAGCGAGTTGGCGATCTGGGTGGTGACCCGGCCCGCGTCCACCACCCGGTCGGCGGCGGCGTGGATGGCGGCCGCCTGGTCGAAGAGCGCCGCGGCCCGAGCCGGCTGGCCTGCGTCCAGGGCCGCCTCGCCGGCCGCCTCGGCGTGGCGCGCCACCGCCGCGGGGGTCACCGCCAGGGCCAGCGCCTGCTGGCTCGCCGCCAGCGCGGCCTCGGGCGCCCCCAGCTCGGCGGCCCGCTGGGCCGCCCGGGCGAAGGCCTCCTCCGCCGCCTCGCGCAGGGGGGTCTCGTCGGGGTCGCCGAGGGCCGCCTCGAGCGCGCGGAAGCGATGGATCGCGACTGCCTCGGCGACCTCGGCGCCTCCCTCGGCGAAGGTCGCCTCCAGGTGGGTGGCGGCGGCGAGGTGGTGCGCCTTGCGCTCGGACCGGGTGAGCAGCTCATAGGCGACCTGTCGGAACAGCTGCTGGCCGAAGGCGTACTGGCCGCGCTCCGGAGAGAGCCGGTCGGCCCGCAGGACCAGGACCTCCTTGCGGACCAGCTGGGCCAGCAGCCGCGCCAGCGCCTCGGGCGGCTGGCCGCCGATCGCTCCCGCGGCCATGGCCGGGAACGCGCCCGCGAACACGGAGAGGGCGGTCGCCAGCCGGCGCTCGTCGGGGTCGAGGGCATCGAGCCGGGCCGCCAGCAGGGTGGTGAGCGAGACCGGCAGCGCCAGGGCGTCCGGTTCGCGGAGGACGGTGTAGCTGCCCTCGTCGGTCGCGCGGAGGAAGCCCTGGTCGTGGAGGGCGCGGAGGAGCTCGGTCACGAACAGGGGAATGCCCTCGGACCGGTCCCGGAGGGCGTCACGGAGGGGAAGCGGGCAGCCGGGGACCAGGGCCTCGATCAGCTCGCTCAGCGCCGGCGGCGGGAGCGGCTGCACCCACAGGGGGGTGACCGCGCGCCGGGAGCCGAGGTCGGGGCGTCGCTCCAGCAGCTCGGGCCGACCGCTGAGGATGAGCAGGAGGGGGTGCTCGCCGGACCAGTCGAGCAGGTGGTCGAGGAAGTCGAGCAGGCCCGGGTCGGCCCACTGGGCATCGTCCACCCACACCACGGAGGGAGCCGTCTGCGCCAGCCGTTCGAGGAAGAGCCGCCAGCCGGCGAAGAGCTCGTCACGGGTGAGGTCGCGGGTGGTCGGCAGGCCGAGCAGGACGGCCAGGGCCGGCCCCACCCACGCCTGCTCGCCGAGGTCGGGCACGTACGCCGCCAGCCCCGTCTCCAGCTTGGCCGTGGCCGCCGCCGCGTCATCGCTCTCCAGAAGCCCCAACCGACCGCGGACCACCTGCGCCAGCGCGTAGAAGGCGACCCCCTCGCCGTAGGCGAGGCAGCGGCCGGTGTGCCAGAGGACGGTGGCGCTGAGCCCGTCGAGGTAGGAGCCGAGCTCGGCCGCCAGCCGGCTCTTCCCCACCCCCGGCGGGCCCAGGAGCAGGATCAGCCGGGCCCGGCGTTCCTCGGCGGTGGTGTGGTAGAGCTCCTTCAGGGTGGCCAGCTCGCGGGCCCGGCCCACCAGGGGGATCGCCTGCCCCAGGCTGTGGTCCTCGCCGCCGAGCCCGGCCACCACCCGGAGCGCGCGGTAGAGGGCCTGGGGCTCCGCCTTGCCCTTGAGGACGTGGGTGCCGGCGTCGGTGAAGCCGATCGCCACCCGCGCCGCCGCCCAGGTGGCAGCGTCGGTCAGGACCTGGCCCGGGCCGCCGGCGGCCTGGATCCGGGCTGCGGTGTTGACCAGGTCACCCGCCACCAGCCCCTCGCCCTGGGCCGCCCAGGTGGCGACCGCCCCGCTGCCGACGCCCGCGCGCGCGGCCAGCTCCCCCGTGCCGCGGGTTTCGCCGTACGCGGGCACGGCGGTCACGATCTCGAGGGCCGCGCGGACCGCGCGCTCGGCCTGGTCCTCGGTGGCCCGGCCCGCCCCCCACACCGCCATCACCGCGTCGCCGATAAATTTCTCCAGCACCCCCCCGTGACGGGTGACCGCTCGGCGGGCGAGGTCGAAGTACCCGGAGAGCAGCTCACGGACGTCCTCGGGGTCGCGTCCCTCGGCCAGCGACGTGAACCCGACCAGGTCGACGAAGAGGACGGAGACCAGGTGCCGCTCCGAGCCGGCCCGCTGCTCCGGTGGCGGTGCCGGCCCGGCGGACCCGACCGTGCCGGGGACGGCGGCCGCCGGCTCCGGGGCGGGCCCGGCCAGGAGGGTCGCGCCGCAGTCGGCGCAGTGGCGCTGGTCGGGGCGGATGGCAGCGGCGCCGCAGCGGGGGCAGGCGCTGGCCAGGGCCGCGCCACAGCTGGCGCAGAACCGCTGGCCCGGCGCCAGCACCGCCGCGCCACAGGCTGGGCATGGGGCCGGATCCATCCCTCCCGCCTCTCCTACGCCGTCGCCACGGCCGGTGCCACGCGCGGAACGTACCACGGGGCGCCGACCCCATGGAGGTCCCCCCCGCTGCTCGGCGGCCCGTGCGGTCCCGTGCTGCGACGGTGCCGTGCCGACCGAAGACCGCATGCGCCACCGCTCATCCGGGGACGATCTCCAGTCGATGCCGGCCGTGGAGTCGGTAGACTCGGAAGTCGCTGTCCAGGGTGAACACGCGACGATCCCCACGCTCCTCGGCCAGAGCGACGAGAGTGGCGTCGGCGAGGTCCATGGGCAGGTCCGCGTACTTGGTCATCAGGACGGAGCTGCGCTCCAGGGTTGGCCGAGACAGATCGGCAATCTCCAATCGCCGGCTCAGGACCAGCTTCCACAACGCATCCCGACCCCGTCGGCCGCCCGCTCGTGACACCAGGTACATGGCCTCGGTGAACGCCGGCCACGTCGTGAGCCACGGGAGGGGGAGCCGCTCCGCGACCATCCGGCACAGCTGGTGGTCGGGTTCGTCGGCGTCGATCAGCGCGACGAGCGGCCCCGCGTCGGTCAGGGTCACGCTGGCGACGAGGGTTCGGCCACGATGTCGGTGAACGTCTCCCCCGTGCGCCGGGCTCGACCACCGCCGCCATGGACAACGCCGAGCACGTCGGTCAGGTCGTCAGCGTGACCGACCACCAGGGTCGCATCGGCCCGCTCGGCGGCGGCACGACGGATGAACTCCGACAGTGACTCCCCTCGGACGGCGGCCGCGCGCTGGAGCCTGCCCTCGAGCTCGGGATCGAGCCGAACACTCTTCATCGCCCCACGGTATCACGAGTTCGGTCAGACGTGATACGCATCCGCCCGGGACACCCGCCATCCTCCGGCGTTGCGCCCCACCGCGGTTCGGTGGCGGCGGCCGAGGGGGCGGTCGGTGAGCGGCACCCGCTGCAGCGCTCCGTCTACGGGGTCCCGGCTCGGGACCGGCGCCCCGCTGATTGCCACGATCCGCCGCACCCCGGCGGCCTGCATCGCCCGAAGGATGCGGCGCGCGCCCCGGGAGCACACGGTCACGCCGTCCGCACCCCGGTGGGGGCCGAGCGCGGACAGCACCGCTTCGGCGTCCGCAAGGTCCGTACCGACAGCGGGTCGAAGATGTCGGCCTGGAGGACCCGAAGATTGTGATGCTCCACCCGGAGGCGCGCGGGATCACGGTCCACGGCGGTGACCTCATGCCCCTGGGCCAACGCCCGCTCCAAGATCGCCCGGTTCCCTCCCATGCGGAACCCCACCGGGTGGGTGGAGACGGTTCCGGTCGGCCGCCGTGGCGGAGCCGGTCGAGCGCCGCGTTGGCCGATCGACATGGAGGCGCACCAGCATCGTAGCGACATCGGCTCCGTCGGCAGCCACCCACGGGTCGGCCTCATCGGGTCATCTCCCACGGGTCGATCACATCGACCCCCGTGTCCCGAAAGTCCTTGAGGTTCCGCGTTGCCAGGGTGGCATTGTGGGCCCGGCAGATGGCGGCAATCTGTGCGTCGACGCCATCGATAGGTGCACCGACGCTCTCTCGGTGAGTGACGATCTCTGAATAGGCCACCGCCGCGGTCGCGTCGAAAGGCAGCACCTGCTCAGGGAAACCGGAGAACACGCCGGCAGCGGAGTGGCGCAGGAGGTCCTTGCGCGGGCCGTCAGGCAGCCGCTCGATGCCGTAGAGGATCTCGGCAAGCGTGATCGCCGTGGTGTACAGATCGGCGGTGTTGCAGGCTCTCACCCACGCCGTCACCGCTGGTGACGGCGTGGGCTTCATCAGCTCGGAGGTGACGTTGGTATCGACGATGATCATGCAGAGAGGTCGGCCGCCCGTGCCCGGGTCGTCCGACGGGACAGCTCAAGGTCGACGCCTCCGATGTCGCCGAAGCGGTCTTGTAGGGCAATGAACAGTCCCTCCGGGGGCCGCGGCTGGCTGACGGCGGCGACCAGGATGGAGCGGATCTCCGCCTCCATCGACCGGCCGTGGCGAGCCGCCCTGACCCGCAACCGTTCCCGCACGTGGTCGTCGAGACCGCGAATGCTCACTGCCGCCACCGCGGTGCCTCCTTCAGTCCGCTAGCAATGCTAGCACACGGGCTGCGACCGATCGATGACCGGCAGGGCCGCTTCGATCGTCACTCCTCCCCGGCCGCGCCCTCCGACGCCAGCGGCCGGTCGGGATGCGCCAGGGCATCGCGGAACGCCTCCTCGTCGAGGATCGGGACGCCCAGGCGCCCGGCCCGCTCCCGCTTGGTCCCGGGGTTGGCGCCGGCGACGACGAACGCCGTCTTGCGCGAGACGCTGCTCGCCGCGGTGCCGCCGAGGGCGGCGATCCTCGACTCCGCCTCGGCCCGCGTCATCGCCACCAGGGTGCCGGTCAGCACCACGCTCCGCCCCCGCCAGGGCCCGGAGGTCACGGCGGCCTCGACCGGCTCCACCCCGGCACCGAGGAGGGAATCCACCAGCGTGGCCCCCTCGCCGGAGAGGAACAGGGCCACCGCCGGGCCGACCACGGGCCCCACCCCGGGGACCTGGGCCAGGGCCTCGGCGCCGGCCCGACGGATCCGCTCCAGGGTCCCGAAGTGCTGGGCGAGGAGGCGGGCGGTGTGTGTGCCGACGTGGCGGATCCCGAGCGCGGTGAGGAAGCGGGCGAGCTCGACCCGGCGCCGGTTGCCGATCGCCGCTGCCAGCTGGCGCGCCGAGCGCTCGGCGAAGCCGTCCAGCCCGGCTAGGTCCGCCGCCCCCAGGCGGAAGAGGTCGGACGGGTCGCGCACCAGCTGGCGGGAGAGAAGCTGGTCCACCACGCTGGGACCAAGCCCGCGGATGTCGAACCCGTCGCGGCCGACGAGGTGGAGCAGGTGCTCGCGCCGCTGCGCCGGGCAGAGCGGGTTGGGGCAGCGGCGGGCGACCTCGCCCGCCTCGCGCACCAGCTCGTGGTCGCATTCGGGGCAGCGCTCGGGCATGCGGAACGGGGCGGCCCCGGCGGGCCGGAGCTCCAGCAGCACCTGCTCGATCTCGGGGATCACGTCGCCCGCCTTGTGGACCCGGACGGTGTCGCCGACGCGCACGTCCTTGCGCGCCACCTCGTCCTCGTTGTGGAGGGTGGCGTGCTGCACGGTCGACCCCGCCACCGCCACCGGACGGAGCTGGGCGACCGGGGTGGCGACCCCGGTCCGGCCGATGTGGACGTCGATCGCCACCACCTGGGTGACGCTGGCCTCGGGCGGGAACTTGTAGGCGATCGCCCAGCGCGGGTGGCGGCTGACCGCCCCCAGCTCCGCCCGGTCCCGGAGCCGGTCGACCTTGATCACCAGCCCGTCGGTGTCGTAGTCGAGCCCGTGACGGGCCTCGTGCCAGCGGGCGATCTGGGCGTGGGCCTGGGCGGCGTCCGAGACCCGGGCCGAGTGGGGCTCGACCGGCAGCCCCAGCGTGCGGAGGGCGTGGAGCGCCGCCGATTGGGTCTCCACCCCGTCCGGCGGCGGGTCCACCTGGTAGGTCCAGGTGCGCAGGCCCCGGGCGGCGGTGACGCGGGGGTCCTGCTGGCGCAGGCTCCCGGCGGCGGCGTTGCGGGGGTTGGCGTAGGGGGGCTGCCCGGCCGCGTCCTGGGCCTCGTTGAGGCGCAGGAAGGCGGACCGTGGCAGGTACACCTCCCCCCGCACCTCGACCAGGGGCGGGAGCCGGACGGGCCCCGTCGGGGAGAGCTCGGCGGGGACGTCCTGGAGGGTGCGGACGTTGGCGGTGACGTCCTCACCGGTCACCCCGTCGCCGCGGGTCGCGGCCCGGGTGAGCCGGCCCGCCTCGTAGGTGAGCGAGATCGCCAGCCCATCGATCTTCAGCTCGGAGACGAAGTCCCGGACCTCGGGGAGGAGGCGCTCCACCCGGGCAAAGAACTGGTCCACCTCGGCCAGGTCGAAGGCGTCCTGGAGCGAGAGCATGGGGGTGTGGTGGCGCCACTTGCGGAAGAAGGCGGCTCCCCGGGCGCCCACGGTCCGGGTCGGCGAGTCCTTCGTCCGCAGCCGGGGATGGCGCGCCTCCAGCTCCTCCAGCTCGCGCAGGAGCCGGTCGTAGGCATCGTCGCTGAGCTCGGGCGCGTCCAGCACGTGGTAGAGGTAGTTGGCGTGGTGGAGCTCCTCGCGCAGACGTCCGGCCCGGCGGCGAGCCTCGGGCGGGACCGCCGCCTCCGGCGCCATCTCAGCCGGGGCAGCGCCGCAAGACCGCGTCGTCGACGCAGAAGATGCGGGTGCCCGCCTGGTCGAACTGGATCACCACCTCCTCGCCGGCGCGGGTCAGCGTGCTCTTCAGGATCGTGCCCCGGCCGTAGCGGTCGTGCTCGACCCGGTCCCCCCCGCGGTAGAGCGCCACCTGCGCCGCCGGCGGCCCCGGCGCGACCGCGTGCGCCGCCACCTGGTCGCGCGCCGAGCGCCGCCACCCGCCGGACCCGGGCGGCCAGTCGTCGGCCCCGGCGGGCTGGGATCGGGGCGCCGGCCCCAGGCTGGTCTGGAGCCGCCGCACCGACTCCGGCAGCGGCTCCAGGAACCGGGACGGGGTGGCCAGCGAGGGACTGCCGTAGAGATGGCGCCGGAAGGCGTGGAAGAGGTAGAGGCGGCGCATCGCCCGGGTCATCCCCACATAGAGGAGCCGTCGCTCCTCCTCCAGCGCGGCGGCGTCGTCTCGGCAGCGGCTGTGGGGCAGCAGCCCCTCCTCGAGCCCGGTGATGAAGACGATCGGGAACTCCAGCCCCTTCACCTGGTGCAGCGTGATCAGGGTGAGGCCGGGACGCCCGTCCTCCAGGGTGTCGACGTCGCCGGCGAGCGCGACCTGCTCCAGGAACTGGGGCAGCGCGTCCCGGGCGAGCTGGCCCTGGAACTCGTCGGCGAGCCCCCGCAGCTCGAGCAGGTTGCTCCAGCGTTCGTCTCCCTCGGGGGTGCCGTCCTGGACCAGCTGGCGATAGCCGGTCACGCTCACCAGGCGATCGAACACCGTGGTGAGGGGCCAGCCGGGAGCCCACTCGCGAAGCTCCTGGATGGTGGCGTGGAAGTGCCGGAGGGCCACGGCGGCCGCGCCCCGGAGCCGGTCCGCGGCGAGCGGGATCGCGCTCATCCGGCTGGTCCCGCCGTCGCGCGCCACCGCCGCCAGCTCGGCCAGCGACTGGGGGCCAACGCCGCGCTTGGGGACGTTGACGACCCGGTCGAACGCCACCTCGTCGCCGGGGTTGACCAGCAGCCGGAGGTAGGCGAGGCAGTCCTTCACCTCGCGGCGCTGGTAGAAGCGGAGTCCCCCCACCAGCTGGTAGGGCAGCCCCTGGCGGAGGAGTACCTCCTCCAGGGCCCGCGACTGGGCGTTGGTGCGGTAGAGCACCGCCATCTCGCCGAGGCTGGCGCCCTCGTGGTCGACCAACCGGCGGGCCTCCTGCGCCACCTGGGTCGCCTCCTCGCGCTCGTCGTAGAGCTGGGCCACGGTCACGGCGGCGCCGGGTTCGGCCTCGGTCCAGAGCCGCTTCGGCACCCGGTCGGGGTTGGCCCGGATGACCGCCTCCGCCGCCTCCAGGATGCGGCCGGTGCTGCGGTAGTTCTGCTCCAGCGCGATCACCCGGGCCAGCGGGTAGTCGGCCTCGAACCCCAGGATGTTGCGCAGGTCGGCACCGCGCCAGGCGTAGATCGACTGGTCCGGGTCGCCCACCACGGTGAGGTGGCCGTGGCCGGCGGTCAGCGCCCGCACGATCCGGTACTGGGCCTGGTTGGTGTCCTGGTACTCGTCCACCAGCACCTGCCGGAATCGCTCCTGGTAGCGGCGCGCGACCGGCTCCGCCTCCTCCAGCAGCTGCACCGCCCGCAGCAGGAGGTCGTCGAAATCGAGGGCGTGGCTCTCCGCCAGCAGCGCCTCGTAGACCGGCCAGGCCCGGGCGACGTGGTGCTCGAACGGGCTGCGGGCCGCGCGGGCATAGGCCGCGGGCGTGCGGCCCTCGTTCTTGGCATGGGAGAGGGCGGCGGCGGCCGACGCCGGGCTCACCGCCCGCTCCTCGACCCCCACCTGCTGGAGGGCGCGGCGGAGGGCGGACTGGCGGTCGCCCTCGTCGTAGATGGTGAAGTCCCGGGGGACACCGATCGCGTCGCCGTCCCGGCGGAGACAGCGGGCGGCGATGGCGTGGAAGGTCCCCAGCCAGAGGCCGGGCGGTTCGCCGCCGAGGAGCCGGGCCAGCCGGTCCCTCATCTCGCGCGCCGCCTTGTTGGTGAAGGTGACCGCGAGCACCTCGTGGGGCCGGGCCCGGCCGGTCGCGATGAGGTGGGCGATCCGCTGGGTGAGGACACGCGTCTTGCCACTGCCGGCGCCGGCGATGATCAGCAGCGGCCCGTCAGCCGCCGTCACCGCGGCCCGCTGGGGCGGGTTCAGCGCCTCGAGGTGGGCCCCGGGATCGCCGGCCCCCGGCCGCGCCGGGCTCCCGGCGGTCACCGGGACCGGGGGGCGGGACGCGCGGTCCCGCCGGTCAGGGGCGGACCGGTTCGCACGCGGAGATGGTGGTGGGGCTCAGAAGTCGTCGTCCATGTCGTCCATCCCCCCGCCCATGCCCCCCATGCCCCCCATGCCGCCCATGCCGCCCATACCGCCCATGCCCCCCATGTCGCCGCCGCCGCCCATCGGCGCGGACCGCTCGGGGACCTCGCTCACCAGCGCCTCGGTGGTGACGATCATCCCGGCGATCGACGCCGCCGCCTCCACCGCGGTGCGGACCACCTTGGTCGGGTCGATGATGCCCGCGGCGAGGAGGTCGCCATAGACGCCGCGTTCGACGTCGTACCCCTCGGTGGGGCCCATCTGCTCCACCCGCGCCGCCACCACCTCGCCCGACAGCCCCGAGTTGACGGCCAGCTGGCGGATCGGCAGGGAGAGGGCCTCCCGGACGATCGCGATCCCCACCCGCTCGTCGCCGTCCCCGGTGAGGTCGTCGAGGGCGCGGCGCGCGAGCAGGAGGGCGCGGCCGCCGCCGGGCACGATCCCCTTCGCCACCGCCGCCCGGGTGGCGTCGAGGGCGTCCTCCACCCGTTCCTTGCGCTCCTTCAGCGCCACCTCGGTGGGCGCGCCCACCCGGATCACCGCCACGCCCCCGACCAGGCGGGCGCGACGCTCCTCCAGCTTCTCCCGGTCCCAGTCCGAATCGGTCTCCTCGATCTGGCGGCGGATCTCCTCCACCCGGGCGTCGATGGCGGCGCGCGGACCGGCACCTCCGACCACGGTGGTGTCATCCTTGGTGACGGTGACGCGGTCCGCCCGGCCGAGCTGGTCCAGGCGGACGTCCTCCAGGGTCAGCCCCAGCTCCTCGGCGACCACGGTGGCGCCGGTGACGGTGGCGAGGTCCTCGAGCAGGGCGGTGCGGCGGTCGCCGAAACCGGGGGCCTTGACCGCGCAGGCGCTCACGGTGCCGCGGAGGCGGTTGACCACCAGGGTCGCCAGCGCCTCGCCGTCGACATCCTCGGCGACGACGAGCAGGGGACGGGCGGCCGCGATCGCCAGCTCCAGGGCGGGAACGATCTGGGTGACCTGGCTGATCTTCCGCCCGGTGATGAAGAGGAGCGGACGCTCCAGCACCGCCTCCATCTTCTCCTGGTCGGTGATGAAGTGGGCGGAGACGTAGCCGCGGTCGAACTGCATCCCCTCGACCACGTCGGTCTCGGTCTCGACCCCCGACGACTCCTCGACGGTGATGACGCCGTCGGGCCCGACCCGGTCGAGCGCGGCCGCGATCATCTCGCCGATCTCCAGGTCGCCGGCGGCGATGGCGGCGACGTGGCGGACGTCCTCGTGGCCGTCGACGGGCCGGCTCTGCCGATCGAGGTCGGCCAGGACCGCCGCCGACGCGCGCGCGATCCCGCCCCGGATGGCCATCGCGTCGCCGCCGGCGGCGAGGTGGCGCACCCCGGCCTGGACCATCGCCTGGGCCAGCAGCGTCGCGGTGGTGGTGCCGTCGCCGGCCTGGTCGTTGGCCCGGCGGGCCGCCTCCTCCATCAGCTGGGCACCCATGTTCTCGAACGGGTCCGGGAGCTCGATGTCGCGGACGATGGTGGCCCCGTCGCTGGTGATCTGGGGGGACCCGAACTTGCGGTCGAGCACCACCGCCCGGCCCCGGGGCCCGAGCGTCCCCCGGACCGCGTCCGCCATCCGGGTGGCCCCCCGCAGGAGCGCCTCCCGGGCGGCCTGGTCATGTCGGAGCTGCTTGGCTGGCACCCTCACGTCCTCCCTTCGATCCTGGGCCGCGGCCGCGGCCGGGCTGCCCGGCGCAGCCGCGGCGCGACAGCCGCAAACCCCCCGGTCACACTCGGCTCAGGCGGCGCCGTTGGAGCTGACGGCGAGGATGTCCCGCTCCGCCAGGATGAGGTAGTCCTGCTCGTCGATCTTCACCTCCGAGCCGGCGTACTTGGCGTAGATGACACGGTCGCCGACGACGACGTCGAGGGGCACGCGCTGCCCGGTCTGCTCGTTGTACTTGCCGTTGCCGACCGCCTCGACCAGCCCCTCCTGGGGCTTCTCCTTGGCGGTGTCGGGCAGGACGATGCCGCTCTTGGTGGTGTCCTCGCGCTCGAGGGGCCGGATCACCACACGATCGGCCAGGGGACGAAGCTTCAGGGCCATGGTCGCTCACCTCCGCGTGATTAGCACTCAACCTGGGAGAGTGCTAACAGTCTAGGCTGCGGAGGCGGTCGCCCGCAAGTGCGGGGGCGGGTCGGGACGGGATCAGCTGTAGGCGGTCAGCCCGGGGTCGACCACGATCGGGTCCCGGTCGTAGCCGCGCCGCGCCACCTCCAGCCCCCCGGCGACGCCGATCATGGCGGCGTTGTCGGTGCAGAACTCGGGAGCCGGGATGATCACGTCGGCCAGCGCCCCGCAGCGCCGGGCCACCGCCGCGCGCAGGGCGCGGTTGCTGGCGACGCCGCCGACCACCACCACCCGGCCGGCGCCGGTGTGCTCGAGCGCCGCCTCCAGCTGGAGGCAGAGGGTGTCCACCGCGGCCGCCTGGAAGCTCGCCGCCACGTCCGCGACCAGCCCCGGGCGCTGCAGCCCACGGGGGTCGGCGGCGAGGCGATCGTCGAGCAGGTACCGGACCGCCGTCTTGAGGCCGCTGAATGAGAAGGCGAAGTCGGGCAGCACCGGGCGGGGGAGCCGGTAGCGGGCGGGGTCGCCGGCCGTGGCCGCGCGGTCGATCGCGGGGCCGCCGGGGTAGGGCAGGCCGAGGAGCCGCGCCACCTTGTCGAACGCCTCGCCGACGGCGTCGTCGCGGGTGGCGCCGAGCAGCTCGGCCTCGCCGGGCCCGCGGACGTGGACGAGGTCGGTGTGGCCGCCGCTCACCACCAGGGCCACGAACGGCGGCTCCAGGTCCGGACGGGCCAGCCGGGCCGCCCACACGTGGCCCACCATGTGGCTCACCCCCACCACCGGGATCCCGCGCGCGGCCGCGGCCGCCTGGGCGTACCCGGTGCCCACCAGGAGGCAGCCGACCAGGCCGGGGCCGCGGGTGACGGCGATCCCCTCCACGGCCCCCCACCCCCCGGCCGGGCGCAGCGCCTCCTCCACCACCGCGGCGATCCGCTCCAGGTGCATGCGGGCCGCCAGCTCCGGCACGACCCCGCCGTGGACGGCGTGGGCCGCGGCCTGGGACGCCACCACCGAGCTGAGCAGTCCCCCGCCGCCGTCCACCACCGCGGCCGCGGTCTCGTCGCAGGAGGTCTCGATCGCGAGCAGGGTCATCGGATCGGGTACTCCACCGGAGGCGGCGGGCCCACCCCGGGGATGGTGAGCGCCGCCACCCGCAGGCGGAACCGGGCCTTGAAGGCGGGGGCGTGGAGGCTGTCGCTCCACATCACGATCGCGTCCTCCCCGTCATCGGTGTAGTAGCCGCGCCGCCGGCCCATCACCCGGAACCCGAATCCCTCGTAGAGATGGATCGCGACGTCGTTGCTGGCGCGCACCTCGAGGGTGACCCAGCGGGCGCCCATCTGGTACGCGCGGGTCAGGAGGGCGGCGAACAGGACCGCGCCGTAGCCCCGACCCTGGTCCGGGCGGCGGACCCCGATGGTGGTGACGTGGGCCTCCTCCCCCACCCGCCAGAGCCCTCCGTAGCCGAGGATCTCGGGGCCGTGACGGAGGACGATGTAGCGGGCGGCGTGGTTGTGGGCGAGCTCGCGATAGTACGCGTTGCGGGGCCAGGGGGTGAGGAAGACGTCGCGCTCGATCGCCTGCACCTCGGGGACGTCCGCCTCCCGCATCGCGTCGACGACCACCCCGGCGATCAGGACCACGGGGACGCCCGCCGGTCGCCGTAGTCGAGGTGGACCCGGTCGTACCCCGGGCCCGCCTCGGGGTCGGCCCAAAGGCTCCGCGCCGCCAGCCGGGCGAGGGCGGCGCTCCGGGGCCGCACCGCGGCGGCCGCCCGGCCCGGCGGGAACTCGGCGCCGGCCCCCTCCTCCACCAGGACCCGGGCGGAGCCGCCGATCCCCAGCGGGGGCTCGCCCCTCGGCACCAGCTCGGCCGGGCCCACCGGCATCCAGGCGCCCCCCTCGGCGCGGAACGCCTGGCGGTGGTGGCCACCCCGGCCGGCGGGGTGGACCACGAGGATCGGGTGGGGGCCGGGGTCCAGCCGGAAGGCGGTCACCTGGAGGCTGGGCACGGTCCGCAGCGGGCAGCCGCGCGCCTGGGCGGCGCCGAGCGCGGCCGCCACCCCGAGCCGCAGGCCCGTGTAGGAGCCCGGGCCGCGCCCGGCGACCACCCCCAGGAGGGGGCCGGGGCGACGGCCGAACAGCCTCCGCACAGCATCCACCAGGGCGCGCTCCGCGGCCCCGGCCCGGTCGTCCGGGGGGGGAACGGCGGCGAGCTCCGGCGGGTCCAGGAGGGTGCCGTCCGGGGCCACGGCGACGGCGAGCTCCCCCCCCCGCAGCGCCGTGTCCACCGCCAGCAGCCACCCGCCCGGGGCGGTGCCGGTCACCCGGGCTCCCAGGCACGGCGGAGGTGGCGGGGGGCGTCGAGCTCGAGCCGGCGGCGGTCGCCGATCCCGGGGGTGATCCGGCACCGCGCCGAGAACCAGTCGCCGGCCGCCCGCTCGGCCCACTCCACCACCACCGCGCCCGACTCCAGCAGCTCCTCCACCCCGAGGCTCTCGAGCTCGACCCCCGGGTCGAGACGGTACAGGTCGAGATGGTGGACCGTCAGCGGGCCCGGGTAGATGGCGTGGAGGATGAAGGTCGGGCTGCGCACCCGGTCGGCGGCGCCGGCGCCCTCCACCAGCCCCCGCACCAGCACGGTCTTGCCGGCCCCGAGGGGGCCGTCGAGGCCCAGGCAGTCGCCTTCGGCCAGCACCGACCCGAGCCGGGCCCCGAGGGCCTGCGTCTCCTTTGGGCCCAGGCTCGTCCGCTCCAGGCGGGGCCGGGCGGCCTCGGCCATATCAGAAGTGGGCGAAGCCATGGGTCGAGCCGATCGGGAGCGCCGGCCCGCCGGGGCCGCTGCGGAGGGTGAGCCCCGGCTCCGGGCACAGCCGCCCGACCACGGCGAGGGGCGGCAGGCCCGCCCCCCAGCCGCTGCCGGCAAGGAGACGCTCCGCGACGGCGGCGGGCGCCGCGACGATCAGCTCGAAATCCTCGCCGCCCGTGAGCGCTCGCGCCAGCCGCTGGTCGCCCCAGAGATCGTCCAGGCCCGGGGCCAGCGGCATCCGGTCGGCCCAGAGCTCGGCGCCGCAGCCGCTCGCCGCCGCCAGCCGGGCGGTGTCCAGGAGCATGCCGTCGCTGCAGTCGATCGCGCATTGGACCCCGGCCGCCGCCAGCGCCCGACCCGCCGCCACCCGCGCCCGGGGACGGAGCCAGCGCTCCGCCCCCGGGACGCGACCCGGGGGATCGCCCGCCTCCAGGCGCTCCAGCGCGGCCGCGGCGGCACCCAGCTCGCCGGTGAGGAGGATGCGGTCGTCCGGATGTCCGGCTGACCGGGTGAGGCAGCGGTCGGCGGGCGCGGCGCCGAGCAGGGTGCAGCTGACCGCGAGCGGACCCGCGGTGCCGCTGAGGTCGCCGCCGGCGACGCGGGCGCCGTCCTCTCCGGCGGCGTCGACAATCCCCTCCTGGAGCGCGACGACGCAGGCGGTGGCGGTGTCGGCAGGCAGCAGGAGGGTCACCACCACCAGCGCCGGACGGGCCCCCATCGCGGCCAGATCGGAGGCGGTCACGGCGTAGGCCTTCCACCCCACCTCGTACGGCAGCTGGGTGCGCCGGCGAAAGTCGACGTCCTCGACGAGGGCGTCGGTCGTGACCAGCACCACCTCCCCCGGCGGCGCCCTCCAGCCGGCGGCGTCGTCCCCGGCGGCGATCGCGAGGACCGCGTCCTCGCCGCCGGCCATCCGCACCAGGCGGTCGAGCAAGGGCCCCTCGCCGGTCGCCCGCACCGTCGGCGGCCCCGCCGACCAGGACACCGCGGGGGCTCCCGCCCCACCCGCCGCCGGCCTGGCCACGCGGCGATTGTAGGGGGGCACGGCGCCGGTCCCGGCGGTCGGCCCTGGGGGCCGATCACCCCGACCGCTGACCCTCCAGGGTGCGGCGGAGCTGCTCCTGGGCCTCGACCGTCGCCGCCGCGATCTCGCTCGCGAGCAGCCCGGCCCGTCCCCGCGCCTCCGCCAGCCGGCGGCCCGCCTCGCCATGCACGAACACCCCGCAGCGGGCGGCGTCGGCGGCGGCGAGGCCCTGGGCCAGCAGCGCGCCGATCAGGCCGGTGAGGACGTCCCCGCTGCCGCCGGTGGCGAGCGCCGCGGTGGCATGGGGATCGACGCTCGTCACCCCGGCGGCGTCGGCGACCACCGTGCTCGCTCCCTTGAGCACCACCACCGCCCCCAGCCGCCGCGCCAGCCCGGCCGCCGCCGCGGGCCGGTCGGCCTCCACCTGGGTCACCGACATGCTGCAGAGCCGGGCCATCTCGGCCGGGTGCGGGGTGAGGATGCTGAGGGGCGGCACCTTGGCGAGAAGGGAACGGTCGGTGGCGCAGGCGTTGAGCGCGTCGGCATCGAGGACGAGCGGGACCGGCCGGGTTGCCAGCCGGTCGAGCAGCCCGTGCAGGAAGCCCTGGGTCTCGGGCGCTCGGCCCAGCCCGGGACCGACCGCCAGGGCCTGGACCTGGTCCAGCTCGTCCGCCAGCATCCCCAGCGCCGACGGGGCGAAGCCGCCGCCGGGGCCGGCCGCGACCGTGCCCAGGATCACCTCCGGCGGGAAGGCCCCCGGCCCGCCCGCCCCCACCGGCACCACCGCCCGGACCCTGCCGGCGCCGCCCCGGAGGGCGCCGAGGGCGCAGAGCACGGCGGCCCCCGGGTAGGCGGTGTGGCCGGCGACGACGAGGACGGTGCCGAACGTCCCCTTGTGGGCGTCCAGGGCCCGGGCCGGGAGACGGAGCCCGCGGGCGGCGGCCAGCAGCCGCGGGTCGGTCCATCCTCCCCCGCCCGGCTCCGGCGGACCCGGCGGCGCGGGCTCCAGGTGCACCGCCACCGCGATCGCGACCCCGGCGTCGTGGGTGAGGCTCACGGCCAGCCCGGGAACGGCCGCGCCGCCGACCACGACCGTGGGCGCTCGGCCCGGCGGGCGGCGCACCTCGATCGCGCGGTAGGCGGGGATCGGCCAGCCGCGACCCCCATACACCTTGCGTACCGCCTCCTTCACCGCCCACCGTCCCGCCCAGCGCTCGGGACGGCTGCCGCTGGTCCGGGCCTCGCCCTCGGTGAAGCAGCGCGAGCCGAAGCCGGGGTGCCGGCGCAGGGCTCGGGCGATGCGGTCGACGGCGGCGACATCCACGCCGAGGACCGGGCCCCGGGCAGGGGAGCCGTTCACGTCACTCGACGGTGACCGACTTGGCGAGGTTGCGCGGCTGGTCCACGTCACAGCCGCGCTCCACCGCGGCGTGGTACGCGAGCAGCTGGCCGACCAGGATGTTGACCAGCGGCGAGACCAGCTCGGGGACCTCGGGCACCACCAGCAGCCGCTGGACCCGCCCCTCGAGGGTACGGTCGCCCTCGCTGACCACCGCGATCACCGGGGTGTCGCGGGCCAGGACCTCCTCGACGTTGCTGCGGAGCTTGGCCAGTGTCCGCCCCGTGGTGGCGAGGGCGACCACCGGGAGGCGGCCGTCGAGCAGGGCGATCGGCCCGTGCTTGAGCTCGCCGGCGGGGTAGCCCTCGGCGTGCAGGTAGGAGACCTCCTTCAGCTTGAGGGCGGCCTCCATCGCGCAGGCGTGGTTCACGCCGCGGCCGATGAAGAGCGCGCCCGCCCGTCCCGCCAGCCAGCGCCCGGCACGGGCCACCTCCTCGGTGTCGGCCAGGACCTGTGCCTGCGCCGCCGGCACCATCCGGAGCGCCCGGGCCACGGCCGCGGCCCGGTCCGGGGCGAGCCGCCCCCGGGCGGCGGCCAGACGGAGGGCCACGAGCAGCCCGCAGACCACCTGGGTGACGAAGGTCTTGGTGGCGGCCACCCCGATCTCGGGCCCGGCGTGGAGGTTGACCACCCCGTCGGCCTCGCGCGCCAGCGCGCTACCGGTGGCGTTGCAGAGGGCCACCACGGGGCTGCCGGCGCGCCGGGCGCAGGCGGCGGCTGCCACGGTGTCCGCGGTCTCCCCGGACTGGGAGATCGCCACCGTGAGGACAGTCGGTCCGGTCGGGCGGTCACCGTAGCGGGCTTCGGAGGCGACCGCCGCGTCGGCCGGCAGGCCGGCCAGCTCCTCGACGGCGTGGGCGGTGATCATGCCGGCGTAGTAGGCGGAGCCGGCCGCCACCACCCGCACCCGATCCAGGGCGCCGAGGCGTGCGTCCCCCACCGACCACTCCGGGAAGACCACGGTCCCGTCGTCCTGGAGGTGGCCCCGGAGCGCGCCGGCCGTCGCCGCCGGCTGCTCGTGGATCTCCTTCAGCATGAAGTGGGGGTGACCGTCGCGCTGGGCGGCGAGCTGGTCCCACGCGACCCGGAGCACCCTGAGGGGCTGGTCCGTGCCGTCGGCGATGGTGCTGACCACCGGCCCGGTCGGGCCCACCACCACCATCTCCCCCTCGCCCAACACCATGACCCGGCGGGTGTAGGGGAGGATCGCCGGGATGTCCGAGCTGATGAACCACTCGCCCTCGCCGACCCCCACCACCAGCGGGGAATTGCGTCGGGCGCCGATGAGGATGCGGGGATCGGTCGAGCTCAGGACCACCAGCGCGAAGGCGCCGCGGAGCCGGGCCAGCGCGGTCCGGGTGGCGAGGACCAGGTCGCCGCGGTAGGCGGCCTCGATCAGGTGGGGCACCACCTCGGTGTCGGTGTCGGAGCTGAAGTGGTGGCCGGCGGCCTGGAGCTCGTCCCGGAGGGCCAGGAAGTTCTCGATGATCCCGTTGTGGATGACGAAGAAGCGGCCGTCGCAATCGGTGTGCGGATGGGCATTGGTCTCGGTGGGACGGCCGTGGGTCGCCCAGCGGGTGTGGCCGAGGCCGGCCGACCCCTCCGGCGCCGCCGCGCCCACGCGGTCGGCCAGCGCCGCCACCTTGCCGGCCGCCCGCACGCTGGTGGCCCGGCCCTGGTCGTCCACCACCGCGAGGCCGGCGGAGTCGTAGCCGCGATACTCCAGTCGGCGCAGGCTGTCGAGGAGGACGCCCGCGGCGGGCCGCTGCCCGAGGTATCCGATGATGCCGCACACCCGAGCCGCCTCCCGCTGAGGGGCGGAGCCGCCCCCGGTGGTCGCCGCGTCAACGTCGCCCGCCGCCCAGAGGTTACACGCCGCCTCAGGGACCGGACGGGCTCGGGGTCGGCCGAAGCGCTCGAACGGGCGTGGGCGTGGGCGTGGGCGTCGGGGAGGGGGTCGGGGTCGGCGGCGGGGTGGCGGTCGGGCTCGCCCCGGGCGTCACCCGGCGGCTCGGGAGGGGGCGGGGCGTTGTCCCCGGCGACCGGTGCGGCGCGGGGGTCGGCGACGCCGCCGGCCGGGCGGTCGGGGTCGGGTGCGGCAGCAGGCTCACCGTGACCACCACCGTGACGGTGGAGGGGGTCAAGGTCACCCCGGTCGGGCTCGCCAGGGGGACGACGACGGTGAGGCCCTGGCTCGCCCCGCTGATGTCGATCGGCTCGGTCACCGCCTGGCCGAGCAGGTTCAGCTGGGCCGCCGGGCCGCTCGCCGTGACCGTGCTGGGGAAGCTGCGGACGTCGGTGAGGCGGGTGCCCGCGGGGGGCTGCCCGTCGCCGGAGAAGGTGACCACGACCGGCAGGGTCCGGGTGCTCCGCTGCGACGTGACCGAGATCACCGCGGTGACCACGAGCGGGCTGGGCACCAGCCCCCCGGCCCGCGGGCCGGACACCCCGACCAGCGTCACCGGGACCGACTGCGACAGGCTGGTGCGCAGGCCGCCGACGTCCGGGTGGACCACCGCGCGGACCGCGGCCACGACCGAGCTGGCCCCGGTGACCCGGACCGCGTTCGGGCTGATCGCCACCACCTGGGCCGTGAACCCGGCGGGCGTGCGGCCGCGGGGGCTGGCGCGCACCGGGACCAGCGCGGTGACCAGGCGGTCCAGGCGCACCGCGACCTGGCCCGGGTGCGAGAGGACCGCCACGGCAGGATCCTGGTTGCGCACCTGGAGCGGGACCCGGTAGGTCCCGGGCGTGTCCAGCCCGGCCAGGTTGACCGACAGCCGCAGCCCGGCCAGGATCCGGCTCCGCGCCTGCACGTTGGACCGGAGCCCGGCGATCTGGAGGGAGATCCCCCCCGGGGCGCCCGGCCCGCTGACGAGGACCATCCCGCGGGCCAGGCCGGTCACCCCCACCCGGGCCGCCACCACCGTCTGCACCGCGGGGGGATTGCTGACGTAGACCACCGCCAGCCACATGCAGACGGCGAGCCCCGCCGCGACCAGCTTGAGGCGCAGGTTGTGGAGCAGGAAGGCCATCCCGGTCAGGACCGCTCGACCGGCTGGGGGGGGATGACGCGCGAGCCGCGCAGCCGGAGCCGCCGCATCCCGTGCATCCGCTCCGACGGGGGCACGCCCAGGAAGAGGGCGAGACGGCGGGCGAGCTCGGGGCCGTCGACGCCGCGCTGGAGCTGGCCCGCCTGGGCGAGGCTGACCCCCCCGGTCTCCTCGGAGACCACCACCACCAGGGCGTCCGTCTGCTGGCTGCAGCCGAGCGCCGCCCGGTGACGGGTCCCGACCCGTCCCACGCCGCCGACCTGCTCGGCCAGGGGCAGGACACAGCCGGCGGCCACCACCCGACCGTCGCGGACCAGGACCGCGCCGTCGTGGAGCGCCGACCGGGGCGCGAAGATCGTCTGCAGGACCTCGGCCGAGACCACCGCGTCGAGGCGAATCCCGGTGACCGCGATCTCCTCCAGGCCGGTGGCGTCGGGCAGGACGATCAGCGCGCCGATCCGCGCCTCGCTCAGGCGAGCGATCGCGAGCCCGATCTCGGCGATCTCGCGGTGGAGCTCGGCCATGTCGCGGTGGACGACCCCGGGCCGGAAGCGCCCCAGCCGGCCCATCTCGTCCAGCGCCCGGCGCAGCTCGGGCTGGAAGAGAACGATCACCCCGATCAGGATCGCCTGGCCCCCGTTGCGGTAGATGAAGGCCAATACCGGCAGGCGGAGGGTGATCGCGACCGCGCCGAGCGCCCCGATCACGACCAGGCCCAGGAGGAGCTGGACCGCCTGGGTCCCGCGGACCAGGAGCAGGAGGCGGTAGACGAGGAAGGTGATGATGACGATGTCGACGGCGTCGCGCCAGCCGACCGTCTGCAGCAGCACCCGCAGGGTCTGGGGGACGTCCACGGCGGCGACGATCGGCTCCATCGTCACGGCGGTCCGGGGGCCGCTCGGCGAGCGCCCCCGTCCCCCTCCGGGGCAGGGAGGCCGGCGCCGGCCTGGACCCGGCCGTCCCGGCCCGCGAAGATGGCGCAGAGCAGCGCCTGCTGCACCCACAGACGATTCTCCGCCTGCGCGAACACCACCGAGCGGGGCCCGTCCAGCACCTCGTCGGTGATCTCCTCGCCGCGGTGGGCGGGCAGGCAGTGCATCACCCGCGCGTGGGCCGGAGCCTGCGCCAGCAGCTCGGCGTTCACCTGGTAGGGGCCGAAGTCCTCCCGCCGCCGCTCGTGTTCGCCCTCCTGGCCCATGCTGGTCCAGACGTCGGTGTAGACGACGTCGGCGTCCGCCACCCCGAGACGGAGGTCGTCGGTCACCCGCACCGGCGGCGCCCCCTTCGGCGCCAGCCGCGCTCCCCGGTCGACGACCTGGGGATGGGGCTCGTACCCCCGCGGAGTGACCACCGTGAGCGCGATCCCGAGCAGCCCCGCGGCCTCGATCCAGGAGTGGCAGACGTTGTTGCCATCGCCGATGAAGGCCACCCGTGCCCCCGCGATCCGTCCGGTCACCTCCTCCAGGGTGAGGCAGTCGGCGAGGACCTGGCAGGGATGCGACGCATCCGTCATCGCATTGATGACCGGCGCGCGCATGTGCTCGGCCAGTCCGAGCAGGTCGCGGTGGGAGGGGATGCGCGCCACCAGCCCGTCCACGAAGCGGTCCAGGATGCGGGCGACGTCGGCCACCGACTCCCGGCGTCCCATCTCGATCTCGCGGTCGAAGAGCGCCACCGGGTGGCCGCCGAGGCGGTGGATCGCGACCTCGAACGAGACCCGGGTGCGGTTGCTCGGCCGCAGGAAGATCATCGCCACCGTACGGCCGTGCAGGGGCCGGCCCGGGTCCTCCCCCCGCTTCTGGCGCGCCGCCAGGGCCAGCAGGCTCTCGCAGGTGGCGGCGTCGAGGTCAGCGATGCTGAGGAAGTCGCGTCCCTGCAGCCGGCTTTCCACGACGTGAGCTACCCAGTGACGGCGGCGAAGATGCCCATCTCGAGTATACCCCGGCCGGCGGCAGGATCCTCCCGGCGGGGCGGATCAGCGCTTGGTGTACTGGGGCGCCTTGCGGGCGCGCTTGAGCCCGGGCTTCTTGCGTTCCTTCTCGCGCGGGTCACGGCGCATCAGGCCCGCCTGCTTGAGCGTCCCGCGCAGCTCGGGCTCGAGCGCGCAGAGGGCGCGGGCCACCCCGTGGGCCACCGCGCCGGCCTGGCCGGAGATGCCGCCGCCCGTCACCTTGACCAGGACGTGGAAGCGCTGGGCGGTCTTGGTCACGGTCAGCGGCCGCAGCGCCGCCTGCTCCAGATCGGGTCGTCCGAAGTGGGCCCGCGGCTCGCGGTCGTTGATGGAGACGGTGCCCTGACCCGGATACAGCCGCACCCGGGCGACCGCGGTCTTGCGGCGGCCGGTGCCGTAGGTGTAGCGCCACTCAGTCTCGCTCATCCCAGCCGCACCTCTCCCAGATCTCCGAACGTGATCGGCTGCGGCTGCTGGGCACGGTGGGGGTGGGTCGCCCCCGCGTAGATCCGCAGCCGCAGGAGCTCCTGGTGTCCCAGCGTGTTGTGCTGGAGCATCCCCCGCACCGCCTCCCGGAGCGGCCAGGTGGCGTCCCGCGCCACCACCTGCTCGTAGGTGCGCACGGTCCGGCCGCCGGGGTACCCGCTGTAGCGGTCGTACAGCTTGCCGCGACGCTTCGACCCGGTCACCACGATGTCGGCGGCGTTGACGACGACGAGGTGGTCGGTGCAGAGGGCGTGGGGGGTGTAGGCGGGACGGTGCTTGCCGCGCAGCACCCGGGCCAGGTTGACCGCCAGCCGGCCCAGCACCTGGCCGCGGGCGTCCACCAGCAGCCAGCGGTCGGGGGCGGTCGCCGGGGTGGCGGTGGCTGTTCGCTGGAGCGCCAGGCTCATCGCGAGGGCTCCTCCTCATACAGGACCGCCCACTGGTGGATCCCGTGAGCGGGGGCCAGGGGCCAGGGGGCGCGGGGGGCGTCGGGGTGGTCCACCGCCCCCGCCACCAGCGCAGGCGCCAGCCGGCCCTGGCCGACCTGCACCAACGCGCCCACCAGGGAGCGGAGCATCCCCCGGAGGAAGGCGTCGGCGGTCACCTCGACGACCACCCGGCGGCCGAGCCGGCGGATGCGGAGCTCGTGGATGGTGCGCACCGTGTGCCCTCCCGGGCGCGGGCTGGAGCCGAAGGCGCGCAGGTCATGCCGTCCCCGGAGCGCCCGCGCGGTCCGTCGCATCGCCTCGAGGTCGAGCGGGCCGGTCACGTGCCAGAC
Organism: Candidatus Dormiibacterota bacterium; assembly: GCA_027306655.1. Classification (GTDB taxonomy): domain Bacteria; phylum Chloroflexota; class Dormibacteria; order Aeolococcales; family Bog-877; genus DAHUZL01. The sequence goes on from DAHUZL010000031.1 coordinate 56,585, forward strand.
GTAGGCGCGCCCCACCGCCGGGGCCACCTCGCCCTGGTCCACGAGGTAGCGGTAGACCCGCCGCCGGGCGCTGAAGCGGGCGTGGAAGTCCGGGCCCACCGGCTCCACCCGGCGGACCACGATGTCCCGGGGCAGGTGAGCGTTGCAGGCAGACCGCAGCCGCTCCGGGTCGATCCCCCGCTCCAAGACCAGCGACACCACCTGGCCGTGGGCATGGGCCCCGGCGTCGGTCCGGCCCGCCGCCGCCAGCCGCGGCCGCTCGCCGGTGGAGAGCTCGAGGGCACGCCGGAGCGCGGCCTCCACCGTGGGCCGGTCCGCCTGCGCCTGCCAGCCGGCGTAGCCGGAGCCGTCGTACTCGACCATCAGCCGCCAGCTGCGGCCGGCCGCCGGGGCGGTGCCGCTCACTCCACCAGCTCCACCAGCACCAGCGGGGCGCCGTCGCCGGGGCGGATCCGGTGGGGCACGATCCGGGTGTACCCGCCGGGCCGGTCCTGGTAGCGGGCGACATAGGTGGAGAAAAGCTTCACCGCCACCGCGCGCTTGGTGACGGTGCGCGCGACCAGGCGGCGGGCCTGGAGGTCGTCGGCCTTGGCGGTGGTGATCACCCGCTCCGCCCAGCGGCGCAGCTCCTTCGCCCGCGCCTCGGTGGTCTCGATCCGCTCGTGCTCCAGCAGCGCCGTCACGAGGTTGCGGGTGAGCGCGATCCGCTGGGCCGCGGGCCGACCGAACTTGCGTCCCGACTTCTGGTGGCGCATCGGCTCAGTGGCCGCTCGGCTGGAACAGCCCGGCCAGCTGGTCGGGGGCGACCAGGCCCCGACTGACCAGCTTTTCCTTGATCTCGTCGAGCGACTTGGTGCCGAAGTTGCGCAGGGCGAGCAGCTCCTCCTGGCGCATCGCCACCAGCTGGCCCACCTTGGTGATGTCGTTGGCCTTGAGGCAGTTGAGCGCCCGCACCGACAGCTCCAGCTCCTCCACCCCGACGTCAGCGAGACGGGTGCGCAGGTCGGCGCCGGGCTTGGCGGCCTGGGCGGTCGGCGAGAGGTTCTCGCCGAACCGCACGAACAGCCCGAGATGCTGGGTGTAGTAGTCCGCCGACTGGCTGATCGCGTCCACCGGCGAGATGGTCCCGTCGGTCCACACCTCGAGGGTGAGCTTCTCCCAGTCGGTGTCCTGTCCCACCCGGGTCTTCTCGACCAGAAAGTTGGCCTTGGTGACGGGGGTGAAGATGGCGTCGACCGGGATCACCCCGATCGGCTGGCCCTCGCGCTTGTTGCGCTCGGCGGTGGCGTAGCCCTTGCCCCGCGCCACCGTCAGGTCCATCCGGAGGCGGCCCTTGGGCCCATCGATGGCGCAGAGGTAGAGGTCGGGGTTGACAATCTCGACATCGGCGTTGGGCTCGATGTCGGCGGCGGTGACCTGCCGCGGCCCGACCACGTCGAGGGTGAGCCGGGCGCCCTCGGGCTGGTGGCAGACCAAGGCCAGGCGCTTCACGTTGAGGAGGATCTCGCCGACGTCCTCCTTGACATGGGGGATGACCGCGAACTCGTGGGAGACCCCCTCGATCGCGACCGCGGTGACGGCGGACCCGGTGAGCGAGGAGAGCAGCACCCGGCGCAGCGAGTTGCCCAGGGTGGTGCCGTAGCCCGGCTCCAGAGCCTCGATCTCGAAGCGGCCGAAATTGTGCGACCGCTCCACCTCGCGGACGGCCGGGGCGACGGGGGTATCGAGCATGGGGGTCATGATCCTCGTGGGGCGAAGGCCCGCCCTGGGGGCGGGCGGCGACGTCAGCGTCGGGAGTAGTACTCGACGATCAGCTGCTCGTCGATGGTGGTGTCCATCTCGCTGCGCTCGGGCATCCGGACCACATCGACGCGGAACTGCTCGGGGGTCAGCGAGAGCCACCCGGGCAGGCTGCGCCCGCCGCTGCGGGCCAGGGAGCGGGCGATCGGTTCCGCCGCGCGCGACCGTTCGCGCACGGTCACGATGTCGCCGGGCCGGACCTGGAAGCTGGGAACGTTGACCGTCCGTCCCCGCACCGCGAAGTGGCGGTGGGCGACCAGCTGGCGGGCCTCCCGGCGCGAGCTGGCGAAGCCGGCTCGGTACACGACATTGTCCAGGCGCTGCTCCAGGTGCTGCAGCAGCACGGTGCCGGTGACACCCTGGCGGCGGGCGGCCTCGTCGAAGTAGTTGCGGAACTGCGTCTCCAGGATCCCGTAGATGCGGCGGGCGCGCTGCTTGGCCCGCAGCTGGACCCCGTAGTCGCTCACCCGCCGGCGGCGGGCGAGCCCATGCTGGCCCGGCGGGGTGGCGTTGCGGCGGGTGAAGGTGCAGCGCTCGCCGATGCACTTCTCCCCCTTGAGGAACAGCTTCAGGCCCTCACGCCGGCAGAGCCGGCAGGCGGGCTCGTGGACGTTGGCCATCGCCGGCCTCAGACCCGCCGCCGCTTGGGCGGGCGGCAGCCGTTGTGGGGGATGGGGGTGACATCGGTGATGGCGCTGATCTCCAGGCCGGCGGCCTGGAGGGAGCGAATCGCCGCCTCCCGTCCCGCCCCCGGTCCCTTGACGAACACCTCGATCTGGCGCAGGCCGTGCTCCTGGGCCCGGCGGGCGGTGGCCTCGGCGGTGATCTGGGCCGCGAAGGGAGTGCTCTTGCGCGACCCCTTGAACCCCTGGCCGCCGGCGGAGCCCCAGGCGATCACGTTCCCCTCCGGGTCGGTGAGGGACACGATGGTGTTGTTGAAGGTGCTCTGGATGTGCGCCTGCCCGACCGTGATGTGCTTGCGCTCACGGCGGCGGGTCCGGACGACCTTCTTCTTCTTGGCCACCTCGGCTCCTCAGCGGGGGGGGGATGGACGGCGGCGGCGAGCGGGGCGGATCACTTGCCCTTCTTCCGGCGCACGCCGACGGTCTTGCGCGGTCCCCGGCGGGCCCGGGCATTGGTGCGGGTGCGCTGGCCGCGCACCGGCAGGCCGCGGCGATGGCGCAGCCCGCGGTAGGTGCCGATCTCCATCAGCCGCTTGATGTTGAGGGCCACCTGGCGTCGGAGGTCACCCTCGACCTTGCCGGCGAGGTCCTTGGCGATCACATCACGAAGGCGCGCGACCTGGGCTTCGGAGAGCTCGCGCACCCGGGTGTTGGGGTCGAGGTTGGCGATCCGCAGCACCCGCTGGCTGGTGGTCCGGCCAATCCCGAAGATGTAGGTGAGGCCGACCTCGACCCGCTTCTCGCGGGGGATGTCGACGCCGGCGATCCGGGCCATCCTCAGCCTACCCCTGGCGCTGCTTGTGCTTGGGGTTCTCGCAGATCACGCGGACCGCGCCGGCGCGCTTGATCACCTTGCACTTGTCGCAGATCCGCCTCACCGACGCTCGCACCTTCACCGCACGCCTCCCTGGGGCTTGACCCGCCGCTCACGCCAGTCGGGCCACGATCCGCCCGCGGCCCGGGTCGGCGGTCGAGAGCTCGACCATGACCCGGTCCCCGGCAAGGATGCGCAGGCTGGTGAGGCGGGCCCGGCCGGCCGCGTGGGCCAGGACCCGGTGTCCGCTTGCCAGCTCCACCCGATAGAGCGCGTTCGGCAGTGGCTCCAGCACCCGTCCCTCCACACCCCGCGGGGGATCATCCCTCACGGCGCGCTCGGACCACGGCGGCGCTGACGCCGTTGCCCGCCAGTATACGCGATGACACCCGTTGGTGCGGCCCGGCCCCGCTCACGCCGGCAGCCGGGTGAGCACCTCGGGGCCCTCCTCGCCGACCGCCACGGTGTGTTCGAAGTAGCAGGCCCACCGGCCGTCCTGGGTCACCACCGTCCAGCCGTCGTCGCGGACCCGGGTGGCGGGATCGCCCAGGGTCGCCATCGGCTCGATGGCGAGGCACAGCCCGGGGCGGATCTCCACCCCCCGGCGGGGCTGGCCGTGGTTGGGGACCTGGGGGTCCTCGTGCATGTCGCGGCCGATGCCGTGGCCGGTGTAGAGGCGGACCACCCCGTAGCCGTGGCCCTCCAGGTGGCGCTGGACGGCGTGGCCGATGTCGCCGATCCGGTTGCCGGGCCGGGCCTGGAGGATCCCCAGCTCGAGCGCCTCCTCGGTCACCCGGAGCAGCTCGGCGTGCTCCGGCCGGACCGCCCCGCAGGCCACGGTGAGGCCGGCGTCGGCCCACCAGCCCTGGTGGATCAGCCCGCAGTCGAGGCTGACCAGGTCCCCCGCTCGGAGCCGGCGCCGGCCGGGGACGCCGTGCACGATCTCCTCGTTGACGGAGACGCAGAGGTGGCGGGGGAACCCGTCGTAGCCGAGGAAGCCGGGCACGCACCCGCGGCGGCGGATCGCCCGGTCGGCGGCGCGGTCCAGCTCGAGGGTGGTGATCCCAGGCCGGACCCGGTCGCGCAGCTCCGCCAGCACCGCCCCCAGGTGCCGCCCCGCCTCCCGCATCAGCGCCACGTCCTGGGGACGCTTCAGGGTGATCAGCGCTCCGCCCCGCGGTCGACGGCGGCCGCCACCCCTCCCGCCGCCAGCGCGGCCATCAGGGCCTGGTGGACGGCCTCGATCGGGCCGGTGCCGTCGATCCGTGACGCGGCCCCCAGGGTCTCGTAGTGCGCCAGCGCGGGCAGGGTCTCGGCGACATAGACGGCGATCCGGGCGGTGATCGTCTCGGGGGTGTCGTCGTCCCGGCCCTGGGCGAGCGCCCGCTCGCGGAGCCGATCCCGGAGCCGCGGCTCGGGGACGTCCAGGAGCACCGCCCGGACCGGCCCCAGGCCCAGCCGGTGCAGGAGGCGATCCAGGGCCTCGGCCTGGGCCAGGGTGCGCGGGAACCCGTCGAGGACGAACCCGCCGTGGTCGGGGGCCGCCGCCAGTCGGCCCGCGATCAGGTCGATCATGAGGCCGTCCGGGACCAGCGCTCCCCGGTCGAGGAAGGCGGCGGCGCTCTGCCCCAGCGGGGAGCCCGCCGCCCGCTCCGCGCGCAGGATGTCGCCGGGCGCGACGTGGATGCACCCGAGCCGTTCCACCAGCAGCTGGGCCTGGGTGCCCTTGCCGCTCCCGGGCGGGCCGAAGAGGATCAGGCCGCCCAGGCGGCCCATCGCCAGGGCGCTCACCGGATGAACCCGCGGTACTGCCGCATCAGCAGCTGGGTCTCCAGCTGCTTCATCGTGTCGAGGGAGACCCCCACCACGATCAGCACCGCGGTGCCCCCCAGGTAGAGACCGGTGTTGGGCTGCTGGCCGGTGGCGAGCGCGGTCAGCACCGGCAGCACCACCGTGATCACGCCCAGGAAGAGCGCCCCCGCCAGGGTGATCCGCCCCATCACCCGGGAGAGGTAGTCGGCGGTCTGGCCCCCGGGCCGGATCCCGGGGATGAACACCGCGTTCTTGCGCAGGTTGTCGGCGGTGTCCTCGGGGTCGAAGGTGACCGCGGTGTAGAAGAAGGTGAACGCCATCACCAGCCCGAAGTAGGCGACCTCGTAGAGGATGTCGACGCTGAGGTTGGGCCCGAACGGATTCCAGTTGTTGTGGATCCAGACCGCGATCGTGCCCAGCGCCCCTCCCGACTGGCCGGCCGGAGGCGAGAAGAAATTGCCGAAGAGGGTCGGGAAGAACATGATCGAGACCGCGAAGATGATGGGGATCACCCCGGCCTGGTTGACCCGCAGCGGCAGGAAGCTGCTCCTCCCCTGATAGACCTTGCGGCCGAGCACCCGCTGCGCCGACTGGATCGGGATCTTGCGGGTGGCCTGCTGCACGAAGATGATCCCGGCGCTGACCACCACCCCGATCACCGCGAACATGAACAGGGTGTAGATCTGCGAGCTGTTGTGGCCGAGTCCGAGCACCGTGCCGGGAACCTGGCCCAGGATCCCGATCATGATGATGATCGAGACGCCGTTGCCGATGCCGTACTCGGTGATCAGCTCGCCGAACCACATGATCACCACCGTGCCGGCGGTGAGGGTGATGATGACCCCCGCCATCTGCGGCCAGCTGAGGGTGGGCGAGAGGATCGACTGGCCCTGGAAGGTGAAGCTCTGGAAGAGCCGGACGAAGCCGAACGACTGCAGCGCGGCCAGCGCCACCGTGAGGTAGCGGGCGTACTGGGTGAGCCGCTTGCGTCCCTGCTCGCCCTCCTTGGACAACTCCTTGACCCGGGTCGAGATCACCGTCATCAGCTGCATGATGATGGTGGCGTTGATATAGGGGTTCAGCCCCAGCGCGACGATCGAGATGCCGGAGTACCCGAAGCCGGTGCCGACCCCGAAGCCACTGCCGGAGAACAGGTTGAGCAGGCCAAGCAGACCGTTGGTCGCGAAGAGGTCGCGCAGCGCGGCCCCATTGACCGCCGGGATGGTGATCGAGGCGAGCAGCCGATCCGCGCAGATGAGGCCGACGGTGATCAGCAGCTTGCGTCGCAGCTCGGGCACCTGCATCGCACTGCGCAGCGCGCTGAAGACGTTCACGGCGGCGGGAGGGGAGCGTCCTCGGGGTCGGCGGGGACCGGCTCCGGCCCGGCTGCCGGCGGAGTCTCGACCGCGGCCGGCTCGGCGGGGGAGGCGTCGAGCAGCTCCACCCGGCCCCCCGACGCGCTGATGGCGGCCTGGGCGGCGCGGCTGGCGCGATGGACGCGTACGGTCAGCCCGGCGGGGACCGGGCCGGCGGCGAGCAGCTTGACCCGGCTGCGCGGGCTGGGGACCAGGCCCGCCAGGGCCAGCTGGGCGGGATCGACCACGGTGCCGCTGGCGAAGCGGAGCAGTTTGCCGCAGTTGACGACCGCGTAGGTCACCCGGAAGCGGTTGGTGAAGCCGCGCAGCTTGGGCACGCGCTGGGTGAGCGGCATCTGGCCGCCCTCGAAGGCGCGCGGCAGGCTCCAGGAGCTGCGCGCGCCCTGTCCCTTCTGGCCGCGGCCACTGGTCTTGCCACGGCCGGCGGCGATCCCGCGACCGGCCCGGACCGGCTGCCGGCGGCTGCCCGCCGGGGACCGGAGCTCGTGCAGCTGCATCGTCTCATCCCTCCCCGTGGCCGGCGGGGCCACCGCGGCGGGCGGCGGGCGGCGCCGCCTCGAACGTCTCCACCCGCACCAGGTGGCGGACCTTGTGCACCATCCCCCGCAGGCTGGGGCTGTCGGGGTGCTCCACCGTCTGCTGCAGCCGGCGCAGCCCGAGGGCCGCCACCGTTCGCTTCTGGTCGGCGGCATGACCGATCGCGCTGTGCACGTAGGTCACCCGCAGGCTCGGGCTCATGCCGGTGCCTCCGCCGTCTCCCGGCGGGCGCCCAGCTCGGCCAGGGTCCGTCCCCGCAAGGCCGCCACGGTCTCCGGCCGGCGCAGCTCGCCGAGGGCGGTGATGGTGGCCCGGACGGTGTTGATCGGGTTGTCGCTGCCGAGCGACTTGGTGAGGATGTCCTTGATGCCGGCCAGCTCCACCACCGCACGCATCGCCCCCCCGGAGATCACCCCGGTCCCGGCCGACGCCGGCTTGAGCAGCACCCGGGCGGCCCCGACCTTGACCCGCACCTCGTGGGGGATGGTATGCCCGATCATCGGCACCTCGATGAGGTGCTTCTTGGCATCCTCCACCCCCTTGCGGATCGCCTCCGGCACCTCGCCCGCCTTGCCCAGCCCGGCGCCCACCCGGCCGGAGCCGTCGCCCACCACCACCAGCGCGCTGAAGGAGAAGCGCCGGCCCCCCTTCACCACCTTGGCCACCCGGTTGAGGCTGACCACGCGCTCGGCCAGCTCGCCCCGGCCGTCCCGGTCGGATCGCTGCGGACTCATGGACATCTCAGAACTCCAGCCCGGCGGCACGGGCGGCGTCGGCGAGGGCACGGACCCGGCCGTGGTACCGGTAGCCGCCGCGGTCGAACACGGCGTGGCTCACCCCGGCCGCGACGGCGCGCTCCGCCAGGGTGCGGCCGACCGCCTCCGCGCTGCGCTGGGTGGCGCCGGTCGCCCCGAGCGCCCCCTCCACGGTGGCGGCGGCGGCCAGGGTGCGCCCGTGCTCGTCATCGACCAGCTGGGCGTAGACGTGGCGAAGGCTGCGGTAGACGCAGAGCCGGGGGCGTTGCGCGGTGCCGCGGACCCGGCCGCGGACGCGCCGATGGCGGCGGCGGCGAGCCGCGGCCCGGTCGAAGACGATGCGCATGGGGTGCAGGGACTCCTACTTCTTGCCGACCTTGCCGCTCTTGCCCGCCTTGCGCCGGATCCGCTCGCCCCGGTACAGGATCCCCTTGCCCTTGTAGGGTTCCGGGGGCCGAAGGCGGCGGATCCTGGCGGCGGTCTGGCCCACCTGCTCCTTGTCGGTCCCGACCACCGCGATGTGGGTGGGATCGGGCACCTCCAGGGCGATCCCCTCGGGCGGCGCGAGCCGCACCGGGTGGGCGTACCCCAGCGCCAGCTGGAGGTCTCGGCCCTGGAGCACGGCGCGGTAGCCAACCCCCACCAGCTCCAGCTCGCGGCGGTAGCCCCGGGTGACGCCCTCGACCATGTTGGCGACCAGGGTTCGGGTGAGTCCGTGCAACGCCCGGTGGGGGCTGGCATCGCTGGGGCGCTCGACCCGGAGCTCCTGGCCCACCTGGGTGACCGTAATCGCCGCCGGCAGGACCCGGCGGAGCGACCCCAGCGGGCCGACCACCTCGATCCGCGGGGCCTCGATCGCCACCGTGACGTCGGCGGGGACGGGGACGGGGAGCCGGCCGATGCGTGACACGATCCCCTACCAGACCAGGGCCACGATCTCGCCGCCCAGGCCCTGCCGGTGGGCGGCCTGGCCCGACATCAGGCCCCGGGAGGTGGAAACGATGGCGGTCCCGAGCCCGCCCCGGACCATCGGGATGTCCCGCCGGGGGCTGTAGACCCGCAGCCCCGGGCGGCTCACCCGGCGCAGGCCGCTGAGCGCCCGGCCCTGCGGGGTGGGGGGCTTGAGCTCCACCCAGAGGGTCTGGATCGGCGCCTCGCCCAGGACCCCGTAGCCGGTCACGTAGCCCTCGTCGCGAAGGACGCGGGCGACCTCCGCCTTCATCCGGCTGTGAGGCATCTCCACCCGCTGGTGGCCGGCGAGGTTGGCATTGCGGATCCGGGTCAGCATGTCGGCGATGGGGTCCGTCAGCATGGCTACCAGCTCGACTTGCGCACTCCCGGGACCTGGCCCCGGGAGGCATAGCCGCGGAAGCAGATGCGGCAGAGTCCGAACCGGCGCATGTAGCCCCGGGGGCGGCCGCACATGTTGCAGCGATTGCGGGCCTGCACCGGGAACCGAGCCGGGCGCTGGCTCTTCACGACCTTGGACTTCTTGGCCACGGGGGACCTCTCCTAGCGGCGGAACGGCATGCCCAGCTCGCTGAGCAGGCGCCGTCCCTCGTCGTCACTGGCGGCGGTGGTGACGATGGTGATCTCCATCCCCCGCAGCCGGTCGATGCGATCGTAGTCGATCTCCGGGAACACCAGTTGCTCCCGGAGCCCGAGGGTGTAGTTGCCATGGCCGTCGAGGCGGCTGCCGACGCCGCGGAAGTCGCGGATCCGGGGCAGGGCCACGCTCACCACCTTGTCCAGGAACTCCCACATCCGCGCGCTCCGGAGGGTGACCTTGAGCCCCACCGGCATGCCCGCGCGGAGCTTGAAGGCGGCCACCGAGCGACGCGCCTTGATCACGATCGGCTGCTGCCCGGTGATCTGGCGGAGGTCGTGGCTGGCGGCGTCGAGCGCCTTGGCGTTCTGGATCGCCTCCCCGATCCCGATGTTGACCACGATCCGGTCCACGGTGGGGACCTGCATCACGTTGAGGTAGCGGAACTCGGCCACCAGGTTGGGGACCACCCGCTCCTGGTAGAGCTGCTGCAGGCGGGGCCGGGCCGGGGCGGCGACCGCCATCAGCCGGTGACCCGCTCGTAGCGCTCGCCGCAGAGGCGGCAGACGATCCCGTAGCGTCCGTCGAAGAGGGCCTTCTTGACCCGGGTGGGCCGGTCGCAGTGGGGGCACACCAGCCGCACATTGCTGTAGTGGATCGGGGCCGGGAAGTCGACCACCCCTCCCTGCAGCGCGGAGGTGCCGCCGCGGCGCTGGCCGGCCCGCTGGTGGCGCTTGTGGATGTTGACGCCGCCGATCACGATCCGCTGCTCCTCGGGCAGGGTCCGCACCACGACCCCCCGCTTGCCCCGATCGCTGCCGGCCGTGATCAGGACGGGGTCGCCGGCCCGGAGGTCGAGGGCGCGGGTGTGACCTCCCGCCCAGGCGCGGTCTCGGCGCAACCGGGGCATGGTCAGAGGACCTCCGGCGCAAGCGAGACGATCTTCATGAAGTTGCGCTCCCGCAGCTCCCGCGCCACCGGTCCGAAGATCCGGGTGCCGCGGGGGTTGTTCTGAGGGGTGATCAGGACCGCCGCGTTCTCGTCGAAGCGGATCTGGCTGCCGTCCGGACGGTGGTACTCCTTGGCCACCCGCACCACCACCGCCCGCACCACGTCGCCCTTCTTCACCTGGGTGTGCGGTTGAGCGGCCTTCACGGTGGCCACGATGACGTCGCCGACCGAGGCGTACTTGCGGTACGACCCCCCCAGCACGCGAATGCAGAGGATCTCCCGGGCACCGCTGTTGTCGGCCACCTTGAGCACCGTCTCCTGCTGAATCATGCGGGTACCGTCCCCGGGCCTAGCGCGCCCGCTCGACGATCTCGACCACCCGCCAGCGCTTGGAGCGGCTCTGGGGGCGGGTCTCGGCGATCCGAACCCGATCACCCACCCGGCACGCATTGGCCTCGTCGTGGGCGGCGAAGCGGGCCTGGCGGCGCATCACCTTGCGGTAGAGGGGGTGGCGCTTCAGTTCCTCCACCGCCACCACCACCGTCTTGTCCATCTTATCGCTGGTGACCACCCCGACCCGCACCTTGCGCCGGGCACGGGGCGGAGCCGCCGGGGTCGGCTCGTCGATCGTCGTCACCTCACCCCTCCTCCACCAGCTCGCGGGCCCGCTCGCCCTGGAGGGTGAGGATCCGGGCGATGTCGTGGCGGACGTCGCGCACCCGGCGATGGTGCTCGAGCTGCCCGGTCGCCAGCTGAAGCCGCAGCTGGAGCAGCTCCTGGCGTCGCGACACCAGGGTCTCCTGGAGTCCGTGGTCGTCCATCTCCCGCGCCTGGTCGCGCACTTCCCGCCGCTTGGTCACGCGGTCCCCTCCTCGGCCCCGGTGCCGGGCTCGACGCGGCTCACGAAGCGGGTCTTGATCGGCAGCTTGTGGGCCGCCAGGCGCATCGCCGCCTGGGCGGTCGACTCCGGCACCCCGTCCATCTCGAACAGGACCCGGCCCGGCAGCACCACGGCCACCCACCCCTCCGGCGAGCCCTTGCCGGACCCCATCCGGGTCTCGGCGGGCTTCTTGGTGAAGGGATGGTCGGGGAAGAGCCGGATCCAGATCTTGCCGCCGCGGCGGACATGGCGGGTCATCGCCCGCCGGGCCGCCTCGATCTGGCGGTTGGTCATCCAGCAGGGCTCCAGGGCCTGGAGGCCGTAGGGGCCGAAGGCCAGGGTGCTGCCGCGATGCGCGGCGCCGCGGCGGTCGCCGCGGTGGACCTTGCGGTGGCGGGGGCGCTTGGGGATCAGCATCGGGTCAGCTCCCCCCCTCGTCCAGGGGCAAGTCGCTCCCCTCGGCCGAGGTCGCGGCGGGCGCCGCCGGGTCGGGCACCGGGGAGGCTGCCGCCCGCGGAGAGGCGCGCCGAGTCCGGGGCGCCCGGGCGGGCGGGGCGGCGGGCGCGCT
>DAHUZL010000037.1 GCA_027306655.1 Candidatus Dormiibacterota bacterium
CCGTGCCCGCCGAGGCATGGTGGTCGAGGTTGTGCCAGCCCGGCGGCGGCACCAGACGGGCCGCCGCCTCCGGTCCCTGGCTCCCGGCCGGGTAGAACTGGACCTCCGGCATCTGCTCCAGCACCGGCTGCAGGGCCGCCCAGGCCGCCTCGGTCTCATCCTCGCGGATGAACAGGGTGTGGTCGCCGAGGAACACGTCGTGGAGGAGCCGCTCGTACGCCTCGGCCGGCTGCGTCTTGAAGGAGCTGCCGTAGGAGAACTCCATCCGCACCGCCTGCTCCACCACATCAGGCCCCGGCTCCTTGGCGTTGAAGCTGAGCGAGATCCCCTCCTCGGGCTGGATCCGGATGGTGAGGCGGTTGGGATCGAGCTCGGCGATCCCGGTGCCGTGGAAGAAGTGGAGCGGCACGTCGCGGAAGCGGAGCATGATCTCGGTCCGCCGGGTCACCAGCGCCTTGCCGGTGCGCAGGTAGATGGGGACCCCCGCCCACTCCCAGGTGTCGACGTGGAGGTGGAGCGCGGCGTAGGTCTCGGTCGCGGAGTCGCGGGCGACGCCTTGGATCTCGCGGTAGCCCGCCAGCGCCATCCCGCCCGCCTCACCGGCCGTGTACTGGCCGCGCACGACGTCGCTCGGCTGGATCGGGCGGATCGCCCGCAGCACCTTCACCTTCTCGTCGCGGAGGGCGTCGGCGGCGAAGGAGGTGGGCGCTCCCATGCAGGTGAGCGCGAGCAGCTGGAAGAGGTGGTTCTGGACCACGTCGCGGATCGCCCCCGTCTCCTCGTAAAGGGCGCCGCGGTCCTCCACCCCGATGTCCTCGGCGACGGTGAGCTCCACGTGCTCGATGACGTCGCGGTTCCAGATCCGCTGGAAGAGGGTGTTGCCGAATCGGAAGACCAAGAGGTTCTGAACCGTCTCCTTGCCCAGGTAGTGGTCGATCCGGAAGACCCGGTCCTCGGGAACCACGTGGTGAAGGGCGCGATTGAGGGCGCGCGCGGAGGGGAGGTCGTGCCCGAACGGCTTCTCGATGATGACCGCACCGCCGTGCTGGAGGCCGGCCTGGCGGAGCTGCTGCAGGATGGGCGAGAACGCCGACGGCGGCACGGCGAGATAGAACACCCGGCGCGGCTCGGTGAGGACGTCCTGGAGCTGACCGAGGACGCCCTCAGCGGAGCGGCGGAAATGGAGCCGGGTGGCGAAGCGCTCCCACACCGCAGGGTCCCGCCCGGTGCGCGAGAACTGGTCCACCGCGTGCTGGGCGAGGTCGCGGAACCCCAGGTCGTCGAGCGGGTCCAGGGAGAGGCCCAGGATCGTGCACCGCGCCGGGAGGAGGCCCGAGGCCTCCAGGTTGTAGAGCGCGGGCAGGAGCTTGCGGCGGGCCAGGTCGCCGGAGGCGCCGAAGACCACCAGGTCCTGGTCGGGCGGGGTGGGGAGCTCGGTCGGCACGACTCGGCGAGTGTCGCACGGCGTGCGGGAGCGCCGCCAGCGCCGGGTGCGTGCGGCCCTGCCTATACTCGGCCGGTGACGGAGGGCTCCCAGGGTCCCGCCGCGCGGCGGGCGGCGCTGGACGAGGTCCGCCGCCTGGCGGAGCGGACCCCGCCCCTGCGGGAGGCCGCGGTCGCGGACCTCCTCGGGGCCGCGGCGGGCGGCGACCCGCTGGCCCTGGAGCGCCTGGTGGCCCACCATCTCTGGCTGGTCCGCGACGCTGTCCTGGCCCGGCCGACGGCGACGGTCCCGGTCGCCGACCTCGTCCAGGAGGGCAGCGCCGCCCTGGTGGTCGGGATCCGGCGGCACATCGCCGAGGCGAGCCCCGCCGCGCAGCTGACCGCCGTCCTCCGCCGGGACGTCGACCGCGAGCTCGATCAGGCCGAGGCGCGGGAGCGGGAGGTCCGCGCTGAGGAGGCGCGCTGGGTCGCCGACAGCGACGTCTACGCCGCCGCCGAGGTCCGCGTGCGGCGGGAGCGGGGCCGCCCGCCGACCACCGGCGAGCTGGCGGTGCTGCTGCACTGGGAGGAGGAGCGGGTGGACCGGGTCCGCGAGATGGTGACCCGAGCCCAGGCGGCCCACGACGTCGATCTGCTCGCGATCATCGCCGAGGTGGGGGACGAGCCCGCCGACGGGGGCGACGCCGCGACGTAGGGGGGATCGGCCCGGATCGCCATCGCGGCTTTCGGGGGGCCCTGCCGTCGATACGTCCTCATGGTAGGGTATTCGGTATGGCCCGACAGAAGGTGACGATCACGCTCGATCGGGCCAAGGCCGATCGCGCCCGCGTGCTGGCGGGGGCTCGGTCGACCTCCGAGGTCATCAACCTCGCTCTCGATCGCCTCATCCGCACCGAGCGTCTGTTGGGAGACATGGCCGCGTACGGTCGCGTCCCCCCCACCGACGCCGAAGTCCACCTCGGCCAGATGGCGAGTGGCGACCTGGGTGACGACACGGACTGGGAGGGGATGTACGCAGGCGGCGAGCGGTGAGCGACCCAGCGCCGGCCCGTGCTGAGGTGTGGCTCGCCCGGCTTGACAAGGTTCGTCCGGCGGTGGTGCTCACCCGCGACCCGATGGGGAGGCTGCTCCACTCGGTGATCGTCGCGCCGGTCACCTCGACGGTGCGCGGCCTCTCGACCGAGGTCCCCGTCGGATCGGAGGACGGTGTCTTGCTCGCCTCGGTGGCCAACCTCGACAACCTGCAGCTCATCGCCCGATCCCGCCTCGTACGGCGAGTGGGTCGGGCCCGCCCCTCGACGATGCGCGCCATATGCGCCGCGGCTGCAATCGCGGTCGGGTGCGATCACTGACGGCGCCCTCGCGTCACACTCAGCCCATGAGAGACACGCAGGCGCCGCTCCTCGCCGAGGTGGTCGCGACCCTGCGCCGCAGCCAGGCCCGTTTCGCCTTCCTCCACGGGAGCATGCTGGCGGTGCCGGGGACGGCCTCGCGGCCGCGCGACCTTGACATTGCCGCCTGGTGGGGAGGCGGCGCGCCGCCGTCGTGGGAGGTCGACCTTCCCCCGGCGGTGGACCTTCTCGTGCTCGACCGGGCGCCCCTGGAGCTGGCCGGGCGGGTGGCCCAGCACGGGCGACTGCTCTTCGACGACGATCCCCCGGCGCGCGTCACCTGGATGGCCCGGACCCGGTTGGAGTACCTCGACGAGCAGGACCGGCAGGCGGCGCTTGACGGCGTGTTCTTCGCTGCGCATCGGAATGGTTGACGTCCGCCGCGTCCGCCGCCTGCTCCAGCGGGTCGCCGACGATCTCGCCTTCCTGGCTGACCGCTCGCGGCTGGACCGGTCCCTGATCGTCGACGACATGGACCGGCTGGGAGCGGTGAAGTACGCCTTCGTCACGGCGATCGAGGGATGCCTCGCGGTGGCCCAGCACCTGTGCGCGTCGGAGGGGTGGGGGCCGCCGGCGTCCAACGCCGACGCCCTGCGCCTGCTCGGACGGCACGGGGTGATCCCCCAGGACCTTTCGGTGACGATGGCCCGCGCTGTCGGGTTCCGCAATGTCCTGGTGCACGGCTACGTCGACGTCGACAACGGAGTGGTGGCTGATCAGCTGGGGCAGATCGAGGACCTCCGCCGGTTCGTGAGCACGATCTCCGCCCGCGTCGACGAAGACCGAACCACGGATGGCGAGGGCTGACGATCGGCGGCGATCGCACGACGCGGACAGCCGGCGCCCGCCATAGCCTCAGGCGGCGGACTCGACCCGCAGCCGTTCCAGCTCCATCACGTTCTCCCAGGCCATCGCCCGCCGCCCCGCCTCGACGTCGTGGATCCTTTCCACCAGCCGTTCGGTGAGGGGGAGGTGGAGCCCGCTCCGGGCGGCCATCTCCAGCACCACGCCGAGCTGGGAGTCGACCTCGGTGCGCCGGTGGCGGACCGCGAGATCGCGCCAGATGCCGCTCCTGGTCTTGCCGTCGCGGCGGCGGCGGGCCACCAGGCCCGCGATCGCCTGCTCCAGGCGCGCCGGGTCCTGGCGCTCCCGGGGGTGGTAGAGCGCCGGCTCGACGTCGTCGAACGGCTCCAGCCGAACCCCGGCCGCAGCGCCGACGTCGTACACCTCGCAGGCGAGCTCCACCATGAGGTGCGGGAACCGTTCGATCACGTCGGCCATGGTGGCGTCGACGAGGGCGGTGGCGAAGAGCATGTTCGCGTAGCCGAGCTTGGCCCAGAGGAACCCCAGCACGTTGTCGCTGACCGTGATGGGGAGGAACGCGCGCAGGCTCTCGGCGATCGCCTCCACCCGCGCCGACTGGGCGCCGTCGAGCTCGCCGACGACGAATGTCCCCGGACCGCCGAAGTCGATGACACCGGGCTCCACCAGGTCGGCCGAGAAGTTGACGAAGGCCCCGACCGTCCGGGGCTCGCCGACGACCTCGGCGATGACCCGCTCGCAGAGCCCGTTCTGGAGCGAGACGATGCACTCCCCGGGCCGGAGCCGCCCTCGGCACCACTCGGCGGCGGCGCGGGTGTCGTGCGCCTTGACACAGAGAAAGACGGTGCCCAGGGAGTGGGACGACGGGCCCGCTCCCTCGGCGGGGAGGGCGGCCTCCGCAGGCACGGTGAAGGTCTCCTCCGCGCCGCGAACCGTGAGGCCGCGCGTCCGCATCGCGGCCACGTGGGCGCGGTCGCCGTCGATGAGGCGCACCTCGTGCCCAGCGCGGATCAGGTGGGCGCCCACCGTGCCCCCGATCGCCCCCGCTCCGACCACTGTGAATCGCATCCCGACCCTTCCTACGCAGCGGACAAGAGGGACACGGGGTCCCGCTGCCGCTGACGCGGACCACCGGTCGAACCGGTGGGCTCCGGGCCGGTCCCGGTTCCTGCTTCACTGCCACCTGCCAGGCGCGGCCTGGACTTCCGGTCGGCTCCACAGGCAGATTGCGTCTCCGCCGCACTGGCGGTGACGATGTGGTGCGCCCACCACGCGAGGTTGATCGCGGCGATGTGGTCCCGGGGGAGGACCAAGCCACGGGCGTCGCAGCGGAAGGTCCGCTCCGCGAGGCGCAGCTCCGCCTTCACGGTCCCGCAGCCCGAGCAGCGCTTCGAGCTGGGGAACCACCGGTCGGCGGCCACCAGCGTGCTGCCGTACCAGGTGGTCTCGTAGGTGAGTTGGCGGCGGAACCCGGCGAAGCCGGCGTCGGCCAGCGACCGCGCCAGGGAGTGGTTTCCCAGCATGCCGCGGACGTTGAGGTCTTCGACCACCACCGTGCCGTGGGTCTTGGCGAGGTGGGTCGTGAGTTTGTGCAGGTGGTCACGCCGGAGGGCGGCGACTCGGGCGTGGTAGCGGGCGAGTTGGTGCGCCGCGGTGGCCCGGTTGCGGGAGCCGCGGACTTTGCGGCTGTGGGCGCGGGAGAGACGGAGGAGCTTCCGGAGGCTGCGGCGCAGCGCCTTCGGCCCGGGGATGGCGGTCCCGTCCGAGCAGGTCGCGAACGCCAGCTCGCCGAGGTCCACCCCGAGGATGTCGGTGGAACCGTTGGAGGTGGGAATCGCGCGCTCGGCCTCGACGGCCAGTGCCACGAACCAGCGATCGGCCTCGCGGCTGACCGGGGCCGAGCTGACGTGCACGCTCCCGGCCGTGAGCCGCTCGGCCCACGGGGCGGCGTCCTCGTACAGGCGGACGGTCCCGATCCGTGGCAGCCTCACCGCGCGCCCGTAGACGTGAATGGCGCCGGTGAGGCGGAAGCTGTCGCGGCTGCGCCCCTTCTTCTTGAAGTGGGGGAACTGCACCCGCGGGCCCGCCCGCTGGCCCGGGCGGCTGGCCCAGGAGGCGTGCAGGCCGCGCTCCAGGTTGCGGAAGGCTTCCTGGGGCGCGCACTCGGACACCTCGGTCCACCACCCGACCGCGGCCGGGCTGCGCTTCCAGGCGTTCCACTCCCGGTGCAGGGTCATCGCCGACGGGACGAGGACGGTCGCGTCGCCCGCCCGGCGGGCGTCGAGCGCGGCCTTCACCCGGGCCAGGCCCCAGTTGTAGGCGTATCGGGCCGTGCCGGCATGGCGAGCCAGGTCGCGGCGCTGGGCCACGCTCGGGTCGAGCGCAAAGCGCAGCGCCTGGCACACCCGGGCCATCAGACGGTCTCGACGGGCTGGGCCGCGCACCGCAGAGCCCGGTTTGCCCGTGTGCGTGCCGACCGCCGCCCGTACAGCCGCGCGCAAAGCGAGGTGAGCACCTCGGTCATGTCCCGCACGAGATCATCGGCGACCTCGGTGGGGTCGACTACGATCAGCCGCCGCCCCGCGCCCAGCAACGCCGCCTCGATGTACTCGGAGCCGAGACGCGCAAGCCGGTCGCGGTGCTCGACCACGATCGTCGTGACGGTCGCATCGGCGAGCAGCCGGCGCAGTTTCGGCCGGGCGCCGTTCATGCCGGAGCCCACCTCCGCGACGGTTCGCGTCACCGGCAGGTCCTGGTCTGTGGCCCACGCGGCCAGCCGGCCGAGCTGCCGGTCGAGGTCAGCGCGCTGATCGTGCGACGACACGCGGGCGTAGAGAGCGACCACCCCGGGCCCACCCGCCGGGCCGGTCTCGACTAACACCGTGCGCGGGCTGACGCGACGGGCGGGCACCGGCAGGCGTCCCTCCTGGAACCAGCGCAGCGCGGTCCGGGGATGGACACCCTGCTGACGAGCCCAAGCGCTCAACCGCATGATGTCTCACCATACACCCATGCGCCGCTCCATGTCCGCTACCGATGAAGAGGTCCCAACCCCGGCCCGGCGGGGGCCACCCGCCCTGCCCCGACTCTACGGTGGGGGACCGGTCGCCTGCCCGCCCACCCGACCGGAGGCGAGGTTCAGCAGGCGCCCCCGGCCAATGCCCGCCTCCCGCGCCATCCGCCCAGGGCGCCGGCCAGCAGGCCCACCAAGAGCGCGATCACGGGCACGGCGAGATCGGTCGTCGACGTCGGCGACATCACGCTCGCCTGCTGCCGTAGCAGACCCCAGCCCATCCCGCTGACGAGGCCGAGCAGCGCGCCGCCGACGGCGGCCCCGACGGTGCCGCCACCCGATCCGCTCCGCCGTCGCAGCGCCACCCCGATGAGGCCGATGAGGCCGACGACCAGACCGGCTCCGCCGGCCGCGGTGCCGACCAGCGACTCCCCCGCCAGCGAATAGGGTCCGGAGCTGCCGTGGGTGCGGTGGCCGCGGACGGTGACGATGGGGACGGCGATGCCGAACACCATCGCATCGACGTCGCCCATCGTCTGCACCGGTCCGGTGGTGCCCTCACCGGACACGCATGAGGCCCCGGGCACGGTCCCGACGGTGCCGGTCCCGAGGCCGACAGTGCTGAGCAGCGCAGGGCCGCCGGTCCGTGCCGCGGCGAGCCCGATGGCAGCGCGGGTGACCCGGCTCCCCCGCGCACCTCCGGCCTGGTCGGATGCGGGTGCCCCGTCCAAGCCCACCTCCTGCCGCCGGCCACTCCCCCCGAGCGCCGCAGTCTACGCGATGGGGCCGGGAGATGGGGTCGATCGCGGCGGTCGGGTCCGAGCTCGGGCCGCCTATACTGGCGGGCCGTGGGCGCGGGGGGCCGGTTGGCGGTCGGGGGCGGGGCGCGATGATCGTCGTGGCCAGCGCCAACGGCGGTGTCGGCATCCCCCAGGCGATGGCGATCCTGCGCGCCGGAGGCAGCGCTCTCGATGCGGTCGAGGCGGCGGTGCGGGTGGTTGAGGATAACCCCGATGACCACACCGTCGGGTACGGCGGCTACCCCAACGTCCTCGGCGAGGTCGAGCTCGACGCCTCGGTCATGGAGGGGACGACCCGGCGGGCGGGCGCGGTGGGGGCCCTGCGCGGCTACCGACACCCGGTGAGCGTCGCCCGGCGCGTGATGGAGGCGCTCCCGCATGTGCTGGTGGTGGGCGACGGGGCGGCCCGCGTGGCCGCCGAGATGGGCATGGTCCAAGAGGAGCTCCTCACCGAGCCGGCGCGCGCCACCTGGCGGGCGGGCCTGGAGGGAACCCTCGACCCCAGTGCCCCGATCGCGGAGTGGCTGCCGCGGATGGGCCGGCTGGCCACCGACCCGGAGCACGTCTCCGGGACCGTGAACGTGATCGCTCAGGACCGGGACGGCCATCTCGCCGTCGCCGTCAGCACCAGCGGCGCGGCCTGGAAGTTCCCCGGCCGGCTCGGCGACTCGCCTGTCATCGGGGCCGGCAACTACGCTGACGACCGCTACGGCGCCGCCGCCTGCACCGGGTGGGGCGAGCTGTCCATCCGCGCCGGCACCGCGCGCCAGGTGGTGGAGGGACTCCGGCGGGGCCTCGCCGTGGAGGCCGCCTGCACCGCCGCGCTCCAGGAGCTGGCCGGGCTCGGGGACATCCGCCCCGCCGACGTTCTGATGCACGTGGTGGCGGTGGACCGGGGCGGCCGCCATTGCGCCGCCACCACTCGCCGGGGCTGGCAGTACGTCCACCAGACCGATGCCATGGATGCTCCCTGCACGGGGTCCCGCCTGGTGGTCGAGCTGACCGGGTCCGAGCCCACCGAGATGGACCTCGCCCGGTGAAGCCGACCGCCTACCGCGGCTACCGCTCCTATCAGTATCTGGAGCCCCACCGCGACTATCGGGTCTTCGACCTCGCCCCCGAGCTGGACCGCGTGCCCTCGCGGGCGGTGGTGACCACCGAGGAACAGGAGGCGCGGGTGGAGAGGTTGCTCCAGCGCGGTCCGGTGATCTCCTTCCACGACCATCCCACCGTGATCCCTGCCGATGCCGCCCAGCTCTTCGAGTACCGCCGCCACGGCCGCGACGTCACCGGCTACCTGGGCCTCAGCCGCTCCGGCCTCGACGCCGTCTTCGACAACCTCGCGGACGGCGAGGGCCAGATCACGTCGCTCACGGGGTGGAAGTGGGACGACACCGTCTACGACCTCGGCATGCGGCTCTGCGATCTGGCCCACCAGGACTACCTGCGGGTGGTGCACCGTGTCGCCGACGTCGACGCGGCGCGGGCGGCGGGCCAGCTGGGCGTCATCCTCGCGCTCGAGTCGGCGGCCCCGATCGAGAACGAGCTCGACCGGCTCGACATCCTCTACGGGTTCGGCGTCCGCGCCGTCGGCGTCACCTACAGCGAGGCCAACCAGCTCGGCAGCGGCCTCGCCGAGGCCACCGATGCCGGGCTCACCCGCTTCGGCCGCAAGGCGGTGCGCCGGATGAACCAGCTGGGGATCCTGATCGACTGCTCCCACGCCGGCGACCGCACCACCCTCGACACGATCGAGGCGAGCACCCGGCCCGTCTCCATCTCGCATGCGGGCGCCCGCGCGCTCTGGCCCACCGCCAGGATGAAGCCCGACGACGTCCTCCGCGCCCTCGCCCAGGGCGGCGGGGTGATTGGCATCGAAGCGGCTCCCCACACCACCCTCACCCGCCAGCACCGTCGCCACACCATCGACGCGTTCATGGCCCACTTCGAGTACTGCGTCGAGCTGGTCGGAATCGACCATGTCGCATTCGGCCCCGACACCCTCTTCGGCGACCATGTCGGGCTCCATCGGGTGATGGCCGAGCGCTTCGGGCCCTTCGGCTCGGAGCCGCCGGAGCCCTTCGAGCGGGTGGAATGGGTCGACGGATTGGAGAGCCCGGCGGAAGCCCTCCCCAACATCATGCGCTGGCTGGTGGTTCACGGCTACGACGACGACGCGATCGCCAAGGCGGTCGGCGGCAACGTCCTCCGACTCCTGCGGGCGGCCTGGGCGCCTTCAGAGGCGGGCTGACGGTGCCTTCCGCCGACGCCGGCTCGGCGGCACCGTCCCGCGTCGGGGCCGACGACGTGATGCGGATGGCGCGGCGCGCCGACCTGGGCTGCACGGCGGAGCGCGCCCGCATGCTCGCGCCCCACCTGGCCGACCTGCTCGCCAGCGCCGACCGGCTCTCCGCGGCCGCGCTGCTCCCCCCGGCCGACATCGTGCGATTGCCGCCGGGCGGGGCGGTGGCGGCCGTCGGCGCGACGCCCGCCGCCGGCCCGGGCCCCGGGACGAGTGTCGCCGCCGACGCGTTCCTCACCATCCGCGAGCTGGGACGGCGCTATCGAGCGCGCCAACTGTCGCCGGTGAAGGTGACGGCGATGCTGCTGCGCCGGATCGGCGCCACCGGGCCCCGTCTCAACGCCTGGATCACGATGTGCGACGAGTCCGCGCTGGCGGAGGCGCGGGCCGCGGAGGCCCGGATCGTGGGCGGACGGTCGCGGGGGCCGCTCGACGGCGTCCCGATCGCCTGCAAGGACAACATCGACGTGGACGGAATCAGCACCAGCTGCGGGGCGCGGATCCTGCGCGACCAGGCGCCCGCCGGCGACGCCGAGGTGGTGCAGCGGCTGCGCGCGGCGGGGGCGGTGCTGCTCGGCAAGACCAACCTCCTGGAGTTCGCCTACGGGATCGTCCACCCCGATTTCGGCCAATGCAACAACCCGTGGGACCCCGGCCGCACGGCAGGCGGGTCCAGCAGCGGGTCCGCCGCCGCCGTCGCCGCCGGGCTCGCCTTCGGCAGCCTTGGCACGGACACCGGGGGGTCGATCAGGATCCCGGCCGCCTACTGCGGGGTCGTCGGCCTCAAGCCCAGCCTGGGGCGGGTCAGCACCGATGGCGTCTTCCCCCTCTCCTGGACCCTCGACCATGTCGGTCCGATCGGACGCAGCGTCGACGACGTCGCGCTGCTGCTGGCGGCCCTCGACGGCGGCGGCGTTCCCGGGGCCCCGCCTCCGCTTGCTGGCCTGCGCGCCGCGGTCCTCGACGACGACCACGTCCTGGAGCTCCGGCCCGGCGTGGCCCGCCGCTGGGAGGAGGCCCTCGACCGGCTCGCCGCGGCGGGGGCGGGGATCGACCGGGTGCGGCTGCCGAGCCTGGAGTTCGCCGAGAGCGCCTTGATGCAGATCATCCTGCCCGAGGCCGCGGTCATCCACGCCCCCTGGCTGCGCGACCGCCCGGAGGACTACGCCCTGGACACCCGCCTCCAGCTGGAGCTGGGAGTGCTCAGCCCGGGGACCGCCTACGTCGCGGCGCAGCTGGTGCGCGACCGTCTGATCGCCGAGACCCGGGCGGCCCTCGCCGACCACGACGTCCTGCTCAGCCCGACGGTGGCCTGGGTGGCGCCGCCGCGGGACCCTCCCCTGGCCGACCCCGCGGGCACCGTCGAGTCGCGTCGCACCGCCCCCCACAACCTCACCGGGATCCCGGCGGTGACCATCCCCTGCGGGCTCGGGGAGGATGGACTTCCCGTCGGGCTGCAGCTGGCCGGGACCTGGGGGGAGGACCGCCGGCTGCTGGCCTGGGCTCAGGCGGTCGAGACCCTGCTCGGGGGACCGCTGGGGCCGCCGCCGGGGTCGCTGGACCACCCATGATTGCGCCTGGCGAGGGGGAAAGCCGATGAGTCCCGACCGTGCGGAGGGCGCGGGTGCGGGAGGGGGCGGGCTGACCGGGACGGCGGCCATCGTCACCGGGGCGGCCCACGGCATCGGCCGCGCCATCTGCGTCGCGCTGGCGGAGGCCGGCGCCTTAGTCACCGCGTGCGACGTCGAGACGGAGGGTCTCCAGGCCACCGCGGCGGCCGTCACCCGCGCGGCCGCGCGCCCGTGCCGACCCCTCCCGCTCGACGTGACCGATCCCGCTGCGGTGGTGGCGGCGGTGGCCGACGTGGCCGCCGCGGACGGCCCGGTGGGGGCGCTGGTCACCACCGCCGGCGGCGTGGGCGGCCAGACGATGCGGGCCGTCGACGAGGTCGACCCCGGTGCCTGGCGCCAGCTGGTGTCGATCAACCTCGACGGCACCTTTCACTGCATCCGCGCGGTGGTGCCGCACATGCGCCAGCGGGGCGGCGGTGCGATCGTCACCATCTCGTCGGGGGCCGGTCGCACCTACAGCCTCACCGGCATCCAGGCGTATGCCGCCGCCAAGGCCGGGGTGATCGGCCTCACCCGACAGCTGGCCAAGGAGCTCGGCCCCGCCGGCATCCGCGTCAACTGCGTGGCGCCGGGATTCGTGCGCTCCAATCCCACCACCGAGCGGCAGTGGGAGGCGATGGGCGCGGACGGCCAAACGCAGCTGCTGGGGTCGATCGCACTGCGCCGGCTGGGGCGCGCCGAGGAGATCGCCCGGGCGGTGATCTTCCTCCTCTCCGAGGACGCCAGCTACGTGACCGGACAGACCCTCGGGGTCGACGGCGGCAATATCATGCTCGGCTGAGGACGGCAGCACAGGAGGGCGACCGGTGGGACGGATTGGGGTGGCGGACCTTGCCGCCAAGCCGGGCGAGCGGCGGCGCGGGTTCCTTGCGGTGCCGGGCGTGGAGCCGGCGTGGGAGATCCCGGCGGTGGTGGTGCGGGGGCGCCGGCCGGGCCCCTCCCTGGCGGTCACCAGCGGGATGCACGCCGCCGAGTACGTGCCGATCGAGGCGGTGACGCGCCTCACCCGGTGGGTCGATCCGGAGTCGCTGCGGGGAACGCTGCTGGCGGTCCTGCTCGTCAACGCCCCGGGGTTCTACGAGCGCTCGATCTACGTCAATCCCCGCGACGGCCGCAACCTCAATCGCTCCTTTCCCGGCGACCCCGCCGGATGCCCGGCGGAGCGGGTGGCGGCATTCCTGCTGGCCGAGCTGATCGACGGGGCCGACGCCTACGTCGACGCCCACTGCGGCGACCTGGTCGAGGCCCTCGCCCCCTTCACGCTCTGGACCCGCGCGGGCGACCCCGACGTGGCCGCGCGATCGCAGGCGATGTCGAGGGTGTACGGATTCGAGCGGTCGCTCGGGGTCGAGCCCGGTTCGGTTCCCGGGGCCGCCTACGCGTCGGCGGCGCTCCGGGGTGTCCCCGCCATCATCGCCGAGATCGGCCAGCAGGGGATCTGCGATGAGCCCTCGGTGGCGCGCCACCTCCGCGGTCTTCAGAACGTCATGGCCCATCTCGGCATGGTCGAGCCGCTCGGGCCGCCGCCCGCCGCCCCCCGCCCGATGGACCGGATGGACTGGATGCGCACCGACATCTCGGCCACCTACCACCCGACCGTGGCGGTGGGCGAGCGGGTGGCGGAGGGTCAGCCGGTGGGAGAGCTGCGCGACATCTTCGGCGACACCCTGCGGACCCTGCGGGCGGTCGCGACTGGCGACGTCGTCTTCCTGGTCACCAGCCTGGCGGTGAAGGCGGGCGATCCCCTCCTCGGGATCGGAGTGCCCACGGGATGAGCGACCGCGCCGTCCCGACGCCGTTCCTCGCCGCTGCGCCGGAGCCGGCCCGTCGCCTTGACGGCGCCTCCAAGCGCTGGCAAGATCGGGACCGTCCCAACCCCCTGAGGTGTCCCCCATGAGCGACCTCGCCGTCTCGACGCCGTTCCTCGCCGCCGGGTCGGCCCCCGCCCTGGAGGACTGGGGCCCGCTCGCCGAGGCGACCGGCGACCCCATGCCCACCGCGGGCTACACCCTCTGGTCGGGCGCCAACGGTTCCGAGTCGGGGATCTGGGAGTGCGGCCCAGGCCCGTCCCGCTGGTCGTTGGAGACCAACGAGTTCGTGCACATCCTGTCCGGGCGGATGACCGTCACCCCCGATGGAGGGGTGCCCCTCGAGTTCGGCCCCGGGAGTACCGGCATCTTCCCCCGCGGGTGGACCGGGACTTGGACCATCCACGAGACGGTGCGCAAGCTGTACGTCATCTTCTGACCGCGACGTGCCGCGGTGCCGGACGTCCTCGGGGTAGAAGTCGACGACCGTGCCCGGATCGCGCCCGGCTTTCGGATCGCCTGGCGGCTTCCCTCCGCTGTGCCACGCCCCCGGCCTGCTCCAACGGGCGCGGGGTGACGGTGCGATGCGTGTCAAACGCCGCTGAATGGGTCCACCATCGACCACAGAATCGGTCCACCCGTGTCCTTGCCGATCCCGCACCGGGCCACCGTCCGTGGCCCGCGGCAACGCCTTCGCCTGGCGCGCCTCCCGAGCCGGATCGGTGTGCGAACGAGCAGTAAGGCGGCACATCGCGGGCGTACCTCATCCGCGGCACTCGCGCAAAATGCGACCCCTTAGATACTCCATCAACGTCACATTGGACGGATGCTGCGATCATCGCGCCATCCCCGCGGATGAAGACTTGCATCGTCACGCGGTGGACAACCTTAACCAGGCCGATGCCCTTCTCTTTGGCCGGGTGACCTACGAAATGATGGAATCAGCGTGGCGGCCGCCGGCGCCGACCGGAGCCAGACCGGATTGGATGGAACCCTTCGCCCAGACCATCAACGCGGCCAAGAAGTACGTTGTGTCGAGCACCGTAGAGCAGGTCGACTGGAACGCGGACCTCGTCCGCGGGGAGCTGGGCAAGGCCGTTCAGCAACTCAAGCAGGCGTCTGGCCAGGGACTGCTCGTGGGAGGTGTGAAGCTCCCACTGGCGTTGACGGCGCTGGGATTGATCGATGAGTACGAGTTCGTGGTGCATCCCAGGCTCGCGGGCCACGGGCCAACCTTGTTCGCGGGGCTATCGAAGCATGTCGACCTGAAGCTCGTGAGCCGGCTGGAATTTGGCTCGGGGGCAGTGGCGATGCGGTACGAGCCGAGACCGTAGCCATCGGGCTTGCTCGCCCGAGCCGGCCGCTTCACGGAGCCCTGGCTCGCGGCTCGTGCGCGCCCCACCGCGGTGGATCCCTCCGCTGCGGCCCCCAACAACTGCTTGGCCTGGCGCGACCTCCCGAGCCGGCGCGGTCTGCGAACGAGCCAGTCCCTCCAGCTCGAGCTGCTGCCCACCCGCCACCCCCAGAGCCGCACCCGCAGCCACCGTCCCACCCACACTACGACAGGTCACTCTTTGAGCGGCATGCCTCTAGCCTGCTGGGTTGGCTGGCTCCAGAAGCACTCCGTTCCTGGATACAGATGGTTCGGTACACAGGTTGCGATTGAAGCAGCATGGTCGCCGCTGACCAGCCTCGAGCTTTGAGCAGGCCACCTCGATGCGCCGTTTGCGTGTTTCACGGTTGCTGGTTGCCCGTATCCAGCGAACCCAGTCCCATCGTGCCATTGGTGTAATGCGATGCCATAGGGCGCTGGCCGGTGGGTGGACGGAAAGAGCATCCCTGAGATCGGCTGGGACAGCGGGTTCAGGCCATGCTTTGGTGGGCGCAATGTCCAATGTTGCCGTGTCGCCAGCGTCAATGTGAGCCGCTTCGACGAGCGCCTTGTCGACCCGGAACCAGTGGCTCCCCGCACCGTCGGGTTCGAGAGGAGTTTGGAAGCGGAAACCGTTGATGGTTCCCTCAACCATTGTCTGACCTCGTGATGGGAGCTCCGCGCTCGCCTTCGCGGGCAACCGCAGAATCGTCCATGAGTCAATAGCCAGGACTTTGGCTGTGAAGCGGATTGTCGACATACTCGTGTGCTCCTTGCTTCCTTCCGCGAGACACTCGCGGTTGAGCCCGATCGAGCCGACAAGCTCGCCGCCGTGGGCGTCGCCGTCGATCCTTGCCACCGCCTCAGCCCAGTTTGAGCGCCTCGCAAGACCGCCACGCCCGATCCCGCCGTCGTCAGGGTTCATCTTCATTCGCCTCGCCGGAATGTCTGGCCGACGCATCGGCTCGGAGAGGCGTCGCCTCCCGCGTGAACCCGTCCGGATCGGTGAAGGGGCAGGAATCGCTGCCGAGCATGAGCCAGTGCGACCCCGAGGACGGGGGCGCAGAAGCGGACTGCGGGCGCGGCGGCGTCCACCTCGAGGGTGACGGATCTGACTGAACCTGTGGGTGCAGCTCCTCCCCGCGTGGCTCGACGAGATGCTGAGAGGTCGCCATGGCAGGCCAGGCCGGCGTGCGGACCGTAATGCGGGCGAGTGGTCTCATGAATGGTGATGGCCATGGTGGGCATGCTATGCCCGGCTCGGTGACCGGCGCTTCACGACTCCTGATCAGTTTGGTCGCCGTGCTCGTCACGTCGGCGCGCGTCCCGGCTCCGCCCGAGGCTCGTCAAGCTGCCTGGGCAGTATACCGAGCACGCCGGTGAGGCGCTTGCTGACCTGACGGAGCCCGGCCACGAGCAAAGTCAAATGCCGTTTGGTTGGGGGTTGGGGACCTTGCGACCCTGTGCGACGATCAGGCAGCCTCCGCCAGGACCGATGGCAGGCCCCTGGCGTTTTCGCGGGTGAGTTCGCGGGTCGGGGCGTGCCGCAAACCCGGAGTATCCACTGATCGCGCCTCACGGTCGCCTCGGCGTCGTGGAACGATGGCGTCCGCCTTGTCGGATACCAGGGGCGGACGGGCCAGGCTTGGTGCGGGTGCCTGACGAAGCCGAGCCGGTCCCAGATGGCGTTGGTGAGCCAGCAGCCGTTGGCGCACCCGGGCGGGGCCGTCGCCCACCCAGGACCGCGGGTCCTCCGTTCCTAAAAGGTGCGACACTTGGCCACACGGGGCTGTCGGCGTGAACGGGCGTTCGCGCCGATGTCTCGGCCCGCCCGCCGCCACGCGCTCGGTCCGGCGCTCCTCGCTGATCGACCCGGGCTCAGCGCCCCGCCACCCCAACCAGCGTCAACCTCCGAGGAACACTCACACGGCCCACCCCTCTCTACCTCAACGGTATTGCGGCAAGACCAGAAGTCCCGCAGCCCGAAGCGTCTCCGGACACTGGCGCAACCAGATACGCCCTGGTCCGGTCCGTTCCCGCAAGACCAGCCCGAAGACGTGCCCGGTGATGGCCGCCATCCCCGACACCGCCGGCGGCCGGCTGATGGCAACCCCGAACTCCCCCTGAGTGGCTCAGTCCTCAGGAAGCTCCGCGAAGCGTCGTTTGGTCGCCCTGTACCACCCCATCCCTGCGACTGGGTGCCTCCATCTTCCCTTCATGGCGTTCAGCGCGTCCTCGTGAGCGCGGTCACCGCTCGCGACCACGTCCCGCAGATGCTTGTCCTGGGACCTGATGACCTCATCGGCCGTGGCTCCACGATGAGCAAGGTCGCATGGACCGCCCAAGTCGTTGCACCTCATCGTCCTCATTGTGCTGCCCCCTTTGGACGCACTGCCCGTTTTGCGAGCGCTACGATCGTCTCCTCTTCTGCGGTGGTCAGTTCCTTCAACGCATAGGCCGTTGGCCACAGGGCTCCCTCGTCCAGGTTGGCACTGTCAGTGAAGCCGAGCGTCGCGTACCTCGTCTTGAACTTGTGCGCTCCTTGGAAGAAGCAGACGACGCCGCCGTTCTTCGCGTAGGCGGGCATCCCGTACCACGTTCTCGGCGAGAGATCCGGCGCGGCCGCCATGATGACGGCGTGGAGCCGTGCCGCCATCGAGCGGTCCGGTTCGGGCATCGCGACGATCTTGGCCTGGACGTCGGCTTCCCCGTCCGGCTTGCTCGCCCGTGCACCGCGCCGTGCTCCCTCGAGCTCGCGGGCTCGCTCTTTGATCGCCTCGCGTTCCTCGACGGTGAACCCATCGCGCGCTTCGCCGACCATGCCTCCACTCCCGGCCTTCTTCGCTGTTGTCTTCGGATCCGTCACGCGATGGACCTCCATTCTCCGCTACGTCCGTCGAGGTCCCGCTCGCAAGCCAGCCAGGTGCCCTCACGCATGAGGAGTCGGCCCGGCAGTTCATTGACCTCGCGCCAAGCACGGATCCGGCGTGGCGCGATGCAGAACCACCGGCACACTGTCGATTCCGCGCGTGGATCGCGACCAGCCCGGGCGACGTAGCGCTGAGCCAGCCCATGTGGCAACTCGTCCATCTCGAAGACCTCCACGACGCCTTCGATGATGGTCACGTCTCGGGTATGTCCAAGCCCGAGCTGCGCGATGTTGCTCTCAGCGAGATGCCGTCCGGTCACGCGATCCCTCGGCGTCGCGACCAGAAGCGCCTTCCCGTCCCAGACGAAGGAGAGCGGGACCAGGTGCGGCACCCCGTCGGCCGAGGAGGTGGCCACCCAGACGTCCGTGTCGTCGTTGAGCCGGTGCTC
>DAHUZL010000060.1 GCA_027306655.1 Candidatus Dormiibacterota bacterium
CTGGCCGTCCCGCTGCCGGGGGCCGAGGCAACGGTCCGGGCCCTGCGCGACGCCGGGACGCGCGTCTGCCTCGTCACCGGCTTCGCGCCCACGAGCCGCGACCACCTCCTCCACGCCCTGGGATGGGAGGGCATCGCCGACGTCGTCCTCAGCCCCCAGGATGCCGGGCGTGGACGGCCCCACCCCGACCTCGTCCTCACCGCCGTCCTCCGGCTCCAGATCGACGACGTCCGCGAGGTCGCGGTGGCCGGGGACACCGCCAGCGACATCGAGACCGGCCGCCGGGCCGGCGCCTCGGTCCTGGCGGGAGTGCTGACCGGTGCCCATGACCGTGCCACCCTGCTGGCCGCCGGGGCGACCCACGTGCTCGCCTCCATCGGCGAGCTGCCGGCGGTCCTGGGTCTGCCCGGGTGACCCGCGGCCGCCACGGGGGCGGCCGCGGGCCTCGGGCCCGGTCACTCCTCGCCGCCGCTGCGGCGGCGCTCTCGGTCAACGGGGCGGCGCTTCCCGGCCGGGCAGCCCCGGTCCCGGTGGGCGCCGACCCCGACGCCCTCGCGGTCGTCCCCCGTGGTGCGAGCCTCCCCGGGACCTGACCGTGGCCGGGCGCCGCCCTACGCTCAGGCCCCAGTTCTGGCACCGCCGGTCAGGATCCGGGGCCGGCGCCCGCCTCCTCGGCGATGCCGATGCGGGCGGCGCGCATCTCCTCGCGGAAGTGGCGCACCCGCGCCTCGAGGGCCGCGGCCCTCGCCGCGGCCTCCGCGTCTCGGGGGAGCTCGGGCTCGTCGAGCTCACCGACCACGAGGATCTCCTCACGGTCCCGGGTCACCTCCGGCCCTGCCGTGAACCATCCCTGAGGGATCCGACCGATGAACCAGCCGAGCATCTCGTCGTCTTGTGTTTCATAACTACACAATTACTTCACGTCCACAGAGGCGGCTTGGGCAGCCGCCATTGGCCGCCGACGACCAATGGCGGGGGCAATGTGGCCGAGGCGGGCCGCTCCGGGCTCCTCTCGGGCACACTCGATGTCGGCCAGTCGCCCCCCCGCCCCGGGTAGATCCGATCCTCACCGTCGGGGTGGCGGCTGAGGTCGAGTGGTCAGGCTGCGCTACTCGGTCGCTGCTCAAGGCGGTCGGCGATCCACATCTTGATGACCGACTGGCGGGTAATCCCCAGGCGTCTTGCTTCCCGATCGAGCGCCTCGACCATCCAGGACGGGAAGTCGACGTTCACCCGACGGTGCTCCAACCCTGGACGGCGCGCGGCCTGAAGATCAAGAGTTGAGGTGACGTCCTCTCCCCTGTCGAAGCGCTCCTCGAATTCCTCAGCCTTCAGTTCGTTCATAGATCGCCACCTCCTCAACCCGGGAGCGTCGCACCGAGATGATGCGGATCCGCTGCTGTCTGTGGGTCACGACCGCCGACCAGTGGCTGCCATCGATCCGGCCCACAACGAGCCACCTCGGCTCGCCGACCGTCCGCGCCGGCACCTCGACATGAAGCGGATCTGCCCACAACGCCTGGGCATGCATGAAATCGATCCCGTGCTTGTCGTCGTTCGCGTCGCTCTTGGCATGGTCGAACTCGAACTCCACCCTCCGTAATGGTATAGGAACTATACTCTTCTTGGCTCATCCGGGAATTGAGTGGGTAGCGAAGCGAACGGCTGCTCGGCGACCGCGACCCCTCCTGGTCCAGGGGGCGTGTTCGGGCGGCGGTTTGGGAGTACCACTCCGGGCACTCGCGTGATCTTGCCACGATCTCAGCACCGGCCCGGCTCTGCCGTCGCACCTGACGACCGCGGCGCCTCTGATCAGCCAGTAGCTTGCGGCTACAGCCGTGCCCGAGCCGACCGGAGCTCCCGATTCACCCACATGAATGCCGGGAGGCCCAGAAAACTCACAGCGGTGGGGTGGCCGCCCGGCGCGGGACGGTGGGGGGGGGTCAGCGCGGCCTCCGGGTGGCGCGCCCTCGCGTCCGCGGTCGGGCGTTGCTCTCCGCACCCTCCATGACCTCGGCCAAGCGGCGCCAGGTCAGCGTCGTGCGCGTGTCCCTGCTCTTCGCCGGCCACCAGTCGATGGTCCCGGCGCTCATCTGCAGCTGGCCCAGCTTCCGTCCTCGGCTCCTCATCGCGAACACCCAATCCACCGGTCCCAGGGCGATGCGCCCCTGGATGTCGGCTTCGACGCCGGCCATGGCGCTCACCTCCTATGCGTCGGTGGGCTGCGCTTCGCCGCCTGCCTGGATCGGGGCGTCGGCCACGACATGCGCTCGGCATCGCCGATCGCCTGCTCCAGCGCGAGCTGGCAGACCTTGCTGACGTTGATGTCGATGCCGCGGGCGCGGAGCTCCTGCACCCGAGCCATGAGATCGCTGCCCAGGTAGACAGTGGCCTTGTTCACCGGCGCGGCCCGCGCGGCCGCCATCGGCCTGAGCCAGGCGGGGTCGTCGCGGCTCGCCGGCATCACCGGGCGCTGAGCCCCGCGGGCCGACCGCGCCAGTCCGGTCCCGGCGTGGCCGGCGGCGCGGACGGCGCCTCCGGCAGCGCGTCGGTCGCGCCCCGACTCCGCCCCTCGGTGCGGCGGTACCGGGTCGTGCTCCGGGAGAGGCCGGCGAACGCCGCCTGCGTCTGCTTGGCCGAGCCATAGCCCATGGTGTTGGCGACGGGCACGTTGAGCGACTCACCGAGTTCGTACGCGTCGATGTCGGCACCGAGGAAGACGAAGTCCCACCCCCGCCGGCGCCGCTCCCCGACCATCTCGAAGACCATGCGCTGGGTGTACTCCCGGCTGGCGTTCTCGAGGCCGTCGGTCTGGATGATGAAGAGGACGTGGTCGTAGTCGCCGGCCTCGGCATCGGTGGCCGCGATCGTCTGTCCCACGGCGTCGAAGAGCGGCGTCGTCCCCCGGGGGAGGTACGGATTGCGGCGCGAGCCGAGGTCGGCGACCGCGCTCAGAGGGGTGGCGGTGTATCGGACCTGGCAGACGGGCTCGTCGCCGTGCTGGTCGAACTGCACCAGGCTCATGGCAGCGCTCCCGGCCTTCTCCCGCTGCTGGGCGTGGAGGAACTCATTGAACCCGGCGACGGTGGACGAGAGGCATTGAGACATGCTGCCGGTGCGATCCAGGACGAACACGAGCAGGAAGCTGTCGCTCCGTCTCCGGGTCTCGGGGCGCGGCCGGCGCGGGGTGGTGGCAACCATCGGCGATCCTCCATATACCTATCACTAGGGAGTATACGGCGCCATAGCGGCTAGGTCCAGCCCCGCGTGCCCGGGGGGGTCCCGGCCTCAGCCGTCGGGCCCGGGAACTGCCAGGGCCGGATCCATCCAGCCGGTGCGGCGCACGGCCGCGCGCGCGCCCGCAGCGGCGGCGCCCGCGGCCGGCACCCAGGTGCAGGCGACGCTGAAGGCCACCACCCGTCCGGTCCCGAGGACCACGCCGACCGCCGCCGCGACGTCGGCGAGCGGCGGGCCGCCGGGCGCCGGGCAGCGCAGCCCGGGAAGGTCGGCGGGGTCGGCGACGTCGACGTCCAGGTGGAGGTGGAGCGGTCCCGAGGGAAGGGTGTCGCTGCTCAGTCCACCCGCCGACGTGCGCCGGACGGCTCTGGCCGCGAGGAGCTCGGCCTCCTCGGGGTCGAGGTCGGGCGCCCCCACCAGGAGCACACGTGCGTCCGGCACCGGCAGCAGCCCGAGGTGGGGCCCGATCCTGGCAGGGTCGCGCCCGGTGGCGACCGCCAGCGGCATGCCGCCGAGGTATCCGGACCGGGTGGTGGCCGGGGTGTTGAAGTCGCCGTGGGCGTCGAACCACACGATCGCCGGATCGACCCCACGGCGCTGCAGGCCCGAGAGCGTCCCCAGCGCGGCGACGCAGTCCCCGGGCACGACGCGGAGCGGCGCCGAGCGGTGAGGTGGGGGTGGTCCCGCGGCCACCGCGTCGCCGAGGCAGCGCTGGATCTCGAGCACGCGGTCACGCTGGTCGCCCGCGGCGCGGGCCCGGGGCTCCACCCAGCACGCCGGGTCCACGGGGAGCGACGGCAGCGGCTGATCCAGGTGGAAGGGGAGGCCCACGATGAGCGCTCCCCAGCCGGCATCGTCAGCTATGGCCTGATCGTACCAGCCCCTTACCAAGCGGGTCACGATGACCGAGACTCAGCCCGGCCAGAGTCGGTCGCTCCTGCCTGGGGGAGCCGCTCCGGTCCTGCGGGAGCGGGGCGAGCGCATCGCCACAGTTCGGATCATGAGTCCGTCGGCGCAGTGGGTGAGAGTTGACGGCGCGGTCGCGATCCTCACCGGGGCCGCAGCGGGGCTCGGCCACGCCATCGCCATGGAACTGGCGGATGCTGGAATGCGGCTCGCCATCATCGACGTCCAGGGCGACAAGCTCAACCAGCTTGCGGCCACCCTGGCGTCAGCGGGAGCGGAAGTGCTCCCGATCGAGGTGGACCTGGCCAGTGCCGCAGCCACGCAGGAGAGCGCCGAGAGTGCGCTCGCCCACTTCCGGACACCCCGGGTCCTGATCCACAACGCCGCCATTCTGCGCGAGACGTCGGTGGAGGAGATCACCTTCGAACGCTGGCGTGAGGAGGTGGACGTCATCCTCCAGGCGGCATTCATCCTGTCGAGGGCCGTCTGGCCGGCGATGGTGCGGGCGCGGAGCGGGAGCATCGTCGTCCTGTCGGTAGTCAAGTACCGCGACCGCGCGGGCGCAGGCTGTAGTTCCAGTCGGCGTGGAACGGGTGGGGCTCGAGCGGGACCGCGGCCAGCTGCTGCGGGGTGCCCTCGACGCCGATGGGGTAGGTGCCGGTATCCAGCTCGGCGTGGACGCGCAGGCCCGCGGCCGTCGTGGTCGCGCCGATGCGGTCCACCACCACCTCGGGGCTGGTGAGCGGCCGCCCCCGCCAGTTCCTGCTGATGTGCGAGAAGAGCCGATGCTCCACCTTGTTCCACAGGAGCGGCCGCAAGGTAGAGGGTGCCGGGATCTTCCGTGACGCCGTGCGCTCGACCGCGACGCGGGTCGTCGACGCGCTCGGATTGAAACTGGTCGTGGTCAGCCTGCGCGCGACCCCGCCGTGGGGCGGGATGCCGCTGGCGCTGCCCGTCAACGTCCGGCTGCACCGCAAGGGCGACCGCCAGACCACAGTGGAACACGCGGCGGCGATGATCCGGGAGCTGGCCGACTCGCTGCCCGAGCGCCGCTTCCACCTCTGTTCCGACGGCACCCATGCCAGGATGGCCGGCCACGGCCTGCCGCGCACCCACATGACCTCCCGCCTGCTCCGTGACGCCGCCCTGTTCGACCCCGCCCCGCCGCGCCGCGGGCGCCGCGGCCGGCCCCGCACCCGGGCCGAGAGGCTGCCCACCCCGCTGGAGCTGGCGGCCGCGGTCCGCCGCCGGGCCTGGCAGCGCGTCACCGTCGACCGCCGCGGCGCCGACATCGACCGGCTGGTGCACACCCGGGACGTGCTCTGGTACCCGGTCTGCCCGCGGGCCCGGGTCCGCCTGGTGGTGGTCCGCGATCCCGCCGGCGTGGAACCGGACGACTTCTTCTTCACCACCGACCTCGCCGCGACCGGTAGGGGCACGGCCAGCCGCTACGCCGGGCGGCGGGCGATCGAGGTCACCTTTCGCGACAGCAAGCCGGATCTCGGCGGCGAGCATCCCCAGTCCTGGAAGCACCAAGGACCGGCCCGCGCCGCAGCCCTCTCCCTATGGCTGCTCAGCCTGTTCTGGCCCGACTATCTGGTGACCCATCCCACCGCGACACCGGGCGGGTGCGTCCCTGGTATCCCCGCAAGGCGGCGCCCAGCTTCCTTGACGCTCTGGCGGCACTGCGTCGCACCCTGTGGTCTCAGCGAATTGCGGCGATGTCGCGCTCACCCGCCAAGGCGGCCGAAATCACTGCGGCACCCCTCGATCCGCTGGCCTATGCAGCATGAGCTACCCGCGCATGTGCGAGAGTCCACTCACCCCCTCCATCTGAATCGTGGCCCTACCCGCGCTGCGTCCCTTCTCAGCCAGCCATTGTGGCCGCCAGCGGACGGGCCGGAGGCGATCCGCCGCGGGGCAAGCCACCCCAACGGGGCGATGGGGATGGTGGTGATCACCACCGCCGCGTCGATGCGATTGTAGAACCCCCGGAACCGACTCTGCCTATCCGGTCGAGCAGCCGGGGGTAGCCAACCCACGGGCTCTGGGATCCGGCTACCAGCTCGGCCCGGAGCTGGCCCCAGCGCGCAGGCCGGGTGTGACCACGTACCAGTTGTCATCGAATCCCTGGCCGTTGGCTTGGCGCGGGCCGGTATCCTGGTCGCTGGTGTAGAGGGGATGCCCCCGGTATTCGACCTGGCGCCCGTTGGGCCCCGCGACCACGCTGAAGCTCCGGGGCGGCTCGCCCCTTGGAATGGTGATCCGGTCGCCGCGCGTGAGCACGGGGCCCCACGCTAGACGGCAGCCCACCGTGCAGGCGATCTGGTGGGGCCGGTCATCGGCGAACCAGTAGAGCGTCCGGCCGGCGCCGTCGGTGAAGACGGTTTCAAGGACGCCATAGACGCGGACGCGTGCGGTCAGGATCACCGCGACTCGCGGGGACCGGGCGGCGGCGACGGCGGAAGCCGGTGCCCCTCTTGTCCGGAGCGGGTGCACCGGTCCGCAGGCAGCCAGCGTCAGCGCCGCGGCTGCCCCGGTGAGTCCGAGCCCCACCCAGCCGCCTGATCGCGCCGGAAGGCTCAGCCCCAGCCATGCGCCACCAACCTGTCGCATTCGCCTGATCCTAGCTGCGGTCACGGCGGATCGCCTTAACGTGCCCTTAACCTTTGGGCGGACCGGCGGGCGGCGCCGGGCACACAAGGGGTCCACCCTGGGGCAGCGTCCGCGGGTGCCGGGGTCAATGGCTCCTCAAGCGCGTCTCGACTATCGCACCCTAGGCGGCGGCCAGCTCCCACGCCTGTTGTACCTGTTGCGGGTCTCACCGACCCCGGTGATCTGCTCTGTCTCTTCGACGGCCACTTCGATCGACCATCGGCCCGCATCGCGTTTGGCGACCGCCGGGGCGGGAGCGTGCCGGTCGGAGGTGCGAAAGTCGAGGCGCGTCTTAACTCCGCCTTAACCAACCGTCGCTAGCCTTCCGAGCGAGAAGGTCGGCCAGTGCGGCCGGCGCTCCGCCAGCCCAACCCGATCCGACGGGGGTGCCGCCGGTGACGGGGGTGTCAATCGGTTACTGAAGGAGGAGTCCACCGGATGCGACAAGCGTTCCGCAGCCACCGCACGCTCGTCGGCGTCGCGGGCGCGCTCACGGCCGCCGCAATTGCGGTCACCGCGCTGGCGACACTTCCCCGCATCGCTGGCAGCCAGAGGGCGATCCTCACGTCAAGAGCCCACGTCGCCAAGGTCCCGCTGATCGTCTACTCGGCGCAGGGCTACGACATGAATGTCGTCAAGGCCTTCCAGCGGGCGACCGGGATCCCCACCGAGCTTGTCTGCGACAGCACCGGCCCGCTCCTGGCCCGGATCTCGGCACAGCGAAACAACCCCCAGTGGGGACTGCTTTGGGTGGACGGAAACCAGCCGTTCGCCGCCCTCGACCAGCAGGGCCTGATGCTGCGTGGATTCGAACCGAGCGTGCCATGGAACGCCACCGCGGACAAGTTGATCCCCGCCGACAAGAGCTTCGTGCCCACCGGCATCACGATCGCCGCCACGCTCATCTACAACCGCAAGAAGGTCGCGGACCCGCCCACCGACTTCCGCCAGCTGCTCCTACCCAAGTACCGTGGGCTCCTGGGCATGAACAACCCGTCGATCTCAGGGCCCACCTACCCCTACGTCTCGGGGCTGATGGCCTACCTCGGGGGTGTCACCCAGGGGGAGCGCTTCCTGCTCCAGCTTAAGGCGAACGGCCTGCACATCTTCCCTACCAACGGCAACACCCTGCATGCCCTTCAGATCGGCCAGATCGGGATGGCCACCATCCAGAGCTCAGCGATCATCGGGGCGATCGAGCAGAACCCCGCCTGGGGGATCAGTTTCTTCAAGGGGGTGACGCTGCTGCCCAGCAACATCGGGATCGACCCCAAGGCGCCCGCAGCCGAGGTTGCCGAAGCCAAGCGCTTCGCCACGTACGTGCTCTCGCCCGCTGGCCAGCACCAGATGCTGATCGGTGACCCGCACGGCGACTCCAACTTCTGGCCGGTGCTGCGGGGCGAGAGCCCTCGGCGGGGCATGCCGACGCTGAGCTCGGTGCCGTACCAGGTAACCAACCCGTACCTCTGGGGGCCCCGCGAGCCGGCTATCAACTCCTGGTTCACCACTCATATGGTTCAGTAGACAGGGGCCGTGGTCATCGCCGACCGGCTCTCAGCCCGGTTGGTCGGGGCGGTCACCCGCCCGGGGCGCCTCGGCGCTCTGGGCGGGCCCGCCCTGTGGGCCCTCTTTTTTCTCATCCTGCTGGTCCCGATCGGGCTCTTTCTGCTGGTCGCCGTCTCGCCCGCGATCGTCGGCCAGGGGCGCGCGTGGCTCACCTTCGCCAACTTCGCCACCGCGCTCCAGGGGCAGACCCTGCAGGGGCTAGTCGACTCGCTGGTGGTGTCGGCGACCACCGCGGTCATCTCGGTGGCGGTCGCGCTGGGACTCGCCTGGCTGGTGCAGCGAACGACCATCCCCGGGCGCGGGCTGTGGACGCTGCTGGTCTGGGTGGTGCTGCTCACGCCGTCGTTCCTCGTCTCCCTCGGTTGGGAGCGCCTGCTCGAGCCGGACGGGATCCTGGTGCACCTCGGGGTTCCCACGACGGGGATCGCCAACGTGTTCTTTGGACCGGTGGGGGTCGTTTTCGTGCTCACCACCAAGGGAGTGCCCTTCGCGTACTTCGCGATCTCGGCCGCGCTCGGGGCCCTGGGACGAGAGTTCGAGGATGCCGCCCGGACCCACGGAGCCGGCCGCTGGGCCGCCCTGCGGCTGGTGTTGCCGATCCTGGCTCCGGCCTTCTGGTCGGCGCTGGCGATCGTGTTCGCCGAGACGATCAGCGACTTCGGCGTCGCCACCACCATCGCCGCCACCGCCAACTTTCCGATCGCCACCCAGACGCTCTTCAATGCGGTCGACAACTTCCCGGCCAATTTCCCGGTCGCAGCGGCGGTGGGCTGGCTGCTGGTCGGCAGCGTGGGGCTCGCACTGGTCGCCCAGTCGCGTGCGCTCCGAGGACGCTCCTACCAGGTGCTCAGCGGCCGAACGCGGCCCAGCGTTCGGGTTCGGCTCGGACGGCGAGGCCGAGCCCTGGCGCTGACGGCCATGGGTGCGTTCTTCGGCCTCAGCCTCGGGGTCCCCTTCGCCGGGGCACTCAGCGCGTCTTTGGTCAAGCCAACGGCGAGCAGCATCACCTGGAACAGCCTCACGCTCGCCAACTATGCGACCGTGCTCCACCACCCCACCCTGCTGGGTCCGCTGGGGCTCTCCGCGGCGCTCGCCTGCGTGGCCGCCACGGTGGCGGTGGTGGTCGGAGTGATCGTCGCGCGCACCCTCACCCGGCGGCGGGCGGGCCCGTCGGCTCGCGTGCTCGACCTGCTCCTGCTGGCGACCGTCGGCCTCCCCGGGATCGTGCTCGGGGCCGGGTACATCTTCGCGTATAATCTGCCCTGGCTCAATGACATCGGGATCCACCTGTACGGCACCCTGATTCTGCTCGACATGGCCTATCTGGCAAACACGGTCCCGTCGACCACCCGGCTGCTGGTGGGGCCGATGGCTCAGGTTCAGTTCGGGCTTCACGATGCCGCCCGCGTCCACGGAAGCGGCGGCCTGCGCGCCTGGCGAACCACCGTGGTTCCCCTGCTGTCGCGCAGCCTGCTCTGGGCCTGGCTCTTTGGGTTCACTGGGATCCTCTTCGAGCTGCCGATTTCCCAGCTGCTCTACCCGCCGGGGCAGGAGACGCTGGCGGTGGCGATCAATGCCGCCTTCGCCAACTACTCCTATGCGCCGGGCACGACTCTGATGGTGGTGTCGGTCGGGTTCGCGGTGATCGTGGTCGGCGTCGTCCTCCTCCTCTTCCGGATCGGCGCGCCGCGCGGCTGGCAGCGGGTGGGGAGCGCACGGTGATCGGGCAAGCCCGCCAGATCCCGAGCGCAGACCGCAGCGGGGCGCCGGCGGTCGAGATCGAGGACGTCGTCAAGATGTATGCGGGCCCTCCCGCGGCCCTCGATCATGTCAGCCTCAACTGCGCGCCCGGTCGCTTCGTCGTCCTGCTGGGTCCCTCGGGGTCGGGCAAGACGACCCTGCTGCGGAGCGTGGCGGGGATCGAGCGCATCACGGCCGGTCGGATCCAGGTGGGCGGCACTCTGGTGGCGGACCGGCGTCTCCACCTCCCGCCGGAGCGGCGCGACCTGGCGATGGTGTTCCAGGACTACGCCCTCTGGCCCCACATGACTGCGGTCCAGAACGTCGCCTATGCGCTTCGTCGCCGCCATCTCGACTCCGATCTGGCGCGTCGCCGCACGGAGGCGATGCTGGAGCGGGTCGGCCTGGGCGCACTCGCGCACCGCTACCCCAGCGAGCTCTCCGGCGGCGAGCAACAGCGGGTGGCGCTGGCCCGGGCGCTGGTGGCCAACACTGGCCTGCTGCTCTTCGACGAGCCTCTCTCCAACCTCGACGCCGACCTCCGCGAGCGGCTGCGGGTGGAGATCGCCACCTTGGTGAGGGAGTTCGGCCCCACCGTGCTCTACATCACCCACGACCAATCCGAGGCCTTCGCGCTCGCCGACGAGATCGGGATCCTCCAGGAAGGGCGTCTGGTCCAGCTGGGGACACCCGAGACCATCTACCGCGACCCCGGGAGCGCCTTCGTCGCCCGCTTCACCGGGCTCGCCGGCGAGATCCCGGTCCACGCCGGGGCGGTGGCCGCCAACGGCCTGGTGTCGGTGGCCGTGGCGGGGACCAGCCTGCCCGCCCGGATGCCTCACCCGCTGCCGGTGGGCGCACCGGCGCAGATGATGGTGCGCCCCTCGGCGGGGTCCCTCTGCTCCCCCTCCAGCACGACGACTCACCTTCAGGGCCAGGTCCGCGACGTGGCCTTCCGGGGCCGCGGGTACGAGCATGTGGTCGACCTCGTCGACGGCTCCCGCCTCCACAGCCTCTTCTCCGAGGTCCGCTGGAGTCGCGGCGACCATGTCGGTGTGGCTCTGGATCCCGAGGGGTGCCTCGTCCTGCAGGACGACCCCGTGGACCGCGATGCCCGGCCCCGGGCGCCCAGGGCGTTGGCCGCCCCGGCGAGCACGGTCGACGAGTCGATCTTGGAGGTGATCCGGTGACCAGCACGCTGCTGCTCGTGCTCGCCACCTTCGCGGCCTGCGCGGTGGAAGCGGTCGAGGCGCTGACCATCGTGCTCGCCGCCGGGGTGACCCGGGGGTGGCGCTCCACCATCGAGGGCGCCGCGGCTGCGCTGCTGGTGCTGGCGGCGCTGGTGGCGGCCTTCGGTCCGGCCCTGATTCGCTACGTCCCCATCTCGGTGCTGCGGCTGGTGGTGGGCGGGCTCCTCCTCAGCCTGGGCCTGCAGTGGTTGCGCAAGGCGCTGCTGCGCGCCAGCGGCCTCAAGGCCAAGCACGACGAGGATGCGATCTACCGGCGTGAGGTGGCCCGGCTCTCCGGACTGCCGCGCCCGGCCGGAGGTCGCGATGCCACCGGATTCGTCATCAGCTTCAAGGGCGTCTTCCTGGAAGGGATGGAGGTGGTCCTCATCGTGCTGTCGCTCGGCCTCTCCTCGGGGCGGCTCGGCTACGCAGTCGCCGGCGCGGCGGCGGCGGTGGTGGTGGTCACGGCGGTCGGGCTGCTGGTGGCGAGGCAGCTGGCGGAGGTGCCGGAGAACGCGATGAAGCTGGGGGTGGGCCTCATGCTGGTCAGCTTCGGCACCTTCTGGAGTGGGGAGGGCGCGGGGATCCGCTGGCCCCTGGCCGATGGCGCCATTCTCGGGCTGATCGCGGCCTACGCCGTGGTCGCGTTCATCGCGGTCCGATTCCTCCAACGTGGCCGCGTGGTCGCGCCTCCCCGCCCCGAGCCGGCATGACGGTGGCGACCGCGCTGCGGGCGTTCGGACGATTCTGGTGGGACTTTCTGATCGGCGACACCCCCGAGCTCGCGGGAGGCACCCTGGTCGTCATCGCGATCGCCTGGGCGATCGCCCACGGCGCGGGGGCGCTCGTCGTCTGCTTCCCGGCCGCGGTGGTGCTGCTGCTCGCGGCCAGCCTCTGGCGGGGGCGCCGCGGCTGATCCGCCACGGGGCCGGGCTGAGGTCGAGCCCGGGGTCAGCCCCGATGATGGGGAGGCGACCAGTTCGCCGGGAGCGGCTGCGGGGGGAGGAGGTGGTGCTGGTGCCGCCGCGGGACCACGGACGACGGGGCACGGTGCCGGTGTGGGTCGCGATCGCGCCTCCCGGGGTGGCCTACCTCTTCACCCATGCCTTCTCGCCCACGGTCGAGCGCTGGCGCCGCGACCCCTGGGCCGGGCTGTGCCCGCCCGCGGGGGCGCCGGCGGTGGAGGGGGAGGTCCACGCCCGAAGCTCCGGCTGGTGGGGGGCGGACTCCCGCTGACCCTCGGGCTGCAGTGGCTGCGCCAGGCGATCCTGCGCGCCAGCGGGCTCATGGCCAAGCACCACGAGGACGCCGTCTACCGGCGCGAGGTGGCCCGTGGTGACACGCCTGAGCTGGCGCTCGGGACGGCGGTGCTGGCCATCGTCGCCGTCGGGGCTGACCGGTGGCACTCCGGGATCGGGCCGGCGCGGTGACCGGTGATTCCGGCACCACTCGCTCCGCCGTGGCGTCGCTCCCCGGCCGCAAGGCGGACCCAGGGGGGCGGCGGGCGGCTGCCCGGGTCCGGGGCTTCGCCGCGTCGGAAGTCGTCTTAACACGCCCTTAATCGGCCCTTCCCCAGACCATAACCCCGCGCTGCATAGAGTGGCGTTGACATCGGGTGTCATCGGATGGCCCCACCCCAGAGAGGAGACCTGCACGTGATGAGACCCCGCTCGCTCACATCCGGCTTCGGCGCCGCCGCCATCGTGGCGGCCGCCGCGATGGCTCTTTCGGCCACCGTGCTCACACCGGTCTCGGCGGCACGGCTCGGCTCGACGGGCAACCCACCCTCGACGGTCGTGCTGAACGAGGCCGGGTCCACGCTCATCTACCCATACCTGCAGGTGCTCGCGCCGCAGCTGACGCGGACCTACAATCACATCTACCTCGACCCCGGACCGGGCGGGTCGGGCAAGGGCATCAGCGACGCGATCGCTGGCCTCACCCCGCTGGGCGGGTCCGACGCCTATCTGTCGCCGGGAATCCTGGCCAACAACCTCGGACTGCTCAACATCCCGATCGCGATCTCGGCCCAGGCGATCGACTACAACGTGCCCGGGGTGGGCAACCACCTCAAGATCACCGGCAACATCCTGGCCCAAATCTACCAGGGCAAGATCACCAGGTGGAACGATCGGCAGCTCGCGGCGGTCAACCGCGGCGTGAAGCTGCCGGCCATGCGGATCGTCCCGGTGCGGCGGGTCGACTCGTCGGGCGACACGTTCATCTTCACCAGCCTGCTGACGGCGACCAACAAGGACTGGGCCAAGCACGTGGCCTTCGGCACCACCGTCAGCTGGCCGCCCGTCAGCGACGAGCTCTCCGCCAACGGCAATCCGGGGATGATCCAGGTCTGCCACAACACGCCGGGGTGCATCGCCTACATCGGCGTCAGCGTGGAGACCACCGCACTCAAGCAGGGCCTCAAGGAGGCGCTGCTGCAGAATCGGGCCGGCAATTTCCTGCTCCCGACCCACGCCAACATCGAGGCCGCGGTGGCGGCGGGAGCCGGCTCGACCCCGAAGAGCCTGGCCCAGTCGCTCATCTACGAGCCCGGCACGAACGCCTACCCCATCATCAACTACGAATACCTGATCGTGAAGTCGCTGCAGACCTCGTATTACACCGCGCTGGCGATCCGCACCTTCCTCACCTGGGCGATCAGTCCCACCGGCGGGGCGACCGTGAGGAATCTCGCGGTGGTCGACTTCGCCGCGCTGCCCCAGGTGGTCCTCGGCAAGGTCGACGCGGCCATCAACGACATCTCCAGCTGAGCCAGGGGCCGCCGGCCCGGCCCCCGCCGGGCCGGCGGCAGCGTCCCATGGATGGGCGGGGGGCGGGTCCGGCAGCGCGCTGGCCCGCCCGGCCCGCATCCAGGAGGGGCGGCGACCAAGACCCGATCGGCGTGGCCGCTGCCGCCGGCCGACCGTGGCGGCGACCGGCTATGCGGTCATCTGCGCCGCGTGACGGGCGGCTCGGCGGACGATGGCCCGTCCGGTCGCGATCAGGGCGAGGAGGAGGACCACGATCACCACCCCGGCCGCGGCGGCGACCTCGTGCTCCTGTCGCGTCGGCAGGGTGGCGTTGAGGAACACCACGTAGGTGAGGTAGCCAACCGGGTGCTGGAAGAGGTCGGGCGTCGGGTTGCGGTCGCTGAAGCCGACCGTGTACAGGAGAGGCGCCGTCTCCCCGACCGAGATCGCCAGCGCCACCACCAGCCCCGAGGCGATCCCCGGGATCGCCGGCGGCAGCAGCACCCGCCGCAGCGTCGTCACCCGGGGCAGGCCCAGGGCGCGGGCGCCCTCGCGCAGGGTGGTGGGCACCTGGCGGAGCGCGATCTCGGTGGTCTTGACGATGTAGGGCAGCACGATGGTGGAGAGGGCGAGGATGCCGGCCAGCAGCGAGTAGCCCCAGTGCATCTCCTCGTCGAGGACCAGGTAGGCGACATAGCCGACCACGATCGACGGGATCCCGGCGAGCGTCTCCGACCCCAGCCGCAGCCACGAGGAACGCCGCCGCGGGCCGAACTCGGCGAGGTAGATCCCGGCGGCGATCCCCACCGGCCCGGCGAGGATCAGGATCCCGAGGCAGAGGACCAGCGTCCCCAGGATGGCGTTCTGCAGCCCGTTCACCGCGGTGGTCGTGGTGAGCAGGCGGAGTCCCAGCACCGGCCATGCCTGCTGGAGGAGGCTGCCGATGATGGCGAGCGCGGGCGCCACCACCAGTAGCAGCGCGCCTGCGCACAGCGACCAGAAGAGGGTGTCGCGGGCCCGCCGGAGCATGGGTGGCATCGGTCAGATCCCGCGTCCCACCGGCAGGACTCCGGTGGTGACTCGGCGGATGATCACCCGGCCGGCGAGGTTGGTGGCGAGGGTGATGGCCAGCAGGATGAGGCCGATCGCGGCCAGCGCGTGAACCGCCATCCCGGTGGGGTCGGTCAGTGCGGAGTCGAGCAGGTCCACGATGG
The DNA here is from genome assembly GCA_027306655.1 of Candidatus Dormiibacterota bacterium. GTDB lineage: Bacteria > Chloroflexota > Dormibacteria > Aeolococcales > Bog-877 > DAHUZL01. Next base: position 15,298 of record DAHUZL010000060.1, read on the forward strand.
TGGCCGCGATGGTGGAGAAGGGCGAGTAGATGTTGGCGGGCAGGGCGTTGAGGAGGTCGCCGCTGATCATCAGCACCGCCATGGTCTCGCCCAGCGCCCGCGCCCAGCCCAGGACCGACGCGGCGAGGATGCCATTGCGGATGAACGGCAGGGTCACCGTCCGCGCGGTCTCGTAGGGGGTCATCCCCAGGGCCACTGCCCCCTCCTTGGCCAGGACCGGAACCGTGCGCACCAGCTCGCGGGTGGTGGCGGCGATGATCGGGATGATCATCACGGCCAGGATGACGGCGGCTGTAAGCAGCCCCTCGCCGGCGCCCACCGGGCCCCGCATGAAGGGCAGCACCACCCCGAGCCGGCTCAGCGCCGGATAGAGGTGCTGCGCCAGGGCTGGCCCGAAGTAGAGGATGCCCCAGAACCCGTAGGCGACACTGGGGATGCCGGCGAGCAGCTCCAGGAACACGGACAGGGCGGGCTGGAACCGGCGCGGGACCCGCTCCACCAGGGCCAGCACCGCGCCGACCGAGATCGGCACCGCGATCGCGAGCGCGATCGCCGACGAGAGCAGGGTGCCGACGATGAAGGGAAGCGCGCCGTAGGCAGCGCCCAGGGGGGCGTGGATTCCGTGGGAGACGGTCTCTGCGGTCGCGTACAGGTTGCCGAAGGTGAACAGCTGCTGGGTGAAGAGGTCGCCGCCGGCGTAGACCAGCGCCGGCACCGCGCTGTTCACCATCTCGGCGGCGAGGAAGAGCAGCGCCAGCACCGGGATCAGCGCCGTGAGGAGCAGGAGGGCGCGCACCACCCGGTCGGTGCGGCTGAGATCGTCGTCCGCGCCCAGCCCGGTCGAGCTCCGCTGACGCAGCCTCAGCCGCACGGCGGCGCCGTGGTCACCGCGACCGGGCTCAGCCGATCCGACCTTCGACGTAGGCGCGGCTGCGCTCGTCCGACGGCCCCCGGAAGAACGCCGCCGCCGGGGCCTGCTCCACCAGCGAGCCGTCCAGGAGCACGCAGACCTCATCCGCGACGCGGGCCGCCTGCTGCAGGTTGTGGGTCACGATGATGACCGTCATCCGTTCCCGCAGGGCTGCGATCAGCTCCTCGATCCGGCTCATCGAGCCCGGGTCGAGCGACGAGGTCGGTTCGTCGAGGAGGAGCACCTCCGGTTCCACCGCCAGCGCGCGGGCCAGGCACAGCAGCTGCTGCTGGCCTCCCGAGAGGGCGAACGGCGCGCTGGAGAGCCGGTCCCGGACGGCATCCCAGAGGCCGACCTCGCGGAGGACCTTCTCGGTGCGCTCCGGCACCTCCGCCCGCGACCACAGGCCGTGGATGCGGGCGGCCAGGGCGACGTTCTCGCGTATGCTCTGGGGGAACGGGTTGGGCCGCTGGAAGAGCATGCCGATGCGGCGGCGGAGCTCGCGGACGTTGGTGCGGGCATCGTAGACGTCCTCCTCGCCCAGGCGCACCCGACCGGAGATCCGGGCGCCGGGCCGGCCGTCGTGGAGGCGATTGAGGCTGCGCAGCAGTGTCGTCTTGCCGCAGCCGGTGGGCCCGATCAGGGCGGTGATCCGACCCCTCGCAAAGGCGGCGGAGATCCCGTGGAGCACCTCGCGCGCGTCGAAGCGCACGCGGAGGTCCTCGACCGTCATGCCAGGACCGGCCGTCTGCGTCGCGTGGGTGGCCGGGCGCACCCCGAGCGCCGCGGCACTGGCCACCATGGCTGAGACGGTAGGGAGCCAGAGATTAAGGGCGGGACAAGGCCCGATTAAGGACGCGCGAAGTGCATCTGTTCGCCGATCTCCCGTCCCGCGCCGGTCCCTGTGGGTGTCTGCCCCCGCCCCGTGCAGGACACCCAGGTGGCGCGACGGTCTTGTGCCCACCCCGCGGCCCTGCTAACGTATCGATTGATGTCGATATTATCCGAGTTCGTTCAGTCGGTGCGCGTGCTGGCGTATCCCCTGTGGCGGATCCCCTGAGGTCCCAGATCGTGACCCTCTTGGCCGACGAGCAACTGTGCACCCGCCACCTGGCGGCCGAGACCGGGGCCCGCCAGACCTCGGTGTCCCACCACCCCCGGGGGCCGCGGGAGGCCGGCTGGGTGGACACTGAGCCCTGGGGACGATTCACGCACGACCAGCTGCGGCCCGAGGGCGTCGAGGCTCGGGCCGCCACCCTCCGTGAGCTGGCCCGGTCTGCCCGACGGGCCCGGGATCGGCGGAGGCCGTGCTGATGGCCGCCGTGATCGAGGAGCGCACCGATCCCGCTCCCCCGAGCCGTCGTGGTCGGCGGGAGGAGGGCCCCGTCCTCCGGCGACTGCCCCTCCTGGACCGGTTCCTGCCGGTGTGGATCCTCGTGGCGATGGGCCTCGGCCTGGGGATCGGGCGAGGGGCGCCGGGGGTGGCCCACGCTCTTGACTCGGCCCAGGTCGCCCAGGGGGTGTCGGCCCCGATCCTGGTGGGCCTGCTGCTCATGATGTACCCGGTGCTGGCCCGGGTCCGTTACGGGCAGATGCACCGGATGATCGGCGACCGCCGGATGCTGCTCACCTCCCTGGGCCTGAACTGGGTCGTGGGCCCGGCGGTCATGTTCGGCTTGGCGTGGGCCCTGCTGCCTGACCAGCCCGCCTACCGCACCGGGCTCATCATCGTGGGGCTGGCCCGCTGCATCGCCATGGTGTTGATCTGGAACGAGCTGTCCGGTGGCGACCGGGAGGCAGCCGCGATGCTGGTGGCCCTCAACTCGCTGTTCCAGATCCTGGCCTATGCCGGCCTCGGGTACTTCTACCTCGTGGCGCTCCCCGGGTGGCTGGGTCTCCCCACCGCGGGCCTGCACGTGTCCGTCGCCCTCATCGCCGAGTCCGTCGCCATCTTCCTGGGCATCCCCCTGGTCGGGGGCTTGCTCACCAGGACCGTCGCGGAGGCGGCCAGGGGAAGGACCTGGTACGAGGAGCGCTTCCTGCCCCGGATCGGACCCCTCGCCCTCCACGGCCTGCTGTTCACGGTCGTCGTGCTCTTCGCCCTCCAGGGCCGGGCGATCACCACCCACCCGTTGGACGTGGTCCGCATCGCCGCTCCGCTCCTCTGCTACTTCGGGATCATGTGGACCGGGGCCTTCGCCCTCGGCCTGGCCCTCGGTCTGTCCTATCCCCGCACGGCCGCGCTCGCCTTCACCGCGGCGGGCAACAACTTCGAGCTGGGCATCGCCGTGGCCATCGGGGTGTTCGGGGCCACCTCGGGCGAAGCCCTGGCCGGGGTGGTGGGACCCCTCATCGAGGTCCCGGTCCTGGTGGCGCTGGTCTACGTCGCCCTGTGGGGAAGGGGGCGATTCTTCCGACGGCAGCCGGGGGGCGCCGAGGATCCTGCCCGCCCCGCGTTGAGCGGAGAGAGCGGGTGAGTCCCGGCCGCGAGGGGGCCGGTCCGCCCCCGGACACGGGAGCTCCCACGGTGCTGTTCGTCTGCGTCCACAACGCCGGACGCTCCCAGATGGCGGCCGCCTTCCTGGCCCGCGAGGCCGAGGGAGCGGTCCGGGTCCTGTCAGCGGGGTCCGAGCCCGCCAGCGCCCTCAACCCGGCGGTGCTGGCGGTGATGGCCGAGGTTGGCCTCGACCTGTCGGAGAGGGCTCCGCGCGTCCTGACCGACGAGGACGCCCACTCGGCCGACGTGGTGGTGACGATGGGGTGTCACGACGCCTGCCCGACGTACCCGGGGACGCGCCGCCTCGACTGGGATCTGCCCGACCCGGCCGGGCGACCGGTGGAGGAGGTCCGGGTGATCCGGGACGAGATCGAACGGCTGGTCCAGTCTCTGTCAGTCGAGTTGCTCTCTGACCGGTCCACCTGACCGGAGAGCCGCGAGGCTGCCGCTCCCGCGCCTCCGGGCTGATCGCCGCCACGGTCGCCCACCCGCTGGGACGTGGCGCGCCCGGCGGCCGCGCACCACCTCGCCGCGATCGTCCACCCCCGGCCGGGCGACCGCGGGAGGCGATCCGGGCGGTCGGGGATGAGATCGAACGGCGAGCCACCCGACGTGGCCGACCTGATCGGGTGACCCGCCCGCCGAGCCGGGGGGCCCCCGGGAAACGCACGCTTGCGCTCCACAACATCCTGTGCTTCAATGTCATCCGGGCACTAGATGTGGGACGTCCGCATCGCCCACAGCAGACAGCGGGTGTCGGAGCCTTCCCGTCCCCTCTTCCGATGCCGACCCGTCCTTCCCGCCGGTGCCCGCTGTCTGCGTCTGATTCGCCGGCCCCGCCCCGGACCCGCCCTGGGAACGGTCGACCGTGACGGGCTCGGGTACACTGGCCCCGCGCCGGTGGTGCTGGGCATCGGCCGGCAGCTGCCACGCACCCCGTCCTTCCCATGGCCAAGCGACCCAAGAAGAAGAGTTCAGCCGCCGCGCGCCGCCCGGTCCGCCCGCCCGCTGCCGGGGCGGCGCCCTCGCGCGCGCTCGCGGACGTGCAGGTCGCGGAGGGTCAGCCGCCGGCCGCGGACCCGGGGCCACCCCCGGCGGAGCCGGAGCGCGTCCCATCGGCCGCCCTCCCGCCTACCGCCCTCCCGTCGGCTGCCCTTCCGTCCGACCTCCCCGCCGCGCCGGCCACGGGCATGGTGGTCCCCGCCGACGGGGTCCCGGCACCGCTGCGCGCCCCGGTTCCGAGCCGGTCGTTCCTGCCCACCCGCACCGACCGGGTCACCAGCCGGGCCGAGCGGCGCCGCCAGCAGGAGGCGCAGCTGGCGCCCCTGGATGACACCCCGGCGATCCCCGCCGACCGCGTTCCCTTCATCGCCAACGACCTGCGCCGAATCGGCGTGGTGGCCCTGGTGATGATCGCCTGCATCATCGCGGGGACCGTCATCTTCCACTGAGCGGCCGACGCCCTCCGGAGGGCCCCGCGCCTGCCAGGCCGGGGGCCGCTCCGCCGGGTACCTATACTCGGCTTCGAATGCGGGTCATCCTCTACACCGGCAAGGGCGGCGTCGGCAAGACGTCGATCGCCGCCGCCACCGCCGCCGCCTGCGCGCGGCGTGGGCTCCGGACTTTGGTGATGAGCACCGACGCCGCCCACAGCCTGGGCGACTCGCTGGACCAGGAGCTCGGCGACGAGCCGCGACAGGTGGCCCCCGGCCTCTTCGCCCAGGAGGTCAACGCGCTGCACGAGCTGGAGCACAACTGGGAGCGCATCCACCACTATCTGGCCAGTCTCTTCAACAGCCAGGGGATCGACGACATCGTCGCCGAGGAGATGGCCTCGCCGCCCGGGATGGAGGAGATCGCCAGCCTGATGTGGATCAAGCATCACGCCGAGCGGAGCGACTACGAGGTCCTGATCGTGGACTGCGCCCCCACCGGCGAGACCCTCCAGCTGCTGGCCTTCCCCGACGTCGCCCGCTGGTACCTCAACAAGATCTTCCCGATCGAACGACGGGTCATGAAGGTGGCCCGCCCGATGGTGCAGCCCTTCCTCTCCATCCCCCTCCCCAGCGACGAGATCTTCGGCTCGGTGCGGAGCCTGCTCACCAGCTTGGAGTCGATGAAGAGCGTGCTCGGCGATCCCCGGGTGTGCACGGTGAGGATCGTCCTCAATCTCGAAAAGATGGTGATCAAGGAGGCGCAGCGGGCCTACACCTATCTCAACCTCTACGACTACCTGACCGATGCCATCTGCGTCAACCGCGTCCTCCCCGACGACGTCGTCGACGTGTACTTCGACGATTGGCGTCGCCAACAGAAGCGCTACGCGGCCCAGGTGCGGGCCACCTTCGACCCGCTGCCGATCTTCTCAGCGCCGCTGTTCGACCACGAGGTGGTGGGGGTGGCCCAGCTGAGCGAGCTGGCCCACGCGCTCTACGGCGACCAGGACCCCGCGGCGATCCTCTCCCAGGCCCGGCCGCAGCGGGTGCGCAAGGACGGCAGCGACTACGTCCTCACCCTCGACCTCGGCTTCGCCACCAAGGAGGCGGTCAGCCTGAGCCAGCGTGACGACGAGCTCTACGTGACGGTGGGCGCCTACAAGCGGGAGCTGGCGCTGCCGCGGGTGCTGCGGGGGACGGTCACCGACGGCGCCCACCTGGAGGAGGGCCAGCTCTCCATCCGCTTCACCCGGCAGGGCGCGTGAGCGCCGGCGGCGGTCCCCGGCGGGGTCGTCCCGGGAGCGCTCCGGCGGGGTCGCGGGGGCGGGCCGCCGGACCAGCCGCGGCCGGCGGGGCAGCGCCCGAGCGCCACGCGCCCGGACGATCCCCCTCCCGCTCCCGCACCTCCGCGCCGCCGCCGCCGACCCCGTCCGCGGATGCCCTCGGCCTGGGCCTGGCGGTGCCCCAGCTGGCTCTGCGGCTGGGCCTGGAGCTCCTGGAGGCGGTGGGCCGCCGCGCCGCCGAGATGGTCCCCCCCGAGGCGCAGCTCCACCTGCTCCGGGCCCAGCGCGAGCTGGTGCTGGCGGCCCTGGCGATGGTGCGCCAGCCGCGCCCGGCCCCGGGACCGGAGGGCACGGCCCGGGCCCGACCGCGTCGCATCGTGGTGGACTGATCCGACGTGGCCGGGACCGGCGTTGCCTTCTACCTCATCCTCGTCGTCTTCGCCCTCCCGGGAATCCTCCTCGGCTTCACCGTCCACGAGTACTGCCACGCGCTGACCGCCACCGCCTACGGGGACCCGCTGCCCCGCCGCCAGGGTCGCCTCAGCCTCAACCCCGCGGCGCAGGTCCACCCGGTCGGGCTGGTGATGCTGCTGCTGATCGGGTTCGGCTTCGCCCGGCCGGTGCAGTTCAATCCGCTGGTGATCCGGCGGGGCACCCAGCAGGCGCTGGTGGCCGCGGCCGGGCCCCTGGCCAACCTCGCCATCGCGGCGATCCTCGGCCTCGCCCTCCGCCTGCTGATCGCGGTCGACCCCTCGTCCACCCTGTGCGCGATCCCGAGCTTCGGCGACACCGCCGGCGGCGCCCTCTTCTGGGTCCTCACCGAGGGTTTCTTCATCAACGTGATCCTCTGCGTCTTCAACCTCCTCCCGATCCCGCCGCTGGACGGCTATCGGGTGGTGGAGGGGCTGCTGGGCGGGCACCTCCCCGCCCTCTTCGCCGCCATCGACCGCCACCAG
>DAHUZL010000061.1 GCA_027306655.1 Candidatus Dormiibacterota bacterium
GTGGTGGCCGTGATAGGATGCGGCGGTTCCTGGAGCCGACGGGAATGGTGCGGCCCGGCATCGAACCCCCTCGACATCGTGAGGAGAAGCCATGCGTGTGCTGATCTCGGTGGACATGGAGGGGATCACGGGTGTTACCGCTCACGAGGATGTGAGACCGGGTACGGCGTCGTACGAGCGCTTCCGGCGCCAGATGACCGCGGAGGCGAACGCGGCGGTCGCCGGATCGTTCGAGGCCGGGGCCACTGCGGCGGTCGTCAACGACTCCCACGACGGCATGCGGAACATTCTCTTCGAGGATCTCGATGACCGAGCCTCGCTGGTGTCGGGGACGATGAAGCCACTGGACATGGTGGAGGGGGTCCAAGAGTCCGACGTGGCGGTGTTCATCGGCTACCATGCCATGGCCGGGAGCGCGCCTGCCGTTCTGGCCCACACCATGTCGGGACTCGTTCACGGCTGGTGGATGGATGGGGTTGCGGTCGGTGAGAGCCAGATCAACGCTGCGCTCTGCCGCCACTTTGGAGTCCCGGTGGCTCTGGTCAGTGGCGATGCGTGCCTCGCCGACGAGGTCTCGACAACGTTGCCAGGGACCCGATCCGTGGTCGTGAAGTATGCGACGGATGAGACGACCGCTCGATCGATTCCGCGCGCGGACGCGATCCGGCTCCTGCGCGACGGGGTCCGTGATGCCGTGCTGGGAGCCGGGAGCCTCTCCGCGGTTCGCACCGGCGAGGCTGTGCGCTTCCGGATCGAGTTCACGAGCACGGCGGCTGCCGCTGCGGCCTGCCTCTGCCCCGGCGTGGAGCGCGCGGGCGCAAGGATTGTGGACATGATCGGGTCGGACATCATCGAGGCCTACCGATTGAGCACGGTCAGTATGAACCTTGCCATCGCCGCGTCGCGGTAGCGTCCGGGGTGGCGGTGGTCCGCGCACGAGAAGCGGCTTCCCCGCACGTGAGTGAGTGAGTGAGCCTTGCCCGCGGCGCTGGAAACGGGCAGGCCGTGAGAGAGCGATTCGCCCGGACCGCGACCCGGGGGCGACGCGTGCGAGGGCCGGCCCTGCTGGCGCTCGGCCTCGCATCGCTGGGGCTCCACCTCGCTCCCAGCGCCCTGGCCCGCGGAGGGACCGCGTCGCGCCAGCGATTGGTGGTGCGGACCTCGCGGATCTGGGGCTACTCCATGCTCCTGCCGGCATCCTGGCGGGTCCGCAATGCCAGCTATTCGTCGAACCACGCGACCCTCCGCTGGTCCGACCCTGCGGACGGCGCGGAGACGGTGCAGATCGTCTTCAGCGGGTGCTACGGATGCTCCCACACCCTCACCACGGGAGCGCCCAGGCCCACAGTCGGCGGGAACCTTCGCGTCTCCAGCACCTATGTCATCAGCCCGACGCGGCTGGCCTATGCCGCTGTCTCACCCGGGGACGCGTACCCGGACAACGGATTGGTCATCGTCACCACCCAGGGATTTACCCAAATCGATTGCTGGCTGCCGCAGAGCGAGCACCACATCGCGACTCTGATTCTCAACAGCTACCACGCGATGTCGCTGGCGGCGCGATCAACGGGGGATCGCCGTGACTCGGCTGTCGTCGCCGCCGGGCATTCAATGTGGCGGGATCGGGCGGCGATCGAGAGCCGGCGCGTCGCGAGCGATAGCGCCGTTGAGGGGCCACGGCCGGGCCGTGGTGACGATCACCGTCTCTGGCGGCGGGGCAGGATGCGATCGGGCACGTCGAACCACCCCAGTGAACCGCGCCAGGGGATGGGGCGGCGAAGCGGGCGCGGATCAGCCAGAATCCAGTGCGACATCCCGGGCACGGCCCATGATGACGGGTAGTTCTCGAAGCACTCGATCAGCTCGACGGTGCCGAGGAGAACTCCGTACTCGTCGGTGTGGCGGCTGCGAGGTGCCCACTCCGCAGCGGGGCTCGTGTGAGGGAGCAGGCCGGCATGGATGAGCAGCGGACCACGGTACTGGGTGGCACGGGCACGGTTCTCCAGGAACTTGAGCCCGTCGATGATCAGGCCGGCCCAGGGCTGACGGATCGTGAGCGCCTTCACCCGGTGTGGTGCCTCAGGCGGGTGAGGGGCCCGTCGGGGCCGGCCGGCCGCCGATGAAGGAGCGAGCGCACGATCTGCAGAGCCGATCCTCGGGTAGGACGACACATCCGCCCGAATGGACATCGGCCCAGGCCGGATCGGTGGCTGGATCGCTTCCCGGCATTCCATAGACGATCGGGATCGTGTTGAGGCTCCCACAGGCGGGACAGGGGGTGGGGACCACGGAGCGTCCTGATACGGAGTGGGAGCCCGGCCCGTGCGGTGGCGACGCGATGGAAGGAGCCCGGGCCCAGACCCGTGCCGACAGTGTGTCCCACGTCGAGGGCCAGATCGATGGGGTGGGCCATCGCGGTGAGCCGCGCGGCCGGACCGGGCCGTCTGGGGTGAAGGGGTCCCCGCCGGACGGGGACGCGACCCCGTGCCGGTTTGGGAGGTGCCCACCCTCCTGCTCACCGGCCATGCGGAGACGGTGACCGTCGTCCGGATCGCGGCGATCCCGATGCGGCACACGACCCCTGGCCGAGGTCGACGAGCGCAGGCGGTCCGCTTCGGCGGGGGGGGGGGTCGGCCGTTTGGCCACGCTTCACAGTCGATGGTCGGTGCCGACCCGGGTCGATCGGGTGCGACGGATGCGCCACGCCCACACCAGCACGGACAGGCCGGCCACGAGACAGACGGAGCCGATCCCAAGCCAGAGCCCTTGCCCACTCATGAAAGATCCACCGATCAGGCCCGCACCCTGACCCATCCAGACGACGCCAACCAGGCAGAGCACGATGCCGACGATTCCTCGACTCCACATGGCCATCTCCCGTCGATCGGTCCAGACCCGGCCAGTGTAGCCGCGGCCGCAGCCAGGCGAGGGATCGGCCTGCAACCTGAACGAAGGCGAGTCTGACCCCGCGCTCAGACCTGGATCGGTGAGTGAGGAGCGGAGAGGGGGAATCGGGGGTAGGCGGCGTGGATGGTTTCAAAGGCGACGTCGGGTCGGGTAGGTCGATCGGGACCGGACCATCGGGGCGTAGGGGCCGGGAGCGGTCGGGTCATGTCGATGCCGCAGAGCCGGGCGTGAGTGACAAGGGATGCCTCGGATCACCAGGACCCTCCGGGGCACTTCGCAACGGGGGACGATGCGTTCCCCGAAGCTGGGTGTCCATCGTCGGATGTGCCGATATGGGCACCTCGAAACGGCCGAGCGATCCACCTCATGGGGTAGGTGGGCGGAGCGGCCAGGATTGGCCAGGATCCGGGGCCACTTCCCGCGCATCGACCACGTTGGCCCACCCTGCCTCGGACTTGGTGCATCAATGGTTGATGCCACCGGCAACCGCGCCAGCTCCGGATCACGGTCAGTGTCCCCGACGTCTAGCCTACGCAACCGCACGTGGGATGGAGACGACTGCCAAGATCTGGGGCCCGGCCGCAGCGGTGTCAGTTGTCCCCGGTGAGGACGTCGCGCAGCTTGCGAGCAAAGGCCTCGGGCCTGCCAGCGTATCCGGAGTCACCGCCCATAAAGCCTCCGTGATGGCTGGGGAAGACTGTGGCCCTCTGACCGAGCCGTTCGGCGGTAGCCGCCGCCGCGCGTCCGGTGAAGGTCCCGATGGACTCTTCGCCCGCAGCGATGACGATGCGTGTGGGCGCCGCGACCAGCGCGTCGACGTCGGGGCGATAGCTGCTCACCGCCCAGGAACGGTCGGAGAGGACAGGGTCGTCACGGGAGCCGTCGTCCTCGCTCGGCAGACCGAACTGGACGGGGTCCGGGGTCGGTCGCGCAAGGAAGTCCTCGGTGAACTCTCCCTGCCACGAGGTCATGGCGATGAACGCCGCCATGCCTGCTCCCCGCCCCTTGGCCATGTATGCGTCCCGAAAGTGGGTCCGGGCGCGCTCGGCGGCTTCCGCGTCTGGAAGCACGGGTATGAGCGGAGGTTCGTGAGCCACCAGGACGGTGACGTCGTCGGGATATGCTGCCACGAGCGCGAGCGCGGTGACCGCTCCACCGCTGCTGGCGAACATCTCGACGGCGCCGACTCCGAGAGCGCTGATGACAGCATGCACATCGATGGCCTGCACGGTTGGCACGTGGTCGACGCGGCCGTCTTTACGCATGCTGCGGCCGAGACCGCGCGGATCGTACGTGATGACGGTACGATCGGGGAAGTACGATGCCAATGTGCGGAAGCCGCCGGCGTCCATTGGCTGCCCGACCATGAACAGGGGTGGGCGTCCATCGAGGGTGGGCAATGGTCCCCGGACGTCATAGACGATGTCGGCCTCAGCGGTTTCCAGCTTCTCTGCCCTTGTGCCAGGCTCTCTCGGTCGGTCCCCAAGCAGCCGCTCAAGCTTGCCGAGCTGTTCAGACCAGCCCTGCTCGGCTCCACCCATCGCCTCGGCGGGAGGCATCGGCTCGAAGTAGGACTGGCGGATGGTGAGCGCGGTGCCCCCGTCGCGGGCCTCGATGGTCACCTCGATGAGGGTTGCGAAGAGCTCGCCCTGCTCGTCGTTGACGGCGCGGCCGCTCATGACGAGGCGGTGCGGACGCTCGATCGCGTAGTATTCGCCACCCATGTGGTGGGAGAACTGCTGGGCGGCAGGGATGGCGCTCGGCCACTCCATCGCGAGCCGGTACGTCCCACCCAGGCGAAGGTCTACCTCGGCCGCGGGGCAGGTGAAGCCGTTGGGCCACCACCATTTCTCGAGCTGGTCCGGGTCTGTGAAGGCGTCAAAGACCCGCTCTGGCGACGCCTTCAGGGCGCGCTCGATGACGAGCTGCTTGGTCGGAGTCGCAGTTCGGACGTCCACGGTGGGGCGAGTCTCGGGCATCGGGGATCTCCTCCGTTATGGTTGAGTCGGTTTGGCCGGCGAGATAGACGCAGAGGCGATCGAGGCGGTCGCTCCACTCGGCGTGAGCGCGGCGGAGCCAGTCGTCCACCGGGAGCAAGCCCTCGATCTGAAGTCGAGCCGGTCGGCGCTGGCCCTCGCGGGTCCGATCGATGAGGCCGGCCGTCTCCAGCACCTTGAGGTGCTTGGTGATGGCGGGCTGGGTCAGCGTGAAGGCCTCGGTGAGTTCGGCGACGCCAGCCTCGCCGGCTGCGAGGCGTTCGAGGATCGCCCGGCGGGTGGGGTCGGCAAGGGCCGAGAAGGTGCGGCTCAGGGGATCGCGGATAGACATTACTCGAAGGTTATATAACCAGGTGGTGTAAGTCAACGGGTGCCTTGGCGTGGCCGTCGCTCTTACCGGATACGCCCGCCCTCGGGCCGCTTCGGTGGTCGCCGATCTGACCGGCCACCGGCCGACGGGGTCGGCGACTTTCGGGGCCGGGAGTGGCTCACGCGGCCGCGGAGCCCGGCCGGCATTGAGCGGGGAGCTCAGCGTGGTGCTTGCCCGCCCGGTCACGTCCCGTAGGGTGGTGGAAGTCGGTGACCAGCTCCGCGTCCCCGGCGGGGGAGACGAAGCACGTCACCGCGACATCTCGCTGGAACAGCCTTCACACCATCCAGGAGAGCGCGACGGCCCCTCCCAGCATGCCACTTACCGCCCTGCTCGAAGACGTGGGGCGCCAGGACGTCGATGCCTTGCGGGCGATCCGCGAGCACTCCGTCCACGCGTTGATCGAGGTGGAGGCAGCCGCCGTGATCGGGGCCGACCGCCATGAGCGGGCGCTGGAGCGCCAGACCTATCGCCACAGCCACCGGGCCCGGCTCTGGGACCTCCGCGCCGGCCGGCTTGAGCGGGAGATCCCCACGCTCCGCCAACGCCGCTTCAACACGCTGGCCGGGCATCGGGATTCCTTCGTGAAAGTGTCACGGTAGGGTCTGGACCCTGCGACGCAGCGTGTCACAAAGGGCTGATATCGACCCCATTGTGACAAGAAGGGAAGGGGTCGTGAGACCCGCGGTGCGGTATGCCTGAATGGGACACTATTGGTCCATCGGAGAAGTGGGATGGGCACACGCCCGGACGTGCGGATCGGACTCGTCGAGACGGGCTTGGATGTCGCGGATGATCGCGCCGAGCTGGCCAGATGCGAGGAGCCCGGGGCCGAGAGGACCAGACAAGTTCTCGCCGACGGGCGGGAGAGTGCGCAGCGCAGCCCGGACATCCGCCGTCATGTGGGCGACCTGCCAACCAATCTCTTCGGCGACAATCTCGGGCCGGTCGGGGGCCGCGAGGCTGGCGGCTTTGACGGCATACGCGGCGGCGCCCAGTGCGTGCGCACCCATGTGGCATATGGCCACGGCTTGACCGGCGGCTCGGGCGGCAGCGACGGCGGCGGGAGCGCTCACTTCGCCAACAGGCACACCGCCGACGAAGCGGCACCGGATTTCCTCGGAAGTGTTCGACTCGCCTCGGGCAAACGCCCGAGTACGGGCGATTGCAGAACGAGGGCGATTGTCTGTCGGAGCTTCGGCCTCAAACAACCCCAGGACCCGCTCTGCACAGTCCGCAGCCCATGCGGCGGCGAGGCGCCGGTCGGCTTCGCTGAGCGTCTGTGGCGATCTCACCAAATGACTCTGCGTCGCCGATCAGCTAGGCCAACAAGACGATGATCGTGGCCCATGTGAGGTTCAGAGGACGTGTCACAAGGTCTCCCCGTAGAGATCAACACCATCCCATCATGAGCACCCTGACGAGGCACCACAGTTCATGCACTTGTAGCAGGCGCCACTGCGCACCATGAGAGACCCGCAGTCGGCGCATGACGGCGCGTCCTCCTGGTTCCAGAAGGCCTGTCCCGCCACCAATTGCTTGCCGGGAACGTGCCCGGGGGCCGCGGTGGCGGCGGAGGCGGCGGCGCTGGCGCGGGTCTCCCCCGCCGACGGGGCGACCTCTTCGATGGCGGCGCTTTCCATCGGGCTCGGGCCTCGGTCGATCACGCCGAGTGCGGCGCGCTCCTCGGCGGGGAGGAAGCGGGCGCCGAGCCAGCGGAAGATGTAGTCGACG
>DAHUZL010000072.1 GCA_027306655.1 Candidatus Dormiibacterota bacterium
CGGTACTGGCGCTCGCGGCCGTAATGGGGCACCACCGGCTCCAGCGCCGCGAGCCCGCGCCGGGACAGCCCGAGCACGGCGAAGTCGTGCAGCATCCCGGTCGGCTCCCCGGTGGCGGGGTCGCGCTCGACCACCCCGAACGGGACCCGCTCGGTCGTGCGATCGATCCCGAACCGCTCCAGCCCCGCCCGGTTGAGCCAGACGGTGTGGACGTCGTAGCTGAGGAGGAACGCCGGGTGTCCCCCGGCCACCCCATCGAGGTCCTGGGCGGTGGGCATCCGCCCGCCCAGCGCGGAGGCGTTCCAGCCCTCCCCGACCACCCACCCGCCGTCGGGATGGACCGCGGCCCCGTCATCGAGCCGCCGCCGGATCTCATCCAGGCTGGTGGCACCGGCGAGGTCGACGTCGCCCGGGTCGGAGCCGAGCCGGGCGTGGTTGTGGGCGTCCACGAACCCCGGCAGGACCGAGCCGCCGCGGGCGTCGACGACCTCGGTGTGACGGCCGATCAGCTCCTCGGCCTCGCGGTCCGTCCCGACCCGCACGATCCTCCCCTTCCCCACCGCCACCATCTCGGCGGCCGGCTGGGCGTGGTCCATCGTGCGAACGCGTCCGTTGCGGACGACGAGCTCGGCCTGCTCCACCCCGACCCTCATGGCCCCGGACCGTCCAGCCCATTCTCGCGTGCCGGCTCGCCGCGTGGAGCATCGGCTCGACGCTCCGGGTCCAACGTCCAGGGGATGCGTCGGTGGGGGCGGATCGGGTCGTCCATTCTCGTCGCCGTTGTTCGTTGGATGGGTAGGATCGACCCGCTGTTCGCAGGGAGGCTCACGATGAAGTACATGCTGTTGTTGACCCGAGGCGAGTGGCAGGAGGGTACGACCGCCGAAGCCCGCGACCGTGTCTTCGGCGAGATCGCCAGGTGGTGGGACGGGCACGTCGCCGCGGGCAAGTTGGTCGGCGGCCACCGGCTCCAGCCGCCCGAGACGGCGACCACCGTCGTCATCGAGGGCGGGCGCTCCGTGGTCATCGACCGTCCGCTGATGGAGGCCAAGGAGGCGATCGGCGGCTACGGCATCCTGGAGGTGGCCGACCTCGACGAGGCGGTCGCGATCGCGCGGACGTTTCCCGTGCCCAGCGGCAAGGTGGAGGTCCGTCCTGTCGCCGAGCGCTGAGAGGACGATCGACTCCCGCGCCCTGCTCGAACGCGTCTTTCGCGAGGAGGCGGGCCGGCTCACGGCGAGCCTGGTCCGCCGCCTCGGCGACTTCGACCTCGCCGAGGAGCTGGTGTCCGAGGCGGTGGCGGAGGCGATGCACCACTGGCCGCGAGAGGGCCCCCCCGAGCGTCCCGGCGCCTGGTTGCTGACCACCGCGCGACGAAAGGGGGTGGACCGCGCCCGGCGCGAGGCGCGCTGGCGTGAGAAGGCGGCGCTGATCGCCGCCATCCCCCCGGTCGAGCGGGGCGAGCTCGACGATCGCCTTCGCCTCATCTTCACCTGCTGCCACCCAGCCCTGGCCCGGGAGGCACAGGTCGCGCTCACGCTCCGGGCCGTGGTGGGACTCACCACCCCCGAGATCGCCCGGGCCTTCCTCCTCTCCGAGGCCACCCTGGCCAAGCGCATCGGCCGTGCCAAGCGCAAGATCGTGGCCGCCGGCATCCGCTACCGTGTCCCCGACGCTGCAGAGTTGCCCGCCCGCCTCGGCGAGGCTCTCACCGTCGTCTACCTCGTCTTCAACGAGGGCTACCTCACCACCGCGGGCGATCCCCCCCTCCGCCGCGACCTGGCCCAGGACGCCGAGTGGTTGGCGGGCCTGATGGCCCGACTGCTGCCAGACGAGGCGGAGCCCCGGGGCCTGCTCGCCCTGATCCGCCTGCATCTTGCCCGCTGGCCCTCGCGCCTCGACGCGGCCGGACGGTTGGTCCCGCTGGAGCGCCAGGATCGGGCCCTCTGGGATCGCCGCAGGATCGAGGCAGCCGTGGCCCTGATCGAGAGGACGTCCGCCGATGGCCGGCCCGGTCGCTTCCAGGTGGAGGCGGCGATCGCGGCGGTCCACTGCGAGGCGCCCTCGTGGGAGGCGACCGACTGGGCTCAGGTGGTCGCCCTGTACGGCTTGCTCGCCGCGCTCGACCCCTCGCCGGTGATCGCGCTCAACCGCGCCATCGCCGTCTCCCACATCGAGGGACCCGGTCGGGCACTGGCCGACGTTGACCGGCTCGCGACCGCGCTCGAGCGCTACCACCTCTTCCACGCCACCCGGGCGGCGCTGCTGCGGCGGCTCGGCCGCGGCGCCGAGGCCGCTCGGGCCGATGTCCGCGCCCTGGCCCTCACCCAGAACCGCGCCGAGCAGGCCCTCATCCGCGACCGCCTGACGACGTCCCCCTGACGTCCAGCGGCCACCCGTCCCGAGCACGGGTCCCGCTGGGACGACCGCGGCCCGTGCTATCCTCCCCTCCCGGACCGGGGAGTGGCGCAGGTGGTTAGCGCACCAGTCTGGGGGACTGGGGGTCGCAGGTTCGAGTCCTGTCTCCCCGACCACGCGCCAAGTTGGCAAGTCATTCAAGCGG
>DAHUZL010000075.1 GCA_027306655.1 Candidatus Dormiibacterota bacterium
TGCGACAGGGCCGTGGTCCACGGGGAGTACTCGGTGAGCCCGCCGCCAGCACTTGCAGCCTTGCGGCGGGCCGTCGCGATGAACGCCCCGGGGGCGCGGTCCCGCACCGAGCGGGGGAAGGTCTTCTGCCACGCGACGTAGTTGAGCGCTTCAGTACGGAGGTCGGGGCCGAGCGCGAGGAGCCGGTTCAGGAGCCGGCCGTGGCTGGTGGCGACATGCGCTGACCGCCGCCGGTGGGCGTCGGCGAGCTGTCGCTGGGTCCGCGCGGCGTTGCGGGAGCGGGGGGTCCAGGCGCACCGGCCGGCCCCATGGCGGCCGCGGGCATCGAAGCACGCCGGGCTCCCGGCCCGGTGCTGGCGATCGAACCGCCGCTGCAACCGGCGCACCCGCGCGGTCTGGGTCGTCACGCCATCCGCGAGCGGGACGGTGAGCGCTTGGGTGTCCGACACCACGTCGACCGTCGACGGGCCGAGGTCCAGACTCACCAGCTCCGTCCCCACCGGGTGGCGGACCGGCGCGGGCGCGTCCAGAACCAGTTGGGCGCGGTAGGTGGCCCTGGTCCCGACGATGGTCCGGACGATGCGCACGTATCGAACGTGCCCGGCGGCGATGTGGGCCACGATCCGGGCCCACTCCGCCTCTGCCGCCCGGGTGCGGGTCGGGGCGAACGGGATCACGAAGCCGGCGGTCCACTGGAGCCCGATCGGGACGCCCTCCCGAACGGCGACGCGCAGCTGGACCGCCTGGAAGGCCCGCCGGGCCAGGACCTGCGCTTCCTGGGCGGGAACCTGGTCCCGAACCCAGGTCCGGCGCAGCCCCGAGCCGAACGTCAGCAGGGCGCTCTCAGTAAACCCATGCGCCGCGTCAACCGCGCCAAACGCGGTGGCGCGCGCGCCCGCGGCGGGACTGCGCGGCGCACCCCGCGGCAACGCCTTCGCTGCCGCAAACGCGGGGTCCGCGCGGACCGCCGCGGCCCGTCGCAAGCTCTCCCCCAGGCAGGCGTTCTGCACGCGCCGGCCCCCCTCGAATCGGCGCTCGATCACCCCACGGTCGCGGGGGGTCGGCCGCAGCGGCCAGGAGGCCACGTGCGTCGGCGCATCTCTTGGACGCGTGCGCGCATGCGGGGTGCGGGCGGCGGCCATGACGGCATTATCCCGCGCGACGCGGGGACCAAGGGGCACCAGGCTGAGGGCGGCAACCTCCGGCCTGAACGCCGGAGCTTGCGCCGCCATGTCCTCGGTCACGCATCCTCCGCCGCTGATGCCCGCCGCCCCACCTCGCGGGGGCGGCGGGCTTCCCACCAGGATTGACCGGGCGAGCGCGCGCGGCTACCCTGTCTGCAAACGATTCCACCATTATCGTGCCTCACGGGCCCCGGGGCCATGATCCCGCCTCGCGAGCGGGGACGGTGGGCAGCTGGGACCGCCGGGCGCTTGTGAGGAGGCCGGTCGGATGACATCGCCACGTGGATCCGAGATCGTCGCCATCGAGACCATCCCCGTGCGGGTGCCGCTTCAGCGCACCTTCCACGGGAGTCACTATTCCATGCGCAATCGATGCACCATCCTGACCCGGGTACGCACCGCCGACGGCGGAGTTGGGGAGGCGTACAACGGCGACGCTGACGCTGAGCAGGCGGAGATCGTGCGCATCATCCGGGAGGAGGCCACCCCGCTCCTGCTGGGCCTCGACGGCTGCCGGCCTGAGCTCTGCTGGGAGCGGATGCTGCCGATCACCCTGGACATCCTCCGCGACCGCACCCTCGCCCTGCAGGCGATGGCGTGTGTGGACAGCGCCCTCTGGGACCTAGTCGGCAAGGTTCTGGGCGTGTCGCTGGGCCGGCTCTGGGGTGGCTACGCCGATCGCCTGCCCTTCATCGCGATCGCCGGCTATTACTCGGACGAGCCCGGTGCGATCGAGCTCGAAGCGGAGCGCTACCGGGAGCTGGGGTTGGCGGGCTGCAAGTTCAAGGTCGGCGGCCGGTCCCCGCAGGAGGACGCCGAGAGGGTGCGGCGGCTGCGGCGGACGATCGGCTCCGACTTCATCATCGCCGTTGACGCCAACCAGGGGTGGAGCGTCTTCGAGGCGGTGGACTTCGCCCGCCGGGTCCACGACTGCGACCTCATCTGGTTCGAGGAGCCGTGCCACTGGCAGAACGACCGCCGGGCCATGCGCGACGTGCGGATGATGGCAGCCATGCCGATCACGGCCGGTCAGGGGGAGACCACCCCTGCCGGCGTCGGCGAGCTGCTGACCCTGGGCGCGGTGGACTACTGCAACTTCGACGCCTCGTGGAGCGGCGGCCCGACCCAATGGCGCCGGGTCGCCGGCATGGCCGCCCTGGCGGGCGTGCGGATGGCTCACCACGAGGAACCCCAGATCTCGGCGCAGCTGCTGGCATCGGTCAGCCACGGCACGCTGGTCGAGGGATTCCTGCCCGACCGCGACCCCATCTTCTGGAACCTGATCGCCAACCGGCCCGCGCTCGAGGACGGCGCCTATCCAGTTCCCACCGGCCCCGGGTGGGGGCTGGAGCTCGATCTTGGCTTCGTCGAGCGGTACCGCGCCGCGTGAGCCGGGGGACGACCGGGTCCCTCCCCGACGTCGGGGCGTCCCCATCGCCGGCCGCCGTCCGGCGAGAGGTCGAGCCCCTCCGCGGTCGGGGACGGGCACCTCGCCCCTCCGAGGTCGGGCGCACGCGTGTTCCCGGCTCGGGACGGCGGCTCCGAACCGCGAGTTCACCGGCGACGGTGGGGCGCACCCGTGGCTAGCCTGGTGACCCAGCAGCGGAGCGCGGAGGGGCGTCGATGGCACACGGACAGATCAAGACGGTGGTGATCGATCGGGGCTACGGCTTCGTGCGCGGCGAGGATGGCGGCGACGTCTTCTTCCACCGCTCCACGCTGCGCAGCGGCGTGGAGTTCGACAGCCTGCGGGAGGGGCAGGCGGTGGAGTTCGACGTCCAGGAGAGCCCCAAGGGGCCCCGGGCGATCAACCTGCGGGTGACCGCCGAGGCGTGAGGCTGTCGCTGCGCGCGCGCAGCGCGTCGACGGCGAGGCGGAGTCGTTCGGGGTTCGCGGCGGTGGCCCGGATCACGACCTCGCCCCCGGTCGGCCGGGGATACGAGCCGAAGCGCACGTCGGGGAAGGTCTCGGCCAGCTCCCGGAGCAGGGGATAGAAGGTGGACTCGCCGATCCCGCGATAGGTGACGTCCTCGGAGGTGGCTGCGGGGGCGCCGGCGCAGTAGGCGGGGAGGATCTCCTCGGCCACCACCGTGCGCAGCTCGCGGGGCACCCCGGGCACCACGAACAGCCATCGGTCCCCATCCCCGCTCAGGGCGATCGCGAGCGGCGGTGCCATCCCGGCGCGATTGCGGAGCATGGTGGCGCCCTCCGGGACCAGGGCCATCTTGCGGTTGCCGGGATTGACGACCGGGCTGGCGACCCACCCCGCCGCGTGCATGCGGGTCACCACCCCCTCGATGTGCGCCAGCGCGGCCGGGTGCTCCCGCAGCGGGACCCCGAGGGCCCGCGCCACCGCGGCCAGGGTCCGGTCGTCGGGGGTGGGTCCGAGGCCGCCGCAGCAGAAGACCCGAGCGGCCGGCCCCGCGATCGCCGCCGCGAGCTCGGACACGATCGCCGCCTCCTGGTCGGGGACGACCGCCATCCGTCGGCAGGGGAAGGGGGTGGCCCGCAGCTGGGCGGCCAGCCAGGCGGAGTTGGTGTCCAGGGTGTGCCCGTCGAGGAGCTCGTCGCCGACGGCGATGATCCAGCTCTCCGCCGCGGGCCGCCCGCGGCCGCGGCCCCCGGGCGGCCCCGCGGCCGCGGGCGCCGGCCGGGGGTCACCGGGGTCGGCGGCGGGGGCGCGCCGGGTGGTGCCCATGCTGTCGTCCCACACTATTCCCGCGGCCCCGGTGCCCGCTCCGCGCCCGGGCTCTGCCCATCTCGAACGGCCCAGGCACGCCGGGGCCGGGGGGACCGCCCGCTATAATCCCGCCGTCCTCCCGGCGCCCCGGAGTGCGCCGCCACCTCCTCCACTGACCTCCGCGCCCTCGCGGTCGCACGGTCGGGCCCGGAGACCCCCATGACCCGAACCGTGCTGATCCCGGTGCTCGCCGCCGGCCTCCTGGCGCTCGTCTACGGGGGCGGGCTCACCGTCTGGGTCCTCCGCCGCTCCCCCGGCAACGAGCGCATGCAGGAGATCAGCCGGGCGATCCAGGAGGGTGCCTCCGCCTACCTCAACCGCCAGTACTCGATCATCGCCGTGATCGGGCTGGTGCTGGCGGGGCTGCTCGCCCTGGGCGGCCTGGTCAGTCCCGCCCTGGGGTGGCAGACGGCGCTCCTGTTCCTCTTCGGCGCGTCGCTCTCCGCCGCCGCCGGCTACGTCGGAATGAACGTCTCGGTGCGCAGCAATCTGCGCACCGCCCAGGCCGCCCGCAGCGGGATCGGGCCGGCACTCCGGGTTGCCTTCAACGGGGGTGCCGTCACCGGTCTGTTCGTGGTCGGGTTCGGCCTGCTCGGGGTCACGATCGCGTTCTGGATCATGAACCGCCCGGAGGCCATCGTCGGGCTCGCCTTCGGCGCCTCCCTGATCTCGGTGTTCGCCCGGCTTGGGGGCGGCATCTACACCAAGGCCGCCGACGTCGGGGCCGACCTGGTCGGCAAGATCGAGGCCGGCATTCCCGAGGACGACCCCCGCAACCCCGCCGTGATCGCCGACAACGTCGGCGACAACGTCGGCGATTGCGCCGGGATGGCGGCCGACCTCTTCGAGACGTACGCCGTCACCGCGGTGGCGGCGATGCTCCTGGGCGGGCTCGAGTTCCACAACTTCGCCCTGATCGTCTACCCGCTCCTGATCGGGGCGATCAGCATCGTGGCCTCGATCCTGGGAATGCTCTTCGTGCGGATGGGCCGGGGCACCTGGATCATGGGCGCGCTCTACCGGGGGCTGGCCGCCGCGGCGGTGATCGCGATCGTCGGGTTCCTGCTCCTCACCCTGGCGCTCCAGGGCAACGGCAGCCTCAGCCGGCGCGTCCTCGGCCATCCCCCGATCGACCTCTTCTGGGCCGGCCTGGTCGGGGTGGTCATCACGATCCTGATCGTCGCCATCACCGAGTACTTCACGGGCAGCCAGTTCGGCCCAGTGCGGGGCATCGCCCGCGCCTCGGTGACCGGTCACGCCACCAACATCATCGCCGGCCTGGCGGTGGGCCTGGAGGCGGCCTCGGTCCCGGTCCTCGTGATCGGCGTCGGGATCCTGATCGCCTACGCCCTCGCCGGTCTGTACGGGGTGGCGGTGGCGGCGATGGCCCTGCTCAGCATGGTCGGGATCGTGGTCGCGATCGACGCCTACGGGCCGATCACCGACAATGCCGGCGGGATCGCGGAGATGGCCGACATGCCGGAGGCGGTCCGCCGCGTCACCGACCCGCTGGACGCGGTCGGCAACACCACCAAGGCGGTCACCAAGGGGTACGCGATCGGCTCGGCGGCGCTGGCCGCGCTGGTGCTCTTCTCCGGCTACACCCAGACCCTCGCCCACCACACGGGCCATGCCTTCTCCTTCTCCCTGAGCAACCCCCGGGTGATCGTCGGGCTGCTCTTCGGCGGGATCCTGCCGGTCCTGTTCGCCTCCCTCTCGATGCAGGCGGTGGGCCGCGCCGCCGGCCGGGTGGTGGAGGAGGTCCGGCGCCAGTTCCGCGAGATCCCCGGGATCATGGAGGGGACCGGCCGGCCCCTCTACGGTCGCTGCGTCGCCATCGTCACCGCCGCGGCGCAGCGGGAGATGATCCTCCCGGGCCTCATCCCGGTGGCCGCCCCGATCGTGGTCGGCTTCGTCCTGGGCCCGGTCGCGCTCGGCGGGATGCTGATCGGCGTGATCGTGGTGGGCCTCTTCCAGGCGCTCCAGATGACCTCGGGCGGCGGCGCCTGGGACAACGCGAAGAAGTACATCGAGGAGGGCCACCACGGCGGCAAGGGGACCCTCGCCCACGCCGCCGCCGTGACGGGCGACACCGTCGGCGACCCCTACAAGGACACCGCCGGCCCGGCCATCAACCCGATGATCAAGGTGGTCAACATCATCGCCATCCTGATCGCCCCCACCATCGCCACCAGCTTCCTCATCCACTGAGGTCGGACGGCCGGAGCGGGCGCGGGGGCCCGCCGGCCCCGGGCGGCCGCACGACCGGCGCCGCGTGCGCGACCATGGAGCCGTGGACGACGATGTCGCCCTGGAGATCCAGGACCTGCGCCGCCGCGTCGGCCGGCTCAAGGCGGAGCAGGCGGCGCCCGCGCTGATCGGGGAGTACGAGGCCGAGCTGAGGGTCCTGGAGGCGCTCGCCCAGGCGGCGGAGGCGACCCTGGCCGCGATCGGGGATCGCCCGGAGCTGGCGGAGTCGCTCCGGCTGCACGGATTCCCGGGGGCGTCCTTCGCGGATGTGTACGCCTTCGTCTACGACCGCTCGCTGGAGCTCGAGCTCGGGGGCCGGGAGTTCGCGCGGGTGATCGCCGGGACCGACTTCGCCGGGCTGCTGGCCGGGGGGGAGAGCGACTGACAGGGGCCGGGGCCGCGCCCCACCCGCTGGGACGCGTCAGCGCCCCAGGCCCGTCGCGGGCCCAGCGGCGGCGCAGCCGGCGCAGGTGCCGTGGGCGACCAGGTCGATCCGACTCACCTGGTATCCCACCGCCTCCGCCGCCGAGCGCACCCGGTCGAAGAGCGCGGGGAGGCCGACGTCGGCGGTCGACCCGCACTGGTCGCAGACCAGATGCTGGTGCGACTCCACCCCCTCGCGCACCGGCTCGTACGAGGTGGAGCGCCCCAGCCGGACGGTCCGGGCCAGCCCCACCTCCACCAGGAGGTCCAGGGTCCGGTACACGGTCGTCCGCTGGATCCCGGGAAGCCGACGGGCCAGGCCGGCGAAGAGGTCGTCGGCGGTGGCGTGCCCGGGGTGGTCGAGCAGCGCGCCGTAGACCAGCTGCCGCTGAGGGGTCAGCCGGCGACCCTGGGAGCGGAGGGCCTCGAGCCCGGCGTTCACCCTGCCATCGTACCTCCTGCGCGCAGGTGCAACAATTCGTCGGGTCGGCGCCCGGGTATGATGCGATCGGGGAGCGGCCAGCGCCGGGGAGCCGCCGGCCGCACCGGAGCCGTCATGAGTCCACCCGCGACGCTGGCCCAGCTGGAGGATGCGCTCGCCCGGGTCGAGGACCCGGAGCTGCACCGCCCCCTGATGCAGCTGGGGATGCTGAAGAACCTTCGGGTGGAGGGTGCGGTCGCGCGGATGCGGGTGGTGCTGACCACCCCCGCCTGTCCCATGAAGGACCGGATCGAGCGGGAGATCGCGGCGGCGGTGGTGGGACGGGTCCCCGGCATCGAGTCCGTCGAGCTGGAGTGGGACGCGGACGTCTCCCGCACCCGGGGCGTCGCGGGACGGGCCGAGGTGCCGGGGGTGCGCAACGTGGTGGCGGTGAGCGCGGGCAAGGGCGGTGTGGGCAAGACCACCGTCGCCGTCAACCTCGCCTTCGCGCTCCAGCGCACCGGGGCCCGAGTCGGCCTCCTCGACGCCGACATCTACGGGCCCAACGTCCCCATCATGCTGGGGCTGACCGAGCGTCCCGGCTCGGCCGGGGAGCGCATCCGTCCGCTGGATCGGTCCGGGCTCCAGGTGATGTCGATCGGAACCATCGTGGATCCCGACCGCCCGGTGATCTGGCGCGGCCCGATGCTGGTGAATGCGCTGCGCCAGTTCCTCTTCGACGTCGCCTGGGACGAGCTCGACTACCTGGTCTGCGACCTCCCCCCCGGAACCGGCGACGTCCAGCTGACCCTGGCCCAGTCGATCCCGCTGAGCGGCGGAGTGATCGTGACCACGCCCCAGGACGTCTCCCTGGCCGACGTCACCAAGGGGATCGCGATGTTCCGCCAGCTCCGGGTCCCGGTGCTGGGAGTGATCGAGAACATGAGCGGGTTCCGCTGCCCCCACTGCGGTGAGGTCACCGATGTGTTCGGCCGGGACGGCGGGCGCGAGCTGGCCCTGCGCCTGGAGCTGCCCTTCCTGGGCGCGATCCCCCTCGACCCCCGGATCCGGCTCGGCGGCGGGGCGGGGGAGCCCCTGGTGCTGGCCCGCCCCGACGGCGAGGAGGCCCAGGTGTTCCACGCGATCGCATCCCAGCTCGCCGCCCAGGTCAGCCAGGCGAACTTCCGCGCCGCCGCCGGGCCGGTGATGCCGTCCGGACCCCGGCTCCCGGTCGCCTAATGGGGGCGTAGTCCCGGCGGTGGCGGCCGGCCGGCCTCCGCTGGTGGCCGTCTGCGGGGCGGGCCGTCCCCGACCCCGCGACCTCACCGCCGCCCGCGACGCCGGGCGCCTTCTCGCCGGCCGAGGATGGCCCGTCCTGTGCGGCGGCCTCGGCGGGGTGATGGGGGCGGTGGCGGAATCGGTGGCGGCGGCGGGCGGGGTCGTCGTCGGCCTCCTTCCCGGTGACGACCCGGAGGCCGGTCACCCCGCCCTCACCCTCGCCCTGGCCACCGGGCTCGGCGAGGGGCGCAACCTCCTCCTGGTCCGGGCCGCGGCCGCCGTCCTCGCCATCGGCGGGGGCCTGGGTACCCTGAGCGAGGTCGCCCTGGCGCTGCGGCTCGGTCGCCCGGTCGCGGGGATCGGCACCTGGCAGGTGCGGAGTCCTTTGGGCGAGGACGATGCCGCCCTCGGGCTGCAGCGCTTCGCCGACGCTGGCGCGGCCGTCGACTGGCTGGCGCGGCGGCTCGGCTGGGCGGGCGCGGCCTGACTGAGCTCGTCCGGCCGAGTGGGTTCCGCTATAGTGGCCGCGGCCATGTGAGGGCCGCGAGCGATCGCCAGGGTGGGGAGGATAGAGCGTGACCACACCGACCGATGGACGCGTCCGGAGAGCGTCGCGGCGCCTGGCGGCGCTGGCGGTGGGGCTGCTCGCAGGCGGCGTCCTCGCCGCCTGCGGCGCCCCCGCTCCGCGCGGCCCCGCCGTCCCGCACGGCACCGTGACCTTCGCCGAGCAGCCCGGCAGCCCGCCCACCTACATCTTCCCGCTCTACGACGGGGCCGAGTCGGGCAACAACAACATCACCTACCTGCAGCCCCTGATGTGGCGGCCGCTGTACTGGTTCGGGCACCCGGAGAGCACCGCTCCCACCATCAACTACACCCTCAGCCTCGCCAACCCGCCCACCTTCAGCAACGGTGGCCGCACCGTCACCGTCACCCTGAAGCACTACCTGTGGTCCGACGGCAAGCCGGTCACCACCCGCGACGTCGAGTTCTTCCTCAACTTGCTCCTCGCCGACAAGGTGGACTCGGTGGCGTACGCCCCGGGCGACTGGATGGACCATGTGGTCCGGATCGCCTACCCCTCCCCCACCACGTTCGTCATGACCCTGAACCGGGTCTACGGCCCGGGCTACTTCCTCGGCAACATCCTCGCCGTGATCAACCCCATCCCCCAGCACGCCTGGGACAAGACGTCGACCTCCGGCGCCGTGGGCAACTACGACCTCACCACCAAGGGCGCCCAGGCCGTCTACAAATACCTCGACACCCAGTCCAAGCTGCTCTCCACCTGGGACACCAACCCCCTCTGGCAGGTGGTGGACGGACCGTTCCGGCTCGAGCCCAACGACGGCTTCGACCCCAGCACCGGGCTCGTCATCTTTGACGTCAACCGGAGCTACTCCGGGCCGGTCAAGCCCAGGATCGCCCGCCTCGAGGAGCTTCCCTACACCAGCGAGACGGCCGAGCTGAACTCGATCGAGGCGGGGAAAGTCGATTACGGCTACCTCCCCTTCACTGACCTCACCCTCAGGTCCCACCTCGCCAAGACCTTCCGCATCGTCCCGTGGCTGTCGTGGGGCTTCACCTCGATCGGGATCACGTTCGCCAACCGCGCCTACGGCCCCGTGCTGGAGCAGCTCTACTTCCGCCAGGCCATGCAGCACCTGATCAACGAGCCGCTCTTTGTGAAGCGGATCTTCCAGGGCTATGCGGTCGCCAACTACGGCCCCATCCCGGATGTGCCCCCCAACCCCTACGTGACCCGGTTCGTCACCACCGATCCGCTCCCCTTCAGCGTCGCCGACGCCCGGGCGCTGCTCACCGACCACGGCTGGAAGGTGGTGCCGAACGGCGCCAGCCACTGCCTCCGCCCGGGCACTGGGGCGGGGGAATGCGGGGCCGGGATCCGGCGCGGGGAGAGCCTGCACCTCAGCCTGCTCTACACCTCGGGCACGGTCGCCTACACGCAGATGATGGAGGCGCTCCAGACCAGCTTCTCCACCGCCGGGATCCAGCTCAGCCTGCAGTCACTTCCCTTCAATGAGGTCCTGACCCTCGCGTACAGCTGCGTGCCCTCGACCGGACGGGGCTGCGGCTACCCGCTGGGGTTCCTGTCGTCCCCGAACTGGACCTACGTCCCCGTCTACTTCCCCGCCGACCCCGACCTCCTCCAGTCCTCCACCCTCATCTACAAGGGCAACCCGCCCATCATCGCCACCATCCTCCACCTGATCCAGGTGGCCGACCAGACCGGCTCCCCGGCCGCCGTCTACGCCTACGACCACTACATGGCGACCGAGCTGCCCTGGCTGTCGCTGCCCAACGCCAACTACCAGATCTCGCTGATCAGCAAGAAGCTGCAGGGGGTCCAGGCTCAGGACGCGACCGAGCACATCTACCCCGACTACTGGTCCCTCAGAAGCTGACACCGGGGTGAGGCCGCCCCCGCGGGCCCCGCGCCCGCGGGGAGCGGCGCGCCCATCCGACCCGCGGGTCGCAGCCCACCGCGGGGCCGCGCGGCTGGCACCGGAGAACACCCTCGCCGCCTTCCGGGCCGCACTCGAGCTGGGGGCGCGCGCGCTCGAGCTTGACGTCCACCTGACCCGCGACGAGCGGGTGGTGGTACTCCACGACGTCACCCTCGACCGGACCACGGACGGGAGCGGCCCCGTCCACCTGCGGTCGGCCGCCGAGGTGCGGGCCCTGGATGCGGGCGGCTGGTTCGCGACGCGGTTCGCCCGCGAGCGGGTGCCGCTCCTCCACGAGGTTCTGCGGCTGGCCCGAGGGCGGCCGGACCTCCACCTCGAGCTGAAGGGACCCGCGGGCTCGGTGCTCGCCGAGCGGGCGGTGGCGGAGGTGCGACAACGCCGTGCCGAAAACCGCACCCTCTTCATGAGCTTCGATCTCGACCAGGCCCTCAGCGCCAAGCGGGCCGCCGGGGCGAGCATCCCCGTGCTGGCGATCGTGGCGGAGCGGCTGGAGGACCCGCTCGGCTTCGTCCGCTCCACCGGCCTCGACGGCCTCAACCAGGCGGTGGGGCGGTGGGACGCCGGCCTGGTGGCGCGCTTCCACGAGCATGGCCTGCTCGTGCACGGCAGCCTCAGCAACGACCCCGGCGCGGCGGCCGCCTTCTTCGCCATCGGCGGGGATCGGCTCGACTCCGACGAGCCGGCGTGCTACCTCCTCCCGGGCGCGCCGGGATAGGCCGTCGCGGCCCTTCAGGCCCCCCCGGCCGGCGCCGCTGTCCGCGGCTCCTCGGCCCGTCGCATCTTCGCCAGCGGCTGCCACGGCCCCGGAGGCGCCGGAGCGTCGGGCTGGACCACCCGATTGCGGATCGAGCCCACGCCCTCGATGGACACCTCGACGGTGTCGCCGGCTCCGAGGTAGACCGGGGGGGTGCGGGCAAAGCCGACCCCGCCGGGGGTGCCCGTGACGATCAGATCGCCCGGGCGCAGGGTGGTGAACGACGAGACGTACTCGATGAGGCTCGGGACGTCGA
Source organism: Candidatus Dormiibacterota bacterium (assembly GCA_027306655.1). Taxonomy (GTDB): domain Bacteria; phylum Chloroflexota; class Dormibacteria; order Aeolococcales; family Bog-877; genus DAHUZL01. The sequence continues at coordinate 11,796 of DAHUZL010000075.1, forward strand.
AGATCAGCAGCGAGGTCCGCGCCGACTGCATGACCCGGCTGTTGAGGCGGGTCTCCAAGAGCACATCGGTGGGGTCGACCTCGTCGGTGGTGACCAGCTCGGGGCCCACCGGCATGGTGTGGTCAAAGTTCTTGCCCGGGGTCCACTGGGTCCCGGCCCGCTGCCAATCGCGGGCCGAGTAATCGTTGCAGACGACGTAGCCGGCGATCGCCTCCATCGCCCGCGCCGCCGGGATGTGGTGCCCGCCCCGGCCGATCACCAGCCCCAACTCGCCCTCATAGTCGAGCTGCTCGGTGAAGGCGGGGACGACCAGGTCCTCGAAGGGCGCCATCAGCGAGTCGGTGACGCGCAGGAACGTCTCCGGCCAGGTCGGCGGCGGGCTGCCCCCCTCCAGCGCGTGCTCGAGGTAGTTGCGGCCGATGCAGACGATCTTGCCGGGGTCGGGGACGGTGGCCGCCAGCTCGACGGTGGCCGGGTCCAGCGCCGGGCCGCTCGCGGACTCGAGACGACGCATCGCGTCCGCACCCGCGGCGAGCAGCGCCCGCACCGAGCTGAGCCGCTCGTCGGCGAGGGCGGTGGCGGCGTCGACATAGCCGGAGTCGGTGTGCACGTGGGCACGCAGCCCGGTGGGCGTCACCAGCGTTGCCAGTCTCACGTTCTCCCCCTCCGGCGCCAGTCCACGACGTGGCCGAGACGATACGCGACGGAAGGTTGACCGGTCAAGACCGTGGTCGCGCTCGCGCCCCGGGCGCGCCGGAAACCGGAGTCGGGAGCCGCCGCGGCGCCGCCGCCGTGCCGCCGCCGCCCTCCTACCCGTTGGGCCCGCGCCCCCCCGCCAGCGCTCGCCGGATCCGGCCCCAGAGGACCCGCAGCACCAGGCCGAGCATGCCCGGAGCGGGAGCCGGGGCGGCCACCGGAGAAGCCACCGGGGCCGGGGCCGGTGCGGGGGCCTGCGCCGGCCCGGCAGCGGGCGGGCCGGGCGGTCCCGCCGTCGCCGCCGCCGCGGTGTCGGCCACCGACCGCTCCAGGCACTGGGCGAACTGGGTGAGCAGGCGACTGGCGACGTCCTCGATGACGCCACGGCCGAACTGGGCGACCCGTCCGGTGATCGCCACGTCGGAACGGATCCGGCCCACCGACCCGCCCGTGGCGCCGGCCTCGACGGTGGCGGTGATCGTGGCGGCGGCGGAGCCGGCCCCGCGGGGGTCGCGTCCCTCGCACCGCATCACCAGCCGCAGCGCCGCCGGGTCGACCTCCACCACGGTGGCGGTGCCCTCGTAGGCGACCGTGATCGGGCCGACCTTGACCGTGACCCGGCCGCGATAGGTGGTGGGATCCACCCGCTCGGTCACCGTTGCCCCGGGCAGGCAGGGGGCGACCCGCTCCAGGTCCTGCAGGAGCGGGAAGAGGTCGGTGGGCGCCATCGCCACCGCCAGCTGATTCTCGAGGATCACCGACTCACCTCCGTGCTCGGCCCGTCGCCGGCCGGTCCGACCCGCGCCCGCTCGGCGGCGGCCCGGACCGCGTCCCGCGCGGCCGGGTTGTCGGTGTACACCCGCAGGATGGTGGTCCGGAGCGGAAGCAGCCGGGTGAGCAGGTCGACCGCGCCGGGGCGGTGCACCGTCCCGCGGATCGGATCATAGAGGTCGAGGACCCGGTCGTCGGTGAGGGGATTGACCGGGCGCGGATCGGTGCTCGCGACGTCCACCTCGAGGCCGACCGCACGCCAGCGGGCGGGGAGGACGGTGCGGATCCGGTCTGCCAGCTCGCGGCCGTCGAGCGGGCGAAGCCCGGACCCGACGACGGTGACCTCCTCGTAGAGCTCGTAGGCGAGACGCCAGGGGAGCGCCCGGGTGGTGACCCGGCCCCAGTGGTCGCCGAGGCGCCGCTCCGCCTCGCTGCGGGGATCGCGCTGCAGCCGGTCGACCTCCGCCAGCAGCGACCAGTCGGTGAGCTCGCGATAGGCGTCGAGGTGGTCGAGCGGGTCGCCAGGCGGGAGCAGGCGATCCACGGTGTCGGCGAAGACCGGCCGCAGGTGGAGGTCGATGCGGCGGACGGTGCGGTGGAAGTAGATGTTGTTGTAGAGGAACAGCCGGGCGCTGAGGAACATCCCGAGGGCGCCGGCGCCGTGCTGGTGCAGCACCAGGGCGCCCCGGTGGACGAAGAGGTAGTGGCGCAGGCGCGCGACGTCGACCGGCCCCACCGAGACCCCGCACATGTACGAGTCACGGCGGACGTAATCCATGTTGTCCGTGGAGACCAGCGCGCAGAGGAGCGGCTTGAGGGCGCGCAGCCAGGCCGGCGGGCGGAAGCCGTCGAGCTCGGCGGGGGCCATCACGTAGGCCACCCAGCGTGGGTCGACCGCCTCGCCGGCGGCGAAGCGGCCGGAGGGGCTGCGGCGCAGGCCGCCGATGCGGTCGGCCAGCAGGGACAGCACCACCGTGCGGCCGACCACCTCATGGTCGAGCTGGTGGCGGCGCAGCACCTCCTGGTCAAAGAAGTGCCCGAACGGGCCGTGGCCGATGTCGTGGCAGAGCCCGGCCACCCGCATCGTCTCCTCCACCAGGGCTGCCGAGGGAGTGTCCGGGCACGAGGCGGCCAGGCTGTCGTAGAGGTGGCGGGCGAAGCTGCCGCTCAGGTGCATCACTCCCACCACGTGCTGGAAGCGGGTGTGCTCGGCGGTGTGGAACACCCACCAGGCGCTCTGCAGCTGATGGATGCGGCGCAGCCGCTGCAGCCAGGGGTGGTCGAGGATGGCCTGCTCCGAGGCCGCCTCCTCGGCGGTCGGCTTGGTGATCTGGCAGTAGCCGTAGAGCGGGTCGGCGAGCAGGTTGACGGCGTCGAACCCGGCCAGGGTCGTCATTCCGGGCATCCTACGGCCTCACCCACGGCCCCGCCCGACCCCGGCTATACTGCCTGCGGGGCGGCCCCTCGGAGCCGTCGCGCTAGGGGTGCGCCGCCGGGGCGCTGAGAGGCGAGGACGCCAACCCTGATCACCGGATCTGGTTCGCACCAGCGTCGGGAAGCACCGGCTGGCCCCCCGGCCCGACGATCCCGGGGCGAGGACCCGCCCATGACCGCGGCACCTGCCTCCAGCGCCCCACCGCCTGCCGACGACACCTTCCTTAGGGTCGAGCTGCGGGGGCTGGAGCCGGTCCCGGCCGATGCCCGCCACGGCCGCCCCCGCGAGCTCTTCTTCATCTGGGCCGGGGCGCTCTCCGATTTCTTCTCGCTCTTCGCGGGGGCGCTGCTGGTGTCGGTGGGGCTGGGCTTCGTCGACGCGGTGGGGGTGCTGGTGCTGGGGGCGACCGCCGGGGCGGCCTTCCTCGGGCTGCTGAGCATCACCGGCGTCCGCAGCGGGGCCCCCCAGATCGTCCAGTCGCGGATGGTCTTCGGCCGCCGCGGCGCAGCCGTCGGCGGCGCGCTGACGATGCTGATCGCGGTCGGGTGGTTCGCCTATGACTGCGCCATCGCCGTCACCACCACCCGGGCGCTCCCGGGCGTGGCGGGAGCCCCCGGCTGGGTGGTGGGGGCCCTGCTGGGGGCGATCACGGTGGTCTCGTTCCTGGTCGCGGTCTTCGGCCATCGCACCATCGCGGTGGTCCAGACCGTGCAGGTGCCGCTCTTCGTCGTCATCTGCGTCGCCCTGATCGGATTCACCGCCGGCCACATGCACCTCACCCTCACCACCTCGCTGGCGACCGGTCCCCACCTCGCCACCCTCGCCCTGGGCTTCACGCTCACCTTCGCCTTGATCGTCTCCTGGGTCACCTACGCGGCGGATTACTCCCGCTACCTGCCGGCCACCACCCGGGCGGCCCCGGTCGCCCTCGCCAGCGGGGGCGGCAGCGCGCTGAGCCTCACCGCCTGCGGCATCCTCGGCGCCGCGATCCAGACCGCCGACCCCCACCTGCTCCTGCCGACTTTGATCGTGCGTCTGGTTCCGGTCTGGTTCGCGGCGGTGTTCGCCGCCTTCATCATCGTGGCCGAGCTCAGCTCCAACTACCTCAACGTCTACTCCGCCGCCCTCTGCGCACTGGCGGTGGGGCTCCGCCTGCGCCGCTGGCTGGCCGCGCTGGGCGTGGGCGTGGTCGGCGGCATGATCGCGGCCCTGGTCCTCTTCGCCGGCAACGGCTTCCAGGCCAACTACGTCAACTTCCTGACCCTCACCTACGTCTGGTTCCCGGCCTGGGGGGTGGTGGTGATCCTGGACAGCCTGGTGCGGCCGGCCCGGATCGATCCGGCCCAGCTCACCGCCCGCCGAGGCTACTGGTTCCAGCACGGCGTGCGCTGGCCGATGCTGGCCGCGCTGGCGATCGGCACCGCCGCCACCATCCTCTTCTTCGACGAGCCGCCGCCCCCGGGACAGTTCGGCTGGGTCTCGCCGCTGGCCCGGCACCTCTTCGGGAGTCAGCCCGCCGACATCAGCGGGGTGGTGGGGACGCTCGTCAGCGTCGGCGCCTATCTCGCCCTGCGGGGGTGGGAGGCGCGCCGACCGGGCGGCGACGTCCGCGGGCGGGCGGAGGCGGCGGGATGAGCGCCCCCACCCCGATCGCCGCCACCATCGCCACCTCCGACAGCGGCGGCGGCGCCGGAATCCAGGCCGACCTCAAGGCCTTCGCCGCCCACCGCGTCCACGGGGTCTCGGTGCTGGTCGCCTGCACCGCCCAGAACACGATCGGCGTGCGGGCGATCGCCGCGCTGCCGACGGCGTTCGTGCGCGACCAGGTCGAGGCCCTCGCCGCCGACCTCACGCCGGCGGCGGTCAAGACCGGGATGCTCTACACCGCCGCCCACATCCGGACCGTCGCGGAGTCCCTCCGGCGCCACGACTGGGGACCCCTGGTGGTCGACCCGGTGATGGTGGCCAAGAGCGGGGATCGCCTGCTCCGCGCCGGTGCGGTCGCGACCCTGCGCAGCGCGCTCGTCCCCCTCGCGCTGGTGGTCACCCCCAACTGGCCCGAGGCCGAGGTGCTCGCGGGCCAGGAGGTCGCCGACCTCGCCGGGGCGGCGGCGGCCGGACGCCGGATCCTCCGGCTCGGTCCCCGGTTCGTCGTGGTCAAGGGCGGCCACGCCCCCGGGGCCCCGATCGACCTCGTCGTCCATGCCGGCGGGGTGGAGCGGCTGGCGGGGCGGCGGATCGCCTCCCCCGACACCCACGGCACCGGCTGCACCTTCTCGGCGGCGATCACCGCCCTCCTCGCCCGTGGAACCGACCCGCTGACCGCGGTCGGCCGGGCCAAGCGGTACGTGGCCGCCGCGATCGCGGCCGCGCCCGGGCTGGGCGGCGGCCACGGCCCGCTCGAGCACCT
>DAHUZL010000081.1 GCA_027306655.1 Candidatus Dormiibacterota bacterium
GGGCCGGGTTCGGGAAGGTCGACGCCCGCGTCCTTGGCGATTGCCCGGAGCAAGGCCAGCTGCTCGCGCCCCAGCCGCTCGGTGAAGTCGTTGCCGGGCCCGACCGCCGCGGCGGCCCGGTCCACGGCCGCGACCGCGGCCTCCCGGGCTCCTGCCTGGCGCTCGTGGAGATCCAGCCCGCGCTCCTCGGTGGCGGCGATGCGCTCCAGGGCGGCGGCGATCCGCTGCAGGGCGTTGGTGTGCTCCTCCCGTTCCTCGATGTCCCGCTCGGCGACGTCGGCGAGGCGCTCGGGGGCGTCCATGCGGCCGTAGTCTACGCGGCCCTAGTCTACCGGTGCAGGGCCGTGATCACGCCGGCGGCGGCGCCGGCCGCGGCGCACGCAGAGAGGAACGCGGCAGCCAGAACGCGCCAGAGGAAGCGAATCTCCCCCGCCCGCTGAGCCGACAGGGCCAGGGCCCGCCGCTCGCCGTCATCGACCAGGAGCACGGCCCCGCGCGCCTCGTAGGTGGGGTCGCCGAGGGCGACCGCGGGCACGCGCTCGACGGTCCCGGAGCCGTCGCCCCGGCGGAGGTCGACCGTGTCCCGCACCCGGGCACTCGCCGCTCCCACGCGCGCCTACGGGACCGCGCCGAGGCGGGTGACGATCGCCTCCAGGGCCGCGTAGCGCTCGGGGTCGAGGCTCGGCTCCCGGGCCCAGTCGGACCCGAGGACCACCCCGACCATGTCGCTGTAGGCGGGGAGGAAGGCGAAGGTCGTGCCGATGATCTCGCCCCAGGTGGCGGTGTCCCAGCCGCCCGCGCCGTAGCCCACGGTCGCGGTCATGTGGAGCTCGCCGGCGGGAGGGCCGTCCACGTGCCAGAGTCCCTGATCGAACATCGCGAAGCAGCTGGCGGGGAGGTCCCACGACAGCCAGAGGCCGCGGAAGAGCCAGCACAGCCGCTTCAGCGTCTCGGGCGCGGTCGACGGGCTGACCGTGGCGAGCGCCACCGCCCGCTCCGTGCGGTTGGCGGGGGTGGGGAAGTTGCTCGCCCGCCAGACGTCGTACGCCTGCTGGGCGGTCATCCCCGGCCCGGGCGGCGTGGTCGACCCGGTCTGGGCCTGGTACCAGTCGACGATGGCCGGGGCGCCGTCGACCATGGTCCGGCCGCAACGGCGCTGGAAGCTCGTGCGCAGGTGGGCCATCGAGGCCGGGACGCAGTCGCCCCAGGCGTCGTTGCCGTCGAGGGGATACAGGTCGACGCCGTCGATGACGGGGCGGTCGTGCCAGCTCGGCGGGCAGGGAGGGAGCCCCGCCAGGTCGGTGAGGGCCTCCAGGCGCGGGAGGCCGGCGAGCCAGGCGGGATCGTGGGGGAGCCGGCCGGTGGCGAACCGAGCCGGACCGGTCGGCGCGTCGGTCACGCCTTCACCGCGAACCCGTGCCCGATGACGGCTCCCAGGCTGGCGACGATGAGCCCCGAGTCGAAGGCAATGCCGAGCCGGTGCCAGACCGCCACGTCGAGGGCCGCGACCGCGACGCCGGCGAGGCCCCCGACGACGACCTGGAGGCGCGTCAGGACGGCCGTCGCGGCGCCGCCGGCGGCCGCCCGGGCCATCCCCGGGGCCAGGCCGGCGAGCAGGCCCGCGAGGGGGTTCGGCGGCGCGGCCGGCGGGGGGGGGGCGGGGGGCAGGGGCGCCTGCGTCATGCCGAGCCGTTCTCGACTGGGGTGCCCGCGACGGGATGGCCCAGGTGCCGGTGCACGAAAGCCTCGAGGTCGTGGAGGCGCTTCTCGAGATCGGCGAGCAGCGACGCGTGGTCAGCGGTCGGGTCGGGAACGGGCGGCTCCGTCGCGGCCGGTCCCTCCGTCGCGGCCGGGGCGTACAAGCTGGTGTCCATGGTCAGGTCCTCCCAATGTCCGGGTAGCGGAGGCGGACGGCGGCCCGGACCCGCCGGCGCTCTGAGCCTGAACAATCATGCGCGCAGCGGCCCAGGGCGGCCCGGGCATGCCCGCGGTCCATGATGGGATAGAGGCGGCGCTCGGGCAGCGCGAAGGCCGACGGTGGGAGCCGGCGCCGCTGGGCGG
>DAHUZL010000082.1 GCA_027306655.1 Candidatus Dormiibacterota bacterium
CAGCGGCTGGAGGCCGGGGAGGAGCTCCAGGCCCTCCGGGCCGAGGCGTTCGCGGTCGCCCGCGAGGGCGCCCGCCGGCACCTCGGGATGCGCCCGTTCGACGTGCAGCTGATCGGCGCCGCCATCCTCGACGAGGGCAAGATCGCGGAGATGAAGACCGGCGAGGGCAAGACGCTGGTCGCCTCGCTCGCCCTCTACCTCAACGCCCTCACCGGCCGGGGCGTGCACCTCGTCACCGTCAACGACTTCCTGGCCCGGCGTGACGCCGGCTGGAACGCCCCCTACCTCGATGCCCTCGGGCTCTCGGTGGGGGTGATCATCCCCGAGCAGTCGCTCCGCTACGACCCCGAGCACTCCGACGAGTCCCACCACGATGAGCGGCTCCGCCACCTCCGCCCGGTCTCCCGCCAGGAGGCCTATGCCTGCGACATCGTCTATGCCACCAACAACGAGCTCGGCTTCGACTACCTGCGCGACAACCTCGCCCGCTCGATCGACCAGCGGGTCCAGCGCGACCGCTACTTCGCCATCGTCGACGAGGTCGACTCGATCCTGATCGACGAGGCCCGCACCCCCCTCATCATCAGCGGGGCGGCCCAGGAGTCGACCGAGAAGTACTACCAATACGCGGATGTGGTCCGCCGGCTCCGGCCCGAGGACGACTACACCATCGACGAGAAGACCAAGTCCGCCTCGCTCACCGACGCCGGCGTCGACAAGGTGCAGCGGGCGACCGGGATCCACAACATCTTCGACATCGAGCACGTGGACGAGGCCCACCAGCTCAACCAGGCGCTCCGAGCCCACGCCATCTACAGGCGCGACGTCGACTACATCGTCAAGGACGCCGAGATCGTGATCGTGGACGAGTTCACCGGGCGGACGATGCCGGGCCGGCGCTGGAGCGACGGCCTGCACCAGGCGATCGAGGCCAAGGAGCGGCTCCGGGTCGAGCAGGAGCAGCGCACCCTGGCCACCGTCACCTTTCAGAATTACTTCCGCACCTTCGAGAAGCTGGCGGGGATGACCGGGACCGCCGCCACCGAGGCGGAGGAGTTCCACAAGATCTACCACCTGGAGGCGGTGCCGGTGCCGACCCACCGCCCGATGGTGCGCCAGGACCAGCCCGACCTCGTCTACCGGGGCGAGGAGGCCAAGTTCAGCGCCATCGCCGACGACATCGAGGAGCGGCACCAGAAGGGCCAGCCGGTCCTGGTGGGAACGGTCAGCATCGAGAAGAGCGAGCGGCTTGCCCGGATCCTGGAGAAGCGGGGGGTGCCCCACCAGGTCCTCAACGCCAAGCTGCACGAGCGGGAGGCGGAGGTGATCACGGGGGCCGGGCAGCCGGGGGCGGTCACGATCGCCACCAACATGGCCGGCCGCGGCACCGACATCGTCCTCGGGGAGGGGGTCTCCGAGCTCGGCGGCCTCTACGTGATCGGCACCGAGCGGCACGAGTCGCGCCGGATCGACAACCAGCTCCGGGGCCGCTCCGGGCGCCAGGGCGACCCCGGCGAGAGCCGCTTCTACCTCTCCTTCGAGGACGACCTGATGCGGGTCTTCGGCGGGGAGCGGATGCAGGGCTGGATGCAGCGACTGGGGGTGGACGACGAGACCCCGCTGGAGTCGCGCCTGGTCAGCCGCCAAATCGAGGGGGCCCAGTCCCGGGTGGAGGGCTTCAACTTCGACAACCGGCGCTACGTGGTCGAGTACGACGACGTGGTCAACCGCCAGCGGGAGGTGATCTACGAGGAGCGCGACCGGATCCTGGAGGGGGTGGACACCCGCGCCAACCTCCTGGAGTGGATGGACGAGGTGATCCGGGACACGGTCGCCCTCTACTGCCACGGCCGCAACCGGCACGAGTGGGAGCTGGAGGCGATGTGGCAGCGGCTGCAGGGGCTGGTGCCGTTCCCGGCGGCGGAGTCGGTCGACCTGGAGGCCCTCGGCGAGACTCCCGAGCAGGTCCAGGAGACCCTGGTGAAGGAGGCCCACCGCCTCTACGAGGAGAAGGAGGCCGCCTACCCCGAGGAGGTGATCCGGGCAGCCGAGACCCAACTGATGCTGGAGATCGTCGATACCAAGTGGGCCGACTACCTCACCCTGATGGAGCACCTCAAGGACGACATCCGCTGGCAGTCGCTGGGCCAGCGCGACCCCCTCGTGGTCTTCAAGGAGGAGGCCTTCGGCACCTTCCAGGAGCTCCAGGACGAGATCAAGCAGGAGGTGGTCCGCTTCCTCAGCCACATGGAGATCCAGGTAGGGGCGCCCCCGCCGGAGTTCCTCGCGCCCGAGGGGCTGGCGATCCACCCCGACGCGCCCCACCTGGGCGCCGCGGGCGCGGCGGCGGCGGCGGCCGCGGAGGCCGACCTCGCCCCGCTGATGGCGACCCCTGAGCTGGCGATGGCGGGGGTCACGCGGCCGGGGGCGCTCGCGGGCCTGGGGGCGACGCCCGGGCCGCCCCGGCGGGGGTCGGGCCCGGTCGGAACCGTGCCCGCGGTCGGCCGCAACGCCTTCTGCCCCTGCGGGTCGGGGCGCAAGTACAAGCGCTGCCACGGCGCCCAAGCCGAGGGCTGAGGATGACCGAGCTGCAGGAGCGCGCCGAGGGGCTGTACCGCCGGGTGCAGCAGCTCAAGGAGCACCTTTGACGCCCCCGCCAAGACGGCCCGGGCCGCCGTCCTGGAGGGCGCGATGGGCGTGCCCGGCGCCTGGGACGATCCCCAGGCGATGCAGGAGCGCGGCCAGGAGCTGAGCCGGCTGCGGGGCGAGCTCGACGACCTCCAGGCTCTCGAGCGCCGCACCGCCGATGCCCGCGAGCTGGCCGACCTGGGGGCCGGCGATCCCGACCTCGAACAGCAGGTCGCGGCCGACTGCGAGCAGGTGGCCCAGGAGCTCGACCGCCGCGAGCTGGACCTCCTCTACGCCGACCCGTACGCCGATCACCCGGCCTTGCTCGGGGTGCATGCCGGCGCCGGCGGCACCGACGCCCAGGACTGGGCCGAGATGCTGCTGCGGATGTACCTGCGCTGGGCCGACGGCCACCGCCTCAAGGCGGAGCTGCTGGAGCAGTCGGAGGGGGAGGAGGCGGGCCTCAAGAGCGCCACCGTGCGGATCGCCGGCCCCCGCGCGTATGGCCGGCTGCGGGCGGAGAAGGGCGTCCACCGGCTGGTCCGGATCAGCCCCTTCGACAGCCAGCACCGGCGCCACACCGCCTTCGCCCTGGTCGAGGTCGACCCCGAGATCCCCGACACGGTCCAGGTGGAGGTCGACGAAGACCAGGTCCGAACCGACGTCTACCGCAGCTCCGGCGCCGGCGGCCAGCACGTCAACAAGACCTCCTCGGCGGTCCGGCTCACCCACGTCCCCACCGGGATCGTGGTGGCGATCCAGAACGAGCGCTCCCAGCAGCAGAACCGGGCGGTGGCCTGGACCGTGCTGCGCTCGCGCCTGCTCGCCCGCCAGCGGGAGCAGCGGGCCCAGCACCTGGCCGACATCAAGGGCGATGTCGCCAGCCCGGAGTGGGGCAACCAGATCCGCTCCTACGTGCTCCAGCCCTACACGATGGTCAAGGACCTGCGCACCGGCCACGAGGTCGGCAACGTCCAGGGGGTCCTGGAGGGCGATCTCGATGGGTTCATCGACGCCTTCCTGCGCTGGGACTCCGGTCGGCGCACCGCCGCGTAGGGCGCCC
>DAHUZL010000086.1 GCA_027306655.1 Candidatus Dormiibacterota bacterium
CGTGATCGGCTTCCACGAGCGGGCGGGATTCCGGAGGGACGTTTCCCTGCGCGAGCACATCTTCAAGGGTGGCAAGTTCGAGGATGTGATCGTGTTGTCGATCGTGACGGCGGAGTTCGAGCGCGATGAGTCCGTCCTGGCGAGGGGCGTGGCGGGTCGGTCGCAGTTGTGAGGCGGCTGCGGGTTGGAAGCTCAGAGTCGGGGTCAGTTGCGCCGGCCGTGGCGGGGTCCGGGGAGAAAACCGACCGGGTGGCTGGGGCATGGTGGTGGACGGCACGGACCGAGGGTCACAGACGAGTAGCCGGGCGGGCTGGAGGACCCCGGATGTGCGAACGAATCCGGCGGACGAGCGGAGCCGCGCCAGCTGGCCGAGATATGCGAGGGGCATCTGCAGCTGACGGTGCGGGGATGTGGGGGTGACGGACGGGCGGGGCGACCATCACCATCACGTTATCTCGGCGGCCGAAGGTCAGCGGGTCCGGGGAAGCCCGGCAGCAACGCGCGGAGTGCTGCTTTTGGTCGGCCTTGGGGTGATGATGCTAGCCGATGAGGAGGCGGGCGGGTACTTTTCGGCAACGGCGGGGGCCCTCCTGATCACGTCGGTCGGGCTGGTGGCCTTGGCGCTTACGTCACCGAGGCGGTGGGAAAGTGCACCGGCTGCTGTGTGGGCGGTGGTCGCATTCGGGCTCGGCCTGTCCAACGCTCGCATCGATCCGCAGTCGCCGCTTATCGTGGGGTTAGCCGTGACGAGCGGGTTGGCGGCAGGATACGCAGCGTGGCAGCCAAACCGGCGATGGATCGGAATGCCATTGCTGGTGAGCGGGGTCGCTGTGGCCAGCATCATGGTGACCTTCTGGACGTGGGGTCACCGCAGGATCGACGTCTTCGTCCTGATCCAGCGAGCGGGGCTAGCCATCCTTCACGGTGCCAACCCGTACGCGGTGATGGCGCGGGCGACCATCCCGGGAGTGAGGTACTTCCACTTCCCCTATGGTCCGGCAATCGCGGTCTTGGCAGCTCCAGGGGCTGCGATCGGTGACGTGAGGTCGGTCGACCTCGTCCTTTCAGGCGTGACGTATGGTCTGCTCGTCTGGGCCGCCTGGCGGCTCAGCGGTCGGTCTATGGGCGTGAGGGTGGCGGCGTGCGCGATCGCTTTGCCCGCGACGATGTACATGACATTGCAGAGCTGGCCTGAGCCCTACGGCCTCGTCTTCGTGGTGGGATGGCTGGTGACGCGGGACCACCATCGGACGGTCTCCGTGCTGCTGCTGGCGCTGGGACTGCTGTGTGTCTTGCTAGTGGTACCCGCAGTGGTGATGGTTGCGATCGGAAGCCGCCGGAGCCGCCGCGACCTGCTCACGGCTGCCGCCGGGGCAGGAGCCGTCTATGCGGCGATCGCGATCTCGATCGGTCCAGCAGCGCTTTGGTCAGACATGGTGGCACCGATTCTGCGAGCCCCCACCTATGCGGGGTCGCTTTCTGTGAATGGTGCCTTGACGGCCTATGGGCTGGGACCGCTACCGTGGTGGGTGGGGCTGACGGTGGGGGCGATCGTGTTGGCAGCGCTGGCAAGGTGGCCGGCGCCGGATTTGGGCAGCGCGTGTGCGCGAGCGGGCCTCGGAAGTGCCGTCATGTTCATGTTCGCGAAGTGGGCGTTCTTTGACTACTACTACATTGCGATCGTGATGATCTTGTGCGGTCTGGCTTTGGCCGGAGCCCGGCTGGGCTCGTCGGACGAGGATCGGTTGACGATGACGTCGGCCGCTGCGGATGGGACGGTGGGCCTGTCGCCGGGCTGAGCGTGGGCGCTGAACGCGGCAAGTCCATCGGCCGCTATGCGAGATCGAGGCTCGCCGTGTCAAGCCGGCTAGGAAGGCGGCTGACTTGCTCACCGGCAGCGGCGGCGTTGGGCATATACATCGGGGCGGCCATCCTGTGGACGCTGCCTGTATGGGTCGACCCGAGCAACCGCCTAATTGGAGTCAATTCCTACAGTGACGCACCGCAGGAAGCATGGCGTTTCGAGTGGGTGCCGTACGCCCTGACTCACGGCTTGAACCCGCTTCACACCACACTTGTGAACTTCCCGGTTGGCGCAAACCTCATGTGGACCCTTCCGCCCATCGCTCTGACCCTGGCATTCTGGCCTGTCACGAGTGTGGCGGGACCAGCCGTGGCCTACAACGGTGCCGTTATCGCCGCGATCGCCACCAGCGGTTGGGCCGCATACTTTGCGTGTCGGCAATGGGCCTCGGGATGGCTCGCCCCTATCGTAGGGGGCGCGATGTTCGAGTTTTCCCCGTATGTCGTTGGGCAAGCCACAAGCCATTTGGTCCTTGCGGCCGTCTGGACCATTCCGGTTGCACTAATCATTTTGAACGAACTTGTCGTTGTGCAGCGGTTGACGGCGCGCAGATCTGGCATCCTCCTCGGATTGGTGGCGGCCGTGCAACTGCTTACGGAGGAGGAAGTACTAGCCTCCACGGCTCTTATTGCATTGGTCGGTGTAGCCTTGCTCGCCGCGCTACACCGACATGCGATCCGGCTGCGCCTACAACATGCAGCCAAGGGGCTTGCGTGGGCGTGTCTCACGTTCGTCCCGCTGGCCGCCTATCCCGTAGTGTATCAATTTGTCGGCCCTGGGGCGATCCATGGCCAGATTTGGAGGCTCGGCCCGTTTTCAGCCGACGTCCTTTCGTTCGTAGTGCCCGGCTACCTTCAGGGGATCACCACACAGGCCACGGTGAACTACGCTGCCTCCCTGGGATCGGAGGTCGGCACCTATCTTGGAGTGCCGCTTGTGCTGCTATTGACAGTGACTCGCCCGTGGCGTCGCGGCGCTGCGGCGGCATTCTTTGTTCTTTTGGGGCTATCGGTCGCAGTTCTCACTCTAGGGCCGGTGCTGCACTTTGCCGGCCGAGAGACCGGTGTGGTGCTCCCGGCGTTTCTGTTGGCCCGTGTGCCGCTCTTGGAAAACTTGTTGCCGATTCGGCTAAGCGTCTTTCTTGACCTATGCATTGCGATCGCTTGCGCGCAGGCTTTGCCCCGATTGCGGGCGGGGCGGCACGTCCGTGGTCTACGCCTGCTCGCGATAGTGGCTCTGGCGGCGTGGCTGCCGCGCCTAGTCGCGCCAGTGTACCATGTCGCGACGCCGGCCTATTTCACCCATATGCGTCCGGCCTCGCGACGGGTGTTGCTCGTCCTGCCCTACAACGCAGTCAGGCTTCCGATCGTCGTTAGTATGCTCTGGCAGGCAGAGAGCCAGATGCGATTTGCAACACCAGAGGGGGCGGTGCTCGTGCCAGCGGGTCCTGAGCACGTGGCAAGTGACGGCGGGCCGGATTCCCAGTTCACTCTTGCGGCGGCCTTGATTGGTCTGGGCGGCCCGGGGCCAGTGATCACCCCGCGGTTCCGGCGGGAAGCCCTTCGCTACTTGTCGCACCATCGTGTGACGGCGGTCGTGGCTGGTCCCCAGCCGCGGCTGCGCCGGGTGGTGCGGTTCGTCGATGACGTACTCGGGCGACCACCGCGCCGGACGGGAGGAGTGGACGTGTGGCCGATCAGATCGCCGGTGCAGCACCCTTAGGGGGGCGGCAGCGTGAGGGATATGGTTGGTATCGCGATGGAGCGAAGGTCGAATTCGCCGCCAGCCAGAAGAGTGCGGAGGGGTGGAGGCGCTGGCGCTTGGAAGGCGACGCGGCGCGTTGGCAGCCGTGGAGCGGATGAACCATGCTGATGCGCTGTTTCGGCGTCGTGTCGGTGGAGGAATTGGGGAGTGGGAAGGCCATCGGTCGGGCGGCACTACGACCGTCCGGGTAGGTAGCGACGATGATCCCGGACAAAAGGATAGGGGTCCGCGAGCTGTGGGGGGCGGGCGCGAAGTGGGAGGACCGGGTGCCGAGCTGGCGCGGCAGGTCGGTGAGATGGGCAAAAGCGTCGGCGTGGTGCTTGCTGTACCTCTGCATCACCGACATCCGCACATCCTGGGTGCGGGCATTGGGTGGGGTCCGGTTGCCATTGCACACCTTGCGGTTGACGAAGGCGGGCCGAGTCGCCTGCGCGGCTCGTCGGTTGGGGGCGTCGCTGCCGACATGCGGAGGAAGGTGAGGAGCGCGGCTCGTTCCTGGGGCAGGTGCCTACATTTAGGAGAGTGAGGGTAGGAGTCGGGACCGACCGTGAGGGACCCGGCCGCCCACTTGCTCCCCGTTCACGTCGGGCACTGGGGAGGGTGTAGCGCCAGCAACCTCCCTTACTCACCGCAGCGGCTGCGACGCGCTCGGTGGTCTCCCCAACTCTCGGAGTACGGAGCATGCCGAGGGGCACAGTTCGAGGCTGGGTGGCGGTGATGGGGGCGACCCGGAGCGGTGGGGTTGGGACGGAGCCAGGGGTTGATTTCTGATCGCGAACCCGGGGCCGAAGTCACGCCGCCATCCCCAGCTATACTCCCCTCATCGGAGACCTCGGTCCGGCGGTCCCTCGGGCCCGCTCCACGTCCTCTCATGTTCCGCAGTCACAGAGCCCAGCTCCCCGAGCTCCCGACACCGCGGGCCAGCCCGACCCCTGCCCGCCCGGTGATCGTCTTTGAGCGCGTCTCCAAGATGTACGGCAGCGGCAAGCCGGCCCTCGACGAGGTCTCGTTCCAGGTCCACCCCAAGGACTTCCTCTTCGTGGTGGGGGCGAGCGGCGCGGGCAAGTCCACCATGGTCCGGCTCCTCATCCGGGAGGAGGTGGCCAGCCGGGGCCACGTCCTGGTCGACGGCCAGGACCTCCGCCGGCTGCGGCGGCGGCAGCTGCCCCGGCTCCGGCGCACGATGGGGATCGTCTTCCAGGACTACAAGCTCTTGCCCAACCTCACGGTGGAGCAGAACGTCGCCTTCGCGATCCAGGTGACCAATCCCGGCCGCCGCCACCTGCGGGAGAAGGTCGCCGAGGCCCTCTACATCGTGGGTCTGGAGGACAGGCTCCTGAGCACCCCGGGTCAGCTCTCGGGTGGCGAGCAGCAGCGGGTGGCGATCGCGCGGGCGCTGGTCCACCGGCCTCGGATCTTCCTCGCCGACGAGCCCACCGGCAACCTCGATCCCGACACCAGCTGGGGGATCGTCCAGCTCCTCCTCCAGATCAACCACCGCGGGACCACGGTGCTGGTGGCGACCCACAACCGCGAGATCGTGGACCTCTGCCGGCAGCGGGTGATCGCGGTCGAGGGCGGCCGGATTGTGCGGGATGAGGCTGAGGGCCGGTACCTGGAGGGGGGGACCGCGGCCTCGTGAACCCGTTCCCGGCGATCCGCTTCGTCCTCCGCTCGGCGCTCCAGAACGTCGTCCACAACCTCGGCATCTCGATGGCCAGCCTGCTCACGGTCACGCTCACCCTGCTGGGGGCGGGGGGCGCGGTGATCGTGGTGCATGCCCTCGACAACGTCCTCCACACGGAGGAGAGCCAGGCCTCGGTCCTCAAGGTGTTCCTGGCCGACCACGTCTCCCTCCAGGCGGTGATGGAGATGGAGGCGCAGCTCGCCGCCCAGCGGCCCGTGGTGAGCGTCTCCTTCGAGAACAAGGACGCCGCCGTCCGGCAGGCGGGCTCCCTCGGCCTCCGGGCCGCCATCAACACCCTGCGCGACACCGGCGGGGGCAACCCGCTCCCGGCCAGCCTCAACCTCAAGCTGCGCAGCATCGCCGCCGTCACCACGATCAACAACGAGGTCCGGACCAGCCCGCTGATCTTCCAGGGCGCCCACCCGACCGACTACAACCCGGACGTGATCCCCCGCCTGGAGCGCTACATCCTGATCGCTCAGATCGCCGGCGCCGTCCTGGTGGCGGTGATCGGGGCGGTGGCGCTGGTCATCATCACGATCTCGATCCGGACCGCCGCGTATGTCCGCCGCCGCGAGATCGAGATCATGAAGCTGGTGGGGGCGAGCGAGTGGTTCATCCGCTGGCCGTTCATCTTCGAGGGGATGATCATCGGGATCGCCTCGGCCGTGGTGGCCTCCGCCGTCCTCCTCGGGGTGGAGGCGCTCTTCGGCTCCGGGCGCAGTCTGTTCCTCGGCATCGGCCTGCACTTCGCCCTCGTGGTCGTGGGCGGGCTGGTGGTGGCCGGGGCCCTCCTCGGCGCCTTCGGCAGCATGGTCGGGATCCGGCGCTCGCTGGCGGTGTGATTCGGGCGCCCACGGGCCCGGGTGGGGGAGGGAGCGAATCACCGCCGCCGCTCAGGACCGGCGGTAAGATGGCGCCCGTCCGGCCTCAGCGCGGAGGGAGTGGTGCGATGGCGCTCTCGGAGTCGGCCCCCCCGACCTCCCTCGGGCTGGACCGCGAGGCCCTCACCTCGATGTATCGGCACATGCTGCTGGGCCGCCTCCTCGACGAGCGGGTCATCGTCCTCAACCGCCAGGGGCGGGCGCCCTTCGCGATCTCGGGCCAGGGGCACGAGGCGGCCCAGGTCGGGGTCGGCCACGCGCTCCGCGCCGGCCAGGACTGGGTCGTCCCCTATTACCGCGACCTCACCCTCTCCCTGGTGCTGGGGATGACCCCCCGGGACCACCTGCTGGCGGCCCTGGGGCGGGCGGCCGACCCCAGCAGCGGCGCCCGGCAGATGCCCGGGCACTTCTCCTCCCGGGCCCATCGCATCGTCACCACCGGGAGCTCGGTCGCAACCCAGGTCCTCCACGCCGTCGGGATCGCCCTGGCGGTGCGCTCCCGCGGGGAGGACCTGGTGGTCCTCACCACCTGCGGGGAGGGCGGCACCAGCGAGGGGGATTTCCACGAGGCGCTGAACTGGGCCGGGATCCACCGGCTGCCGGTGATCTTCCTGGTCGAGAACAACCACTACGCGATCTCGGTGCCGCAGGCGCGGCAGATGGCGGTCGAGCGGGTGGCGGAGCGGGCCCCCGGCTACGGCATGCCCGGGATGACCGTGGACGGCGGCGACGTCCTCGCCGTCCACCGGGCGATGGCGGAGGCGGTGGCGCGCGCCCGGGCGGGCGAGGGCCCGACCCTGCTGGAGGCGCAGTGCGTCCGGCTGCAGTCGCACAGTTCCGACGACGACCAGCGCCGCTACCGGGACCCTGCCGACCTGTTGGACCTCCGCCAGCACGATCCCCTCGACCGCTTCCGGGCCGAGCTGGAGTCGGCCCGCGTGCTCGACCAGGCCGGCGCGGAGGCGATCCGCGAGGCGTGCCGCGAGGAGATCGACCTGGCCCAGGCGGAGGCCGAGGCCGCCCCGCCGCCGGACCCGGCCACCGCCTTCGACCATGTCTATGGGGAGGAGCGATAGGTGGCCGAGCTGACCCTGGTCGAGACGGTCCGGACGACGCTCGCCGAGGAGATGAGGCGCGACGACCGGGTTATCGTCCTGGGTGAGGACGTCGGGGTCAAGGGCGGGGTGTTCGGGGCGACTCAGGGGCTCCACCAGGAGTTCGGCGACGACCGGGTGATCGACTCCCCGCTGGCGGAGTCCGGGATCGTCGGGGTGGCGATCGGGGCCGCGATGGCCGGCCTGCGCCCCGTCGCCGAGATCCAGTTCGTGGACTTCATCCCCCCGGCGATCGACCAGCTGCTCAGCGAGGCGGCCAAGATCCGCTACCGCTCCAACAACGACTGGTCGTGCCCGCTGGTGGTCCGGGCGCCCTGCGGGGGGGGCGTGCACGTTCACGGCGCGCTCTACCACTCCCAGAGCCTGGAGGCGATCTTCGCCCACGTCCCCGGGCTGAAGGTGGTGATGCCGTCGACCCCGGCCGACGCCAAGGGTCTCCTCCTCGCGGCCATGCGGGACCCCGACCCGGTCTGCTACTTCGAGCACAAGGCGCTCTACCGGGCCTTCAAGGGCGAGGTGCCCGAGGGCGACGAGGTGGTCCCGATCGGCCGCGGCCGGATCGCCCGCCCCGGCCGCGACGCCACCTGCATCACCTACGGGGCGACCGTGCACGAGGCGGTGGCCGCCGCCCTCCGGCTGGCGCCGGACGGCATCGAGGTGGAGGTGGTCGACCTCCGGACCATCCGACCGCTCGATCGGGCCCTGATCGTGGAGAGCGCCCGCCGCACCGGCAAGGTCCTGGTCGCCCACGAGGCCAACCTGGTGGGCGGGGTCGGCGCCGAGGTGGCGGCGATCGTCGCCGAGGAGTGCTTCGACGCGCTCGACGGGCCGGTGATGCGGATCGGTGGTCCCGAGATCCCGGCCATCCCCTTCGCCGAGTCCCTCGCCGCCGTGTACTGTCTCGGACCTGACCGAATCGAGGCCGCGCTGCGGCGGCTCGTCGCCTATTAGGAGCGCTGAATCATGGTCACGGTGACGATGCCACAGCTTGGGGAGTCGGTCACCGAGGGCACGATCGGAAGCTGGCTGGTCCAGCCCGGGGACCGGGTGCGCAAGTACGACGCGCTGGTCGAGGTGATCACCGACAAGGTCACCGCCGAGGTGCCCTCGCCCGCCGACGGCACCGTGGGCGAGCTCCTGGCGGCCGAGGGGCAGCTGCTCCAGGTCGGCGAGCCGATCTGCCGGCTCGACGGGGATGGGGCCCGAGGGGACGGGGCCGGAGGAGATGACGGCTCTCTGCGCGTCGACGCGCCCCCGCTCGCGCCCGTGCCGCTCGCGCCAGCGGGCGCGCCCGCTGCCCCCCCCGGTCCGGCGAACCCGTTCATCAGCCCGGTGGTTCGCGCGCTCGCCGCCGAGAATGGCATCGACCTCGATTCGGTGGTCGGCACCGGGGCTCAGGGCCGCATCACCAAGCGAGACGTGGTCCTCCACCTGGAGGGTCGGGGGGCCGCCACGGCGGCCTCCCCGGGCGCGGCCCCCTCGGCCCCGGTCCCCCCCGCGCCTCCGGCCGCGGCCCCCGCGCCCCCAGCGCGCGCGCCGCAACTGACCCCGGAGACCGCCGGCACCGCCCCCGTCGCCGACGAGCGCATCCCCCTCTCGCCGATGCGACGGACCATCGCCGAGCACATGGTCCGCAGCCTCCAGACGGCGCCCCATGCCTGGACCATGGTCGAGGTCGACATGAGCGGGGTGGTGGCGGCCCGGGAGGCGCAGCGGTCCCGGTTCCGGGCCACGACCGGGGTCGACCTCAGCTTTCTCCCCTTCGCCCTCAAGGCCACCGCCCTCGGGCTGCGCGAGGTGCCGGCGATGAATGCGACCTTCGCTGGCGACGCCATCGTCCGTCACCGTGCCATCAACCTCGGGATCGCGGTCGCCGTCGACGACGGCCTGGTGGTGCCGGTCCTCCGCGACGCCGACCGCTTCAGTTGCGCCGGCCTGGCCCAGCTCGCCCACGACCTCGTCAGCCGCGCTCGCGCCGGCCGGCTGCGCCTCGAGGACGTCGAGGGGGGCACCTTCACCCTCAACAACGCGGGCGCCCTCGGGACGGTCGTGTCCCAGGCGATCATCAACCAGCCCCAGGCCGGAATCCTGGTGATGGACTCGGTCGTGCGCCGGCCGGTCGCGATCGGGGACGCGATCGGGATCCGCCCGATCATGAACCTCTGCCTCAGCTTCGACCACCGGGTCAACGATGGGGCCGGGGCCGCTCGCTTCCTTCGGTGCGTGCGCGACTGGCTCGAGGCGGTGACCGCCGACCACCCGCTCTACTGAGCGGTCCCGGCGGCGGTGGCCGCCGACCCGGCGGTGCCGGGCGATGGCCGCGCTACGATGGCCGGGTGGGGACCACGGAGGGTGGCCGAGTGCCGCCCCGGGCTGATGCCGGCCATCCGCCCCTCGTGAGCGCGCTGCCGCTGGAGCCACTGGCCCCGCCCACCTCCCGCGCCGCCGCGATCCCCGATCGCCGCCCCACCGTGATCCCCGGGCGCGGGCCGGTGGGAGACGGCCGGCCGATCTGGCAGCAGCTGCTCCCCGAGGGGGTGGACCGACGCCCGCCGTGGCTCACCGTCCGGATGCCCGCCGGGGGGACGCCCGACGCGCTGCGGCGGACCATGCGGGGGCTGCGCCTGCACACGGTGTGCGAGGAGGCCCGCTGTCCCAACCTGGGCGAGTGCTGGAGTCACGGGACGGCCACGTTCATGATCCTGGGCGACACCTGCACCCGGGCCTGCGCCTTCTGCGCGGTGCGCTCAGGACGACCCCAGGGGCTCGACCTGGACGAGCCCGACCGGGTGGCGACGGCTGCGGAGGCGATGGCGGTGAGCCACGTCGTGGTCACTTCCGTGGACCGTGACGACCTGCCCGACGGTGGCGCCGGCGTCTTCGCCGCCACCATCCGGGCGGTGCACCGGCGTATCCCGGGCGCGGTGGTAGAGGTGCTCACGCCCGACTTCCAGGGCGACCCGGAGGCGCTGGCGACCGTGCTCGACGCCGGGCCGGAGGTGTTCAACCACAACATTGAGACCGTGCCCCGCCTGTTCCCCCGGGTGCGGCCCAGGTCCCGCTATCGCCGGTCGCTGGCCGTGCTCCGAGCAGCGAAGCGGCTCCGGCCGGAGGTGACCACCAAGTCCGGCCTCATGGTCGGCCTCGGCGAGGATGCCGAGGAGGTCCGATCCGTGCTCCGCGACCTTCGCGCCCACGACGTGGAGCTGGTCACGATCGGCCAGTATCTGCGCCCATCGCTCCGCCACATCCGCTGCGCGCGGTTCTGGCGCCCGGACGAGTTCCGCGCCCTCGGCCGCTACGGGATGGGGCTCGGCTTTGCCCATGTCGAGTCCGGACCCCTGGTGCGCAGCTCCTACCACGCCCACGAGCAGGTCCGCCGGGCGCAGCCGGCGGCGGGGTAGGCCGGGGCGGCGGCGGCGATGGCCGGGGTGTGGCGGCCGCCGCTGCGGGTGATCTGGTGCGGGCAGCTCCCCTACGGCCCGGTGTGGGCCTGGCAGCGGGAGCTCGCGGCCGCCCGGGCTGCGGGCCTTCTGGAGGAGGACGTGCTCCTGCTCCTGGAGCACCCCCCCGTCTACACGGTGGGACGGGCGGCCAGGCCCGAGCACCTCGGCGAGGGGGAGGCGGCACTCCGGGCGAGTGGGGCCGAGTTCTTCCGGGTGGACCGGGGCGGGTCGGTCACCTACCACGGTCCGGGCCAGCTGGTGGGCTACCCGATCTGCCTCCTCGCCCCGCTGGGGCTCGATGCGATCGCCTACCTGCGCCAGATCGAGGAGGCCCTGATCGACACCTGCGGCCTGTGCGGGGTCGACGCCGTGCGCGATCCTCCGTACACCGGGGTCTGGCACCGGGAGGGCAAGCTCGCCGCGCTCGGGGTCCGCCTCAGCCGCGGCGGGGTGACCTACCACGGCTTCGCCCTGAACGGCACCGTCGACTGCGCCCCCTACCAGCGGATCGTGCCCTGCGGGATCGCCGGCAGGCCGGTCACCTCCCTCGAGCGCTGCGGCGCCTCGCGCCCGGTTGACCCGGCCAACCTCGCCGAGGTGGCAGCGCCGCTGGTGGCCCACGCGCTCGGGCTCCGGGCGGTGACCTCGTCGCTGGCGGACCTGCCGGCGCAGCCCGACATGGACAGCACCGCGGCCGTGGCCGGGTCCCCCCCGGCGGGGGGCGTTGCCCGGGCGTGGCATCCGTGACGCCCCGGTGACGGTGGCCGCGCGGCTGTCGCCGGCCCGTGTCTTGCCGGGCGCCGGGACCGGGTGCATAGTGGCGGCACCGCGCTCATCTTGGGGATGGTGCCATGGCTCCGCGTCCGCGCTCGTTGACCCCGCTCACCTGGGAGCAGGAGACCAGGACCCAGCGCGCCAGCCGGCGCGATCGGCTGCTCCTGCTCGACCAGGTCCTGACCGTGCTGGAGGAGATGAACCTCCGCGGCGAGACGGAGGTGCCAGACACCATCCACCGGGTCCTGCAGAGCTGCGGCATCGACTGTCCGCCTGCTGATCCGCCCGCCGCGGTGATCGACCGCGTCCTCAATGAGCAGGGCGACTATCTCCTCCACCCGGTGGCCGTTCGGGTCAAGACCCGCGGTCATCGGTCCAGCTCCACGGCCGCGCGGCTGGTGGCGACCGGCTGAGGCATGGGAGCTGGGCGCGCTACCCTGGCCCGGACCGGGGCGAATAGCTCAGTGGCAGAGCGCCTCGCTTACACCGAGGATGCCGCAGGTTCGAGTCCTGCTTCGCCCAGGCCGCACCGGCGGGGCGGTCCTGGCCGCGGGTGGGACGGCGCTGTCCCCGCCGCGGGCGCGCCCCGATGAGGGTGCGTGGGCGCCGCGGCGCCGGATCGGTCTCCTGGTGGCGGGTGGTGGACGCCTCGGGCGAGCCGGGCGAGCTGCGGGCTGGGCCGGCCCCGACCGCGATCGGCGATCCGGACGCTGAGCCGGACGGTGAGCCGGACCCCGAGCCGGTGACCGATGACGCGGAGGCCGCGGACGGCCCGGCCGGGAGGCCTGGGGCCGTGCACCCCGACGCCGGCGGCGAGACCCCCGACGATCCCCCCGAGGCTGAGGCGGACGATGACGTGAGCGACCCGGCACCCCCCGGGACGGAGCCGCGGCCGGAGCACGTCCTCCGGGTCCCCGGCGCCCCTCCCGGCCTGCCCGAGCCGGCGGCGGCCGACGGGCTTCGGGTCGAGGCGCGCCAGGTCCGGGACCAGGCGGCCGCCGACATCCGCGCGCTCCGGGGCTCCCTCCGTGAGATCGCGGAGAAGATCCGGGCCCGCCGCGAGGAGGCGCACGCGGCGGCGTGGGAACTTCTGGGACAGGCCGACGCCATCGACCGCGCCTGGGCGATGATCGACGCCCGCCGCCAGCTGGAGGACGAGGCCCGGGGCCTGGAGGCGGAGGCGGTGGAGGCGGAGGACGCCGCCCGGGCCGCCGAGGCGGCCCTCGCCGATGCCGAGCGTCGGCACCAGGCGCTGGAGGGTCGTCTCGCCGAGGTTCCGGAGGAGCGCGAGCGGCGCCGGGCCGCGCTCAGCCAGGCGACCACCGAGGCCCGCTCGCTCGCGGAGCTGACCGGGATGCGCCAGAGCCTCGGCATGCTCGATGCCGTGGTCGCCGACCTCGAGGTCGAGCGCGATGTGGTCGCCGTCCAGATCACGGCGCTCGCGGCGGAGACGGAGGTCGCGCGCGAGCACGCGGAGGCGACCCGGCGCCGGGCCGACGCCCGCCACTGGCAGGCGCAGCACGACCCGCTCGATGAGGACATCTCGCCGGCCCCGGTGCCGTCCGCCGCCCTCGGGGCCGCGGCCGAGGGCGAGGACGGCGTGGAGGCGATGGCGGGCGCGGACGAGGAGGAGGGCGAGAGGCCCTCTCCGGGCGGGGCCGACGCCGAGCCGGGCGCCGACGTGGCGGCGGGCGCTGACGACGAGGTGGAGGACATCGCCCCGGCGCTGCCGGCCCCGCGCGAGGGGTGAGCCCGGGCCCCCACCCGGACGGGGCCGCGGGCGGAGTGCTGGGACTGCCACGGGACGGCGCCTGGCTCCTCGTGGGCCGCGCCGCCCGGCTGTTCGGCCAGGGTGTCCTCTCGGTCACGCTCGGCCTGTACCTCGCCCACCTCCGGCTCGCCCCCGCCGCGATCGGCGCTGTCCTCGCCGCGGGACTCTTCGGCGGCGCCCTCGCCACCCTCGCCCTGGGCGCGATGGCGCAGCACCGGGGCCGGCGGCGCGCCCTCCGGCTGGCGGCGACGTTCGGCGTCGTGGGGGCGATCCTCCTCGTTACCCAGACCGCCGCCTGGCTGCTGGGTCTGGCGGCCGCCGTCGGCGCGGTCTCCGCCAGCGGCCAGGACGTGGGCCCTCAGCAGGCGCTGGAGCAGGCCGGCCTCGCCGACCTGGTCGGGCCTCGCCGCCGCGCCGACGTGTTCGCCTGGTACAGCCTGGCGGGATCGCTGGCGCTCGCGCTGGGCGCGCTGGTGGCCGGGCTGCCGGCCCTGCTCGGCGCCGGCCGCGGCGGAGGGGTGGCCGCGGAGCGGGCGCTGGTCGCCGTGTACGGCGCCTGCCAGCTGGTGGGCCTGGTCGCCTACAGCCGCCTCTCGCGCCGAGCCGAGGGGGTCCGGGCCGAGCCGGCCCGCGCCCGCGCTCCCGCCCCCGCCCGGCGGCCGCGCTCGCCGTGGGCGTGGACCGGGATCCACCGCTCGCGCCGGGTGGTGGCGCAGCTGGGCGCGCTCTTCGCGCTCGACAGCTTCGCCGGCGGGATCGCGGTCCAGGGCCTGGTCGCCTACGACCTCCACCTCCGCTTCGGGCTGGGCCTCGGCACCCTCGGCCCCGTCTTCTTCGCCACCAACGTCGCCGCCGCGCTCTCCTACCTGGTCGCCGCCCGACTGGCGCGCCGGATCGGCCTCCTCAACACGATGGTGTTCACCCATCTGCCCTCCAACCTGCTCCTGATGGCGGTCGCCGCCGCCCCCGCCTGGCCGGCGGCGGTGGCGCTGCTGGTGGCGCGCTCGGCGCTCTCCCAGATGGACGTCCCCACCCGGCAGGCGTACACCATGGCGCTGGTCGACCCCGGCGAGCGCTCCGCCGCGGCGGGCGCCACCGGGGCGGCGCGGACCCTGGGCGCCATGGCCGGGCCGCTGGTCGGCGGGGCCGCGATGGCGGCGCCGGGCCTGGGCCTGATCTTCCTGCTGGGGGGCGGGCTCAAGGTGGTGTACGACCTGACCCTCTTCCGCCGCTTCCG
>DAHUZL010000088.1 GCA_027306655.1 Candidatus Dormiibacterota bacterium
GTCGCCTTCGGGGCTCCCCCGCTGGGCCACCCCGACCACATCCCGCTGCTGCTCGCCACCGCGATCCTGGGCGGCGGCAGCCCGTCCCGGCTGATGCTCAACATCCGCGAGCGCCACGGCTACACCTACAACCCGTTCGCCGTGACCGACAGCCACCTCGGTGACACCCTGATCCTCGCCGGAGCCGACGTCCGCTGCGAGGTGACGGCCCCCGCCCTCACCGAGATCCTGTACGAGCTGGGCCGGCTCGCCACCTCGGAGGTCGGGGCCGACGAGCTGGCGGGGGCTCAGCGCTACCTCGCCGGCACCCGGGTGATCGCGGTCCAGACCCAGGCGGGGGTGGCGGGGAGCCTCGCCTCAGCGGCGCTGCACGGCCAGGACCACCGCTACCTGGAGACCTTCGCCCGCCGGGTGCGCGACGTCACCGCCCAGGACCTCCGCGCCGTCGCCGCCCGCTACCTGGCCCCCCGCGTCGCCCACGTGGTCCTGGTCGGCCCCGCCGAGCAGGTGGCCGGTGAGGTCGCCGCGCTGGGCCCGGTGGTGGTGCGCCGAGTCCCGGCTCGGGGCGGTCCCGACGGCGCGGGCCGGAGCCGGGCTCGGGGCTGACCCGGGGCCCCGGGTGGGCTCTGCCGCCGCCTCCCAGCGGCCGAATGTGCGTGGACATCCGGCGGAATGTGCATTACAGTGGCGTCGGAATGTGCACGGAACGGTCCGAGCCCACATGACCGCCCTCCGGGAGCGCCACGCCGAGGCGGTCGTCGCGACCGCGCTCCGTGAGTCCCGGGTGGTGATCATCAACGGCCCGCGGCAGGCGGGCAAGACCACGCTGAGCCGGCTGGTTCAGCGGTCCCGCGGCGGCGCGTGGGTGAGCCTCGACTCGCCGGAGGTGCTCCACGCCTGCGTGGCCGACCCGCCCGGGTTCCTCGCGGCCTACCCGAGGCCCCTCTTCATCGACGAGTTCCAGCGCGCTGGCGACGCCCTGGTGCGGGCCATCAAGGTGGAGGTCGACCGCGACAGCTCCCGCGGGCAGTTCCTGCTCTCGGGATCGAGCCGATTCCTGACCATCGCCACCATCTCCGAGTCGCTGGCGGGACGGGTGCAGATCGTGGACCTGTGGCCCTTCACGCAGGGAGAAGCGGAGCAGCTCGGCCCGCAGGCCGACACCCTCCTCTCCCGACTCTTCGACGACACCGCCCGCCTGGCCGTCCAGCTGCCCGAGGCGCCGCTCGACCGCGCGAGCTACCTGGACCGCATCTGCCGCGGCGGATACCCGGAGGTGCACGCGCTCCCAGCGCCGGCGCGCCGTCATTGGTTCGACGGCTACCTGCGCACGGTCATGCAGCGCGATGCACCCGCTGTCGCCAGGGGCCGCCACCTGGCCGAGCTGCCCAGGCTGGCGCGCGTCCTCGGCGCCCGAACGGGGCAGGAGCTGATCGTCGACCACATCGCCCGCGAGTCGGGAATCGAGCGTACCGTGCTCGCCCGGACCTACCTGCCGCTGCTCGAGACGCTGTACCTCACGCTGTCCCTGCCGGCCTGGTCCAGGAACTTCACCACCCGGGCCGTGCGCCACCCCAAGACCTACATCGGCGACCCGGGCCTCGCCGCCCGCATCCTCGGGGTGAGCGCCGAGGCGCTCGGGCGGCCCGGATCGCCGGCGCTGGGCGCTCTCCTGGAAACCTTCGTCGTCACCGAGCTGGTCCGGCAGGCCGCGCGCCGCGGCGAGCCGGGCATCTCCCTCTTCCACTACCGCACCAAGGACCAGGCCGAGGTCGACGTCGTCGCCGAGGCTGACGACGGACGCATGGCCGCGATCGAGGTGAAGGCGAGCCGAACCGTTGGTCAGGATGCCTTCCGCGTGCTGCACACGCTGCGCTCCCAGGTCGACCGTGCCGGCGGGCAGTTCGTCCGCGGGGTCGTGCTCTATCTGGGCAACGATGCCCTCTCCTTCGGCGACCGGCTCACCGCCCTCCCCGTCTCGCACCTGTGGCTGCCGCCGTCGTCGTGATCCCCCTCCGCCAGAGCCGGGTGGGCGGCGGGCGATTGCCCCCGGCCCCCGGGGCGGCCCACACTGGAGCCGTGACTGGCCCCCCGCCCTCCGACCACGCCCGCGACGGCGTGCCGGGAGCCCGCCTTCCGCGCCGCGGCGGGAGGATGATCCCGTCGCCCGCCAGCGCGGCCCGGCGGCTGATCCTCGCCGCGGTCGGCAATCGCGCCGCCGAGGCGGTGATGCGGCGCTACGGGATGCGCCTGGGCGCCTCCCGGTTCATCGCGGGCGAGAACCTGGACCAGTGCCTGGCCGTGATCCGCACCCTCAATGCCCAGGGATTCCGCTGCAACGCGACCGTGCTCGGCGAGGCGGTCCGCGACCGGGCCGACGCGGACCGCGCGGTGGCCGAGTACCGCCGGCTGATCACCCGCATCGCCGACCACGACCTGACCGCGAACGTCGCCGTCAAGCTCACCTTGATGGGCCTCGACATCGGCGAGGACGTCGCCCGGGAGAACCTGGTCGGCCTGCTCGACCTGGCCCGGGCCCGGCACCGGTTCATCCGCATC
>DAHUZL010000090.1 GCA_027306655.1 Candidatus Dormiibacterota bacterium
CCGTCCGGTCACGCGATCCCTCGGCGTCGCGACCAGAAGCGCCTTCCCGTCCCAGACGAAGGAGAGCGGGACCAGGTGCGGCACCCCGTCGGCCGAGGAGGTGGCCACCCAGACGTCCGTGTCGTCGTTGAGCCGGTGCTCGGTGTCCCGGCGGCGCTCGGCCCGGGAACGAGGTTCGGTGGTCATGCCCCACTACCGTTGAGGTAGGGAGGGGCGAGGACTCGGATCCCCTGGCCGGCTGGCTTGGTTGGGCGGGGCCAGTTGCGGTGCTTGGTCCGCTTCACGTTGGAGCTGCTGGGTTTCCGTTTGACGACCCGCGCGGGTGCGCGCAGACGGGGCTCGGGCAACAACCCCCCGCCGATCTCGGCGATAGTGGCCTCGAGGGCGGCAGAGATCGCCTGCACGCCGGTGCCGATCCCGGTGCGTACGGTGCGGCGTGCGGCACAAAGCGGTCGGGTGAAGCTCACCCGATTGACATCATGACCGATGGTCTCACGGCTCAGCGCAGCTCCTGAATGCGGATCAGATTGCCGGCGGGATCGCGGAAGGCGCAGTCACGGATGCCGTACGGCTGCTTGGTCGGCTCCTGGACGACCTCTGCCCCGCTGGCCGCGACGCGCTCGAAGGTGCCGTCGAGATCCCGGGTGGCCAGGAGGATCCAGCCGTAGGTCCCCTTCGCCATCATCTCGGCGATCATGCGGCGCTCGGCGTCGGTGATGCCGGGGTCGACGGCCGGCGGTGCCAGGAGGATGGACGTGTCGGGCTGGTCGAGGGGGCCGACTGTGAGCCACCGCATCGTGCCGGACCCGACGTCGGTGCGGAGCTCGAAGCCGAGGGCGTCGCGATAGAAGGCCAGGGAGGCCTCGGGGTCGGTGTGAGGGAGGGCGCTCGCGTGAATGGTGATGGCCATGGCGGTCACACTACCTGAAGCTGGGCGACCGGGGCTTCTCGATTCCTGATCGGTCTGGTCACCTGTTTCGCCACGCACGGCGGCAGCTCCGCTCGTGGGCGCGCCGCCTGGCGTCGGTAGGTGCTGGGCGGCATGCCGACCAATTCGGTGAAGCGCGTGCTGAAGGTGCCCAGCGACGAGCAGCCGACAGCGAAGCAGACGTCGGTGACGGTGATGTCGCCGCGGCGCAGCAGCGCCATCGCACGCTCGACGCGCCGAGTCATCAGATAGCTGTACGGAGACTCACCGTAGGCTAGCCGGAACTCGCGGCTGAGGTGCCCGGCCGACATGAACGCGCCGAGGGCGAGCGCCTCGACGTCGAGGGGCCGGGCGTACTCCCGGTCGATCCGGTCGCGGACGCGGCGCAGCCGCGCGAGTTCGCGCAGGCGTTGGGCCGTGGCAGGTCCGCTGGTCACCTGACCCGGACCACCGCCGGCGCGGCCACGTCGGCACGCAGTACCCCTCCCGTGCCACTCCTGCCGGCTGAGGGCAGCGGGCGCGGGCGGCGCCGCGGAGCGTCGATGCCGATCGCGGGCATGGCGGTATTGTGCACCGGTGCCGGGCCGTCGCAGCGCCGGCGATCCGTACTCGGGAGGGCCCGGGGTACGGCCCTCGGTCGGCGTCGGGCGGGCCCACCCGTGACCGTGGGGCGGTCGCGGGCCGGCGGGCGGCCGCCGCCAGGCGCCCGGCCGCCAGGCGCAGGCAGAGGGCCCACTCATCGACTCAGGTCACCCCGCGAGGGCTCCCGCCAACCGCGCCACGAAGTCGGGCAGCAGGCTCCCATCGACGTCGTGGTCCGGGTTCAGCTCGGTGACGACCAGCCCCCTGAACTCGGGGGCGGTGGTGAAGACCCGCAGGCACGCCGCCGCCGCCGCCAGTGACAGTCCACCGTTGAAGTGCGGGAAGTTGGCGAGCGGGGCATCGCCGCTGTCGATGACGTCGACGTCGAAATGGACCAGCACCCCGTCGGCCGCGCGCGCCAGCGACCGCATCACCCGGGCGGCCGGGACTACGGGGTCGTCCCCCATAGCGGTCACCGGCAGCGTCAGGATCCGGCTCGCCGCGAGCCAGCGCGCGTCCGCGGGGGCGAGCTCCACCGGGTGGTAGCCGACGAGCGCGATTCGGTCGTCACCGAGGAGCGGATGCCGGGGCCCGACCCGTGCGAGGCGCGGATCACCGCCGCCGAGGAGGTGGGTCACCCCCATCGAGTCGAGCACGCCCGAGCCACCCGGTCCAGGAGTCCCGAGGTCGGCGTCTCCATCGAAGTAGAGCAGCCCGAGGCCGGGCGACCGCCGCAGCAGCGCGGACACGACGCCCAGGGTCACGGTGCAGTCGCCTCCGAGGACGAGGGGGACCTGGCCCGCATCGACCACGCGCCCGACCCGCTCCGCGACGTCGCGCACGACGGCGACCACGCGATCGGCATCGCGGCTGGCGACCCCGATCCCCATCGGCCGGTAGGGCATCACCGGCGCGTCACCGTGGTCGACGACCATCCGCCCCGCCGCGCGCAGCCGCTCGGGCAGTCCCGCCTCCCGCAGTCGCCGCGGCGCCCGCTCCTGGCCGGCGTGGTGCGACCCGGCGCTGGTCGGGATCCCGACCAGCCCCAGGACCGGGAGCGCCGGCCCGCTCATAGGGGGCGGCCGGCGGCGGGCAGGCACCAGAGCTCGGCATGGCGGCGCTCCGCGGGCGAGCCTGCGTCGGGGTCCGACGCGAGGCGTCCGCCCGCAACTGCCCTCTGGGCGCGGCCACCTGGCCGGCCGAGGCGGCGAAGGTCATCGATGTGGTGGGCGACAAGAGCCGCCAGCAGGGGATTCATGGTGGTCCTCCTCCAGGTCGAGGGCCGCCGGCTCTTCGTCCGGCGGATTCACTATCGTTAGCCTAACACTGGTGAAGCCACCTGTCAAGCTGAGACGGTGGTGGTGACGTGGTATGATCGGGCGGAGGCATCCAGATGGCAGCAACGCGGGAGGAGGCGCCGGGACGGTTGCGGCTCGTCCAGGACCTGGTCAACACCGCCGACCTCGAGACCGGTGAGGATCGCTGGTCGTCCGCAGACGGCCTCCGCCAGTGGCTCGGCACCTGGGGGATCGCGCCCGCGGGACCACTCGGACCGCTCGACCTGGCCGAGGCGCGGGAGCTCCGTGAGGTGCTCCGAGCGCTCCTGCTCGCCAACTCCGGCACCGCATTGGCGGACGCCGCCGCGGGGGCGCTGGCCCGGATCGCACGGCGCGCGCCGCTGCGCGCGACGGTGGGCGCCGCGGGCGCGGTGGAGCTGGTCGCGGCCGGGGCCGGGGTGGTGGGCCTGACCGCCCAGGTGCTCGCCGCGATCCACGAGGCCCAGGTCCGGGGGACATGGTCCCGGCTCAAGGCCTGCCCCGCCGCCGCCTGCCGGTACGCCTTCTACGACAGTTCCCGCAACCGGTCGGGGACCTGGTGCACGATGAGGGTGTGCGGTGCCCGGGCCAAGGCCCGGACCTACCAGCGGCGGCTCCGCGCCGCCCGCTCCACCGGCCCGGGCGCGTCGCCCTGATCGCCTCGCCGGCCCGGGGATGTCCGGACCGGCCCCGGGGAGCGCGGTGACCACCATCGCCACGACGATGGTGAAGGGAGTCGCAGACCGCGCGAGCCCACCAGGGGGCGCCCCGTCGCTCCCCCTCCCTACACTGCGATCGGATGCCGGAGCACACACCGCTGGAGGCGGACCATCGCCGCCTCGGCGCCACCCTGGTCGAGTTCGGGGGCTACCTCATGCCTCTCCACTACGGCAGCATCCGGGCGGAGCACCTGGCGGTGCGCCGGCGGGCCGGCCTCTTCGACGTCTCCCACATGGGCGAGGTGTGGGTCGGCGGCCCTGGGGCGCTCGCCTTCGTGCAGCAGCTGGTCACCAACGATGTCGAACGGCTCCGGCCGGGCGCGGCCTGCTACACGGTGATGTGCCGTCCGGACGGCGGCATCGTGGACGACCTCCTCGTCTACCGCGACGAGGCCGGCTGCCTCTTGGTGATCAACGCCGCGCGCCACGACGCGGACCTGGCCTGGATCCGGGCGCAGCTGCCTCCGACCGGGGTGGCCCTGGACGATCGGTCGGAGGCGACCGCGCTGCTCGCCATCCAGGGCCCCCGGGCGGGGGCGATCCTGGCTCCCCTCGCGCGTGGGGCCGACCCGCTCCGCCTGCGCTCCTACCACCACGCCGACGCCGAGGTGGCGGGCGTGCCGGTGCGCCTCTCGCGGACCGGCTACACCGGCGAGGACGGCTTCGAGTGCTACGCCGCGGCCGCCCGGGCGCCGGAGCTCTGGACCGCGCTCCTCCAGGCGGGCGCGCCGGAGGGCCTGGCGCCCTGCGGCCTCGGGGCCCGGGACACGCTGCGGCTGGAGGCCGGCCTGCGCCTGTACGGGCAGGACATCGACGAGAGCGTGGACCCGTTCACGAGCGGCCTCGGCTGGACGGTGAAGTTGGGCAAGGGGCGGTTCACGGGGCGGGAGGCGCTGACCCGGCTCGCCGACGGCCCCCGCCCGGGGGCCTCGGTCGGTCTCCGCCTCGGCCCCCGCCACATCCCGCGCCACGGGCAGCCGGTCCGGCGCGACGGCACGGTGGTCGGCCTGGTGACCAGCGGCGGCTTCGGCTTCACCGTCGGCGCGGGGATCGCCCTCGCCACGGTGACCGCCGACTCCGGCGGGGTCGGCACCCGGTGCGCGGTCGAGCTGCGCGGAGCCGCAGCCCCGGCGGAGGTGGTCGCGCTACCGTTCTACCGGCGCCCCTCCGACTGAGGGCGCCCGCTCCGGCGACGCCCGCGCAAGGAGGAACCCGTGCCCGACCCCACCCCCGCCCGCTTCACCCGAACCCATGAGTGGGCCCGCCCGGAGGGCGAGGAGGCCGTGGTCGGCATCAGCGACCATGCCCAGGCCCAGCTCGGCGACGTCATCTTCCTCGACCTGCCGGAGGTGGGCGCGCGCGTCCAGGCCGGCGAACGCTTCGGCACCGTGGAGTCGGTGAAGGCCGCGAGCGACCTGTACGCGCCGGTGGGCGGGTCGGTGGTCGCCGTCAACCCCCGCGCCGCCACCGCGCCGGAGCTGGTGAACCAGGACCCGATGGGGGACGGCTGGCTGATCCGGGTCGCGGTCGAGGGAGCCTGGCCCGCGGACCTCCTCGACGCGGCCGGATACGATCAGTGGGTCGCGAGCCAGGCGGGCTGAGCCCTCCCCAGCATCATGGCCTACCTCCCCAACACCGACGCCGACCGGGCCGCGATGCTGGCGGCGGTCGGTGCCGCCGCCGTGGACGACCTCTTCCGCGACGTCCCGTCCGAATGGCTCCACCCCGCGCTCGACCTTCCCCCACCGCTCTCCGAGCCCGAGCTGGTGGCGGAGCTGCGGGCGCTGGCCCGGCGCAACCGGCCTCTCGCCGACTGGGACTGCTTCCTCGGCGCCGGGATCACCCATCGCTTCATCCCCCAGGTGGTGCATGCCACGATCCGCCGGCCCGAGTTCGCCACCAGCTACACCCCCTACCAGGCGGAGGCGAGCCAGGGCTACCTGCAGGCGATCTTCGAGTTCCAGACGATGGTTGCCGAGCTCTACGGGCTGGCCGTCGCCAATGCCTCGATGTACGACGGGGCGACCGCCACCGCCGAGGGGGCGCTGATGGCGGTGGCCCACACCGGCCGCAGCCGGCTCCTGGTCTCTGCCACCTGCCACCCCGAGACGCTCCGGGTCCTCGACACCTACGCCGCCGGCCGCGGGGTCCAGGTGACCCGGATCCCCCGGGCGGGGGCCATCACCGACCTCGGCGCCGCGCGCGAGCTCCTCGCCGGCGGGGAGAGCGCGGTGGTCGTCGTCGCGCAGCCGAGCTTCCTGGGTGCGCTGGAGCCGGTCCGAGAGCTGGTCCAGGCGGCCCACGCCACCGGCGCGATGGCGCTCGTCGCCGCCGACCCGGTCGCCGCCAGCGTCCTGGAGCCGCCCGGGGCGCTGGGGGCGGACATCGCCAGCGGCGAGGGCCAGCCGCTCGGGATCCCCCCGCAGCTCGGCGGCCCGACGGTGGGGCTGCTGGCCTGCTCCGAGGCGCTCCTGCGCCGGATCCCCGGACGGCTGGTGGGACGGACCACCGACGCCCGTGGCGAGACCGCCTACTGCCTCACCCTGCAGACGCGGGAGCAGCACATCCGCCGGGAGCGGGCCACCTCCAACATCTGCACCAACCACGCCCTCATGGCGCTGGCCGCGACCGCGTACGTGGGCCGGCTGGGGGCCCGCGGCCTCGAGCAGGTGGCCGAGATCAGCAGCCGCCGCGCCCACCACCTGGCGACCGCCGCCGGCCGACGTCCCGGCTACGCCCTGGCCTTTCCGGACGCCCCATTCCTCTGGGAGTTCGTCCTGCGCTGCCCGGCGCCCGCCGCCGCGGTCGCCGCCCGGATGGCGGAGCAGGGCATCCTGGCCGGGCTCCCCCTGGGGCGGGTCGATCCCGAGCTCGAGGACTGCCTGCTCGTCTGTACCACCGAGCTCACCACGCCGCCGATGATCGAGCGCTTCCTCGCCGCGCTCCCGGCGGCCGCGTCCGAGGCCCGCGCGGTGGCGACGGTGGAGGCGGTCCGCTGAGCCCGCGATCGCCCGCCTGGGCCACCGCCGAACCGCTGCTCTTCGAGGTCGGCCGCGCCGACCAGCTCCCCCCCCGCCTCCCCGACGTCGGCGTGGACGGACCGGGGCTCGCCGCCACCCTCCCCGACGACCAACGCCGCCGCCGCCCCGCCCGCCTGCCCAGCGTCAGCGAGCCCGAGCTGGCGCGCCACTTCGGCCGGCTCGCCCGCCGCACCCACAACCTTCAGCAGGGAATCTATCCCCTGGGCTCGTGCACGATGAAGTACAACCCGGCGGTGAATGAGGAGATGGCCCAGCTGGAGGGCTTCGCCGGGTGCCACCCGTACCAGCCGGAGGCCACCATCCAGGGCGCCCTGGAGCTGATGTGGACCCTGGAGCGGTGGCTGGGGACGATCACCGGGATGGACGCGTTCTCCCTCCAGCCGGCCGCGGGCGCCCACGGCGAGTGGACCGGGCTGCGCATGATCCAGGCCTGGCACGCGGCATCGGGCGACCTCACCCGCACCGAGGTCGTCATCCCCGACAGCGCCCACGGCACCAATCCCGCCTCCGCCGCCCAGTGCGGGCTGGCAGTGGTGACCGTGCGGAGCGGCGCGGACGGCACGGTCGACCTCGAGGACCTGGTCCGCCGGCTCAGTCCCCGCACCGCCGCCGTGATGCTGACCAACCCCAACACCCTCGGCATCTTCGAGCGCGAGATCGCCACCGTCGCGCGCCTGGCCCACGCGGCGGGGGCCCTCCTCTACTACGACGGGGCCAACCTCAACGCCCTGGTCGGGATGGCCCGCCCCGGCGACATGGGATTCGACATCGTCCACCTCAACCTGCACAAGACCTTCTCCACCCCTCACGGCGGCGGCGGCCCAGGGGCGGGACCGGTCGGGGTCCGCGCCCGTCTGGAGCCGTTCCTGCCCACCCCCCGGATCGAGCGCGAGGGGGGAGGCTACCGTCTCGACGAGGACCGTCCCCGGTCGATCGGCAAGGTGCGCAGCTTCTACGGCAACTTCGGCATGCTGGTGCGCGCCTACTGCTACATCCGCGCCTACGGCGACGGGATCGCGCAGGTGGCGCAGGACGCCGTGCTGACCTCCCGCTACCTCCGCCATCGGCTCGCCCCCGCCCTCGGCACCGCGCTCGCCAGCGACTCCTTC
Organism: Candidatus Dormiibacterota bacterium; assembly: GCA_027306655.1. GTDB lineage: Bacteria > Chloroflexota > Dormibacteria > Aeolococcales > Bog-877 > DAHUZL01. The sequence continues at coordinate 7,696 of DAHUZL010000090.1, forward strand.
CACGAGTTCGTCGCCACCACCACCCGCTCGACCGCTCCGCGGCTGCGGGCGCTGGACCTGGCCAAGCGGATGATCGACTTCGGCATCTACCCCCCCACGGTCTACTTCCCGACCACGGTCCCCGAGGCGCTCATGTTCGAGCCGACCGAGACTGAGTCCCGCGCCGCGCTCGACGACCTCGCCGAGGTGGTGACGGCGATCCTCGACGAGGCCGCGGCCGACCCCGAGCGTCTGCACATGGCCCCCGAGCAGGCCCCGGTGGGCCGGGTGGACGAGGTGAGCGCCGCCCGGCACCCCGAGGTTCGCTGGTGGCCGGCCGATCGGTGACCGGTCCACCCGTCACCGGGCCCGCGCCGCCGACCCCGCCGTGGGTCGCGGCCCGGCCGCCGGACCCGCCGCGACGGGCGCTGGCCCGGCTCCTCCTGGCGCGGGCCTTCCGGTTTGGCGACGTCACCCTCGCGAGCGGCGCCCGCAGTGCCTACTACTTCGACGGACGCCAGGTGACGCTGACGGCCGTGGGGGCCCGGCTGGTCGGGACCGAGCTGCTCCGGCTGGCCCGCGCCGACCGGGTCAGCGCCGTCGGCGGTCCCACCATCGGCGCCGACCCGATCGCGGCCGCGGTCGCGCTCCTGAGCGGCCTGGACGGCGGCGACCCGATCGACGCCTTCCTGGTGCGGGCGACTCCCAAGGCCCACGGCATGGGCGGGGTCATCGCCGGGCCCGCGCTCGCGCCGGGCCAGCGCGTGGCGATCGTGGACGACGCGCTGACCACCGGCGGGTCCCTCCTCGAGGCGGCGGCGCGCGTCCGCGAGACGGGCGCCACCATCGTCGCCGCCTACGTCCTGGTGGACCGGGAGGAGGGGGGGGCGGCCGCCCTGGCGGCGGCGGGGATCGCCGTGCGCGGCGTCTTCCTCCGCTCCCAGCTGCTCGATGCGGAGAGCCGCCCGCGTCCGGACCCCGGGTGACCGGCCGCCCCCGGATCGCGACCGCCCTCCTCGGCGCGGCGCTGGGGGTGCTGGGGCTCTCGGGCTGTGCCGGCGCCGCGAGCGCGGTGCCGGCGACCGCCCCGCTGGCCGCCAACCTGCCGGTCCGACTCCACCCGGCGGCGCTCGCCAGCGGGCGCATCTACACCACCCCCGACGGGGGCTTCTACCTGGACCCCTCGCTCCTCGACGTCTACTACATCCGCCGGGTTCGACTCCCGACGGTGCTCCGGCTGCTGCCGTCCGCGGACCGCCGGGCGGCGGCGGGGCTGCGCGGCGACGGCGGCCTGCTCGAGGTGGTCACCCGGGTCACCAACCGGGGCGCCTCCACCGGTAGCGTCAGCCTCGCCGACACCGTCCTGGAGTCACGGCTCACGCGGGAGCTGGTGCCGGCGGGCGTCCGCGGGTCGGTGTCCCGCACCTTCTATGAGCCGATCCGCCCGATCCTGGTGCTCGCCAGCCGTCCCCTCGACGCCTGCGCGGCGTCCCTGGCGCCGGGGGCCAGCGCCTGGCTGCTGGCGGTCTTCCCGCCGGTGGTCCCCCGGGTCCGGGTGGCGCTGGTGGCCCAGGGCCTCTTCGGCTTCTACGTGCCGGTGGGGACCGGGGCCGTGCCCCCGGGCCTCCCGCTGCATCTGTACACCGACGACGTCACCCGCTGCATCGTGGCCGCCCTGGGCTGACCCGATGACCGGCCCCCCGGCCACGGTCCCGTCGGCGGCGCGGCGCGCCATGGTGGCGCGGCTGGCGGCCCCAGGGGACGTCGCCCCGTCGGTGCTGCGGGCCATGGCGCAGGTGCCGCGGGAGGACTTCCTCCCGTCCGCCTGGCGGGGCGCCGCCTACCAGGACCGGGCGGTTCCGATCGGCCACGGGCAGTCCTGCTCGCAGCCCCAGATCGTCGCCGCCGTCGTCACCGCGCTTCGGCTCGCGGGCGGGGAGCGGGTCCTCGAGGTGGGGCTCGGGTGCGGCTACCAGGCGGCGGTCCTGCGCGCGGCCGGGGCCGCGTCGGTGGTGGGGATCGAGTGGGTGCCGGCCCTGGCCGAGTCCGCCCGGGCGACCCTCGAGCGGCTGCACGTGGGGGGGATCGAGGTGCGGGTGGGGGACGGCGGCCTGGGGGCGCCCGACCGGGCGCCGTTCGACGCGATCGTGGTCAGCGCCGCGGCTCCGTGGCTGCCGCCCCCGCTGCTGGCCCAGCTCACCTCGCGTGGGCGCCTCGTCCTTCCCCTCCGTGAGGGCCCGGAGCTCGACCGTCTCTGGCTGGTGCGGCGCCGGCCCGGGGGCGGCTGGGACTGGGAACCCCTCGGCCCCTGCCGGTTCGTGCCGCTGCTGGGCGGGTTCGGGACCGTGCCGGAATCGCCGCCCCCCGCCCCGGGGACGGCGTGAGCCATGCATCCCCCGGACGCCGGTCCCGTCAGAGCGGGGCTGGTGGCCCGGGCGGGAGGCGACCCCGGCGCCCCCTCCGGCCCGACACCAGGGCGAGGACGATCAGCCCCATCCCGACCAGCGGGACCAGGGCGGTGGCGGCCAGCAGCGCCCCCCGATGAGCCTCCGGGCGCGCGGCCACGATCAGCAGCCGGATCAGGCCGCCCGCCAGCACGACCGCGCCCACCCCGAGGCGGGCTCGGGGCCCATTCGGACCGCGCCGCACCGGCGAGATCATCCGCCCGCTCCGGTACCGGCCGGCGGGACGATGGTGCCGTCGGCGGCGTAGGTATGGAACCCGTGCCCGGTCTTGCGGCCCAGGTGGCCCGCCTCCACCAGGCGCTCCAGGAGCGGGCAGGGGGCGTAGCGCGGGTCGCGGAAGCCCTCGTAGAGCACCTGGCAGATGCTGTACACGACGTCGAGGCCGATGAAGTCGGCCAGCTCCAGCGGCCCCATCGGGTGGCGGAAGCCGAGCCGGGCCACCAGGTCGATGCTGGCCGCCGTGCCCGCGCCCTGCATCAGCGCCGTCATCGCCTCGTTGAGGTAGGGGATGAGGATCCGGTTGCCGATGAAGCCGGGCAGGTCGGTGGCCGCCACCGGCGTCTTGCCGAGCCGCCGGGCGAGCGCCTCGATCGCCTCCCCGGTGGCGGGGGCGGTGCGCACCCCCCGCACCACCTCCACCAAGGTCATCACCGGCACCGGGCTGTAGAAGTGCATCCCGATGAACCGCTCCGGACGCCCGGTGGCGGCGGCGAGCCGGGTGATCGGGATCGACGAGGTGTTGGAGGCGAAGAGCGTCGCCGGCGGGCAGAGAGCGTCAACGGCCGCCCAGAGGTCGCGCTTGATCGCGGCCGACTCCACCACCGCCTCGATGACGAGGTCGGCCCGCGCGGCGGGGCCGAGAGCGGTCCCCGGCCGGATCCGGTCGCGCGCCTCGTCCCGCCGTCCCGGCTCGATGTGCCCACGCTCGACGAGGCGGTCGAGGCTTGCTTTGATCTGGCGGTCGGCGCGGACCAGCGCGGCGGGGTCGATGTCGAACAGGTCGACCGGGATCCCGTGCTGGGCGCAGCTCTGGGCGATCCCGGCGCCCATCAGGCCCGCCCCGGCGACGAAGACGCGCTCGATGGCCGCCTCGCTCATGCCGCCCCGCCGAGGTCGGGGGTGCCCGATCCGGGGCCGCCGTCCGGTCCCGCCCCCCGGGGTCCCCGGCGCCGCCGGGCGTGGCGGGGCCGGCCCCCCGGGGCCGCTC
>DAHUZL010000091.1 GCA_027306655.1 Candidatus Dormiibacterota bacterium
GGCGAACGGGTTGTAGGTGTAGCCGTGGCGCTCGCGGATGTTGAGCATCAGCCGGGACGGGCTGCCGCCGCCCAGGATCGCGGTGGCGAGCAGCAGCGGGATGTGGTCGGGGTGGCCCAGCGGGGGAGCCCCGAAGGCGACCATGCAGGTGGTCTGCACCGCCTCGGGACGATCGACGAGCGTGATCACGCCGCCGGGCCGGTGGCGCACCGCCGGCAGCCGCCAGCCGCCCCGCCGTCCTCGCCACCCGTCGAATGCCCGCCGCAGCCGCAGCGCCGTCCGGCGGGGCTCCACGTCGCCGACCACCGTCAGCTGGGCCGCCCCGGGGGTGAACCCGCTCCGGTGCAGTGCCTGGACCGCTGCCCCGCCGCAGCGGCGGACCTGGCCCTCGGTGGGGGTGGGGCGCCCGTACGGATGGGTGCCGTAGACCTCGGCCCGGACCGCCTCCTGGGCGGGAAAGTGGGGGGTGGCCCGGGCCATGCGCAGGTGCTCCGCCAGACGCCCCCGTTCCAGCCGCAGCTCGCCGGCGGGGAAGGCCGCCTCCGTCACCACCTCCCGGACCAGCTCATAGAGGCGGAGCTCGTGGTCGCTGAGGACCGAGCCGCTGAGGACGAGGACATCGGCGTCCTGGCTCACGTGCAGGTCGCCTCCGATCATCTGCAGCTCCTGGGCCAGGGCCGCGCCGTCGCGGCGCGATGTGCCGGCCAGGAGGGTGCGGCCGAGCAGCTCCGACGAGCCGGGGACGGTGGCCCGGGCGCCCCCGGCCGGGAGGACCAGACGCAGCTCGATCCGGGGGACCGTGGGGTGGGGGATCACGGTGGCGCGCGCGCCCCCGTCGAGCTCGACCCGGACCGCGCGACCGAGCCGCAGGTCGGGCACCGGCCCGATCGCCGGAAGGTCGTCGGGCACCGCCGGCCGCCCCGGCGTGGCCGCCGCCGTGGACACGGGCGGGGCCGTCACGCCGACGGCCCCGAGGGGACCCAGTCCAGCACCGTCGCGCGCTCCGGTCGGAGCCAGGTCGCCACGGCCGCGGCGACCGCCTCGGGCGTGACCGCCGCCACCCGGCCGGGAAGGAGGTTCAGCAGCTCGGGATCGCCGTGGATGGTGGAGAGCGTCCCCAGTCGGTCCATCCGGCCGCGGGGGCTGTCGACGGTGGCCCAGTGATCGGCGAGCCAGCGGCGCTGGGCCCGGAGCAGCTCATCCGGGCGCGGCCCGTCGCGGCCGAGCCGGTCCAGCTCGGCGTCGAGCAGCTCCAGCACCCGCGCGGTCGGGACCTCGGGCCTGCGGGTCGCCTCCAGCGTCCACAGGGTCGGGACGCCGCTGTCGAAGGCGTCCCCGATCGGGAAGTTGGGGCCGGCGGCGACGTCGAGGCAGACCGCGTCGCCCCGCACCAGCCGCTCGTCCAGCCGCGAGCCGCGCCCGTCGGTGAGGATGTCGGCGGCGAGGGCGAGCGGGAGGTGGGCCGGATCGCCGAAGGGCGCCATCCGGTAGCCGACCCCGAGCCGCGGGACGGGGGCCATCGGGTCCTCGTGGCGGATCA
>DAHUZL010000094.1 GCA_027306655.1 Candidatus Dormiibacterota bacterium
GCCCGGCCGCGCCTAGCGGGTGGCCCTGCTCCGGCGCGCCCGGGCCCGGGCCCGCGAGTCCGCGGCGGCGCTGCGCCAGGTGCTGGCGAACCCCGACCTCCGGCGGCTGCAGCTGGCCACGGCGGCGTCCACGGTCGTCAACTGGATGTCCGGGGTGGCGCTCGCCGTGATCGCCTTCGAGGCCGGCGGGGCCGCCGCCGTCGGCATCCTGGGCGCGGTGCGGCTGGTGCCGTCGATCGTCCTCACCCCGCTGGCGGGGGTGCTGGCGGACCGGTACCCGAAGGTCCGGATCATGCTCGGGTCCGCGCTGATCCGGGCGGCCATCCTGGCGGGGATCAGCGCCGCCGCCCTGGACCACCTGGCGCTGGCCCTCATCGTCGTCCTCGCCACCCTGGCGTCCTCCGTGGGCTGCGTCGTCCGCCCGGCGCAGACCGCGCTCGTCCCCCAGATCGCGCGCAGCCCGGAGGAGCTGACCGCCAACAACGTGGTCTCGGGCGCCTCCGAGGCCGTCGGCGCGGTCGGCGGTCCGGCCATCGCCGGCCTCCTCCTCATCGTCACCACCCCCGCGGTCGTGATCCTGCTGGTGGCGGCGGCGGCGATCGCCTCCGCCCTGGCCCTGTGGCGCGTCAGGGAGCCGGCGCCACTGCCCGCGGCGGGGCCGGCGGCCCCGACCGGCGCCCGCGGCGGCTCCGAGGTGCTCGCCGGCTTCGTGGTGATCGCCAGCACCCCCGGGCTGCGCCTGCTGACCGGGCTGTACGCGGCCCAGACCCTGATCGCGGGCGCCCTCGCTGTGCTCAGCGTCGCGCTCGCCCTCACCCTGCTCCACCTGGGGCAGCCGGGGGTGGGCTACCTCGACGGCGCCATGGCCGCGGGCGGGATCCTGGGGGTCCTCGGCTCGGTCGTCCTGATCGGCCGGCGCCGGCTGGCGGCGCCGTTCGGGATCGGGCTCGTGCTCTGGGGGCTGCCCATCCTGCTGATCGGGGTCGCCCCCGGGGTGGCCCTGGCGGTGGTGATGCTGGCCCTGGTCGGGCTGGGCAACACGGTGGTCGACGTGGCCGCGGTCACGCTCCTCCAGCGCGCCGTCGACGGGCGGGTCCTGGCCCGCGCCTACGGGGCGATGGAGGGCCTGCTGCGGGGCACGATGGTGCTGGGCACCGGGCTGGTCCCTCTCCTCATCGTCGGCCTCGGGCTGCGCCGGTCCCTGATCGTGGTGGGGGCGCTGCTCCCGATCACGACCGTCCTCGCCTGGCCGCGGCTGCGGGCGATCGACCGGCGCAGCGAGATGCCCGTGCGCGGCCTCGCCGTGCTGCGGCGCCTGCCGCTCTTCCAGGCCCTGCCCGAGCCGGTGCTGGAGGCGCTCGCCCAGCACCTGACCGAGCGGCGCGTCGCGGCGGGCGAGGTGGTGATCCGCCGCGGGGACGTCGGCGACCTCTACTACGCCATCGAGCTGGGGAGCGTCGTGGTGACCGACGGCGACCGCCGGCTCGCCCGCCACGGCCCCGGGGAGGGGTTCGGCGAGATCGCGCTCCTGCGCGACGTGCCCCGCACCGCGACCGTGACCGCGGAGACGGACACGGTCCTCCTCGCCCTCGATCGCGACGAGTTCATCACCGCCGTCACCGGCCACCCCACCACCCGCGCCGCCGCCGACTCGCTGGTCGCCTCCCGTCTCGCCGCCGCGGTCTTCACGCGCGGGACGGCGTGAGCGCGGCGAGCCGCCGGGCGCTCACCGCGCGCCCCTCGAGGCGGGGGCCGTGCGGCCGGCGCAGCGGCGCATCCGCACCATCAGCGCCGCCGAGGGGATCACCCGACCGGTCGCGTAGGTGGAGAGGCGCGACGGCGAGGTCCCGATCGCGGCGGCGAACGCCGCCCGCCCCAGGCCGGAGCGGGCCACCAGGCGCCTGACCTCGCCGGCCACCGCCTCGCGCTCGGAGCGCTCCTGCTCGGCCCGCGCGCCGGCCGCGATGTCGGCGAGCAGGAGGGCCACCGGGGCGGAGAGGTCGTAGCCGTCGCTCGACGGGTCCCGATCCGCGGTCGCCGCGATCTCCACCACGGCGCGGGCCACGCCGCCGAACGGGTGCGCTCGGACCGCCGCGGCCAGCCGGCGCCAGTCGGCGAGGTCCCCGCGCTCGACGGCGGCCCGGACCGCCTCGGCGGGCCAGCCCTCCACCGGCCCGGCGGGGTCGGCGGCGACATTGCGGAACCGGGCGGTCACGGATGGACCATCCGCTCCGCCACCTCCCGGCAGACGGCGGTGACGGCTCGCCAGTCGGTCCACCGGGTGGCGAGGTTCTTGTACCGGTGGAGGTCCGCGAGGGTGCGCGCATCCCGGGGGCGGGGATCGGCCAGCTGACGCACCAGCTGGGACGCGACGACCGGCTCGTCGGGCCGCCTCGGGTCCGGGTACGCGGCATCGATCGCCGCGAGCACCCGGGCGGCGTGGGGCGGCCCGCAGCGGTCCGCCAGGGCGGCCACATCCAGGAAGTCACGCACCTGGTTGCGCCGCACGAGCAGGAACGCCTTCACCCGCAGGGTCTCGTCGAAGGTGGGGACCCGGACCGTGGCGCCGGAGGCCAGCGTCACCCGGGCGACCTCCAGCGGCGCGCTCCGGATCGTCTGGCGGATCCCGGTCTCGATCCCTCCCAGCCGGCCCAGGATGATCCGGCCCGGAACCGCGCGATTCAGGGCCCAGCCGTCGTCGGTGTCGAGCGCGTCGAGGACCACCTCGAAGCGGGCGCGGAGGTCGTCGAGGACGTGGTCGTGGTCGGTGGAGTCGCCGTGTCCCGCGTAGAGAGCGGCCGCCGCGCCTTCCACCAGCACCGCGTCGGGCACCAGCCGCTGCAGCCGGGCTGCGGACTCCAGGACCGCCGCCAGCTGCGGGCTGGCCGCGCTCGGATCCGCGTCGGGGCCCTGGGAGTCATCGGGCACGAGGTGATGATATCAGATGCGATATCGGAGCCCAGCCTACGCCAGCACGATCAGGTCGAGCCCTCGGAACTGCCGGAAGGCGCCGTCGGTCGTGACCAGCCGGAAGCCGGCGGTGTGCGCGAAGGCCGCCAGGTACGCGTCCATCCACAGCTTGGGAGACGCGGTGGCTCGCCGCCCGAACTCCACCCACACCCGCTCGAGCCCCACCGGCTCGTCGGCCTGGAGGGCGATCCGGTCGTCGCTGACGAGGTCGCGGTAGACGCGCCAGGCCTCGTGATTCGAGAGCGGCGGGTTCCCGTACGGGCGGAGAACGGCTGCGGTGGTCAGCAGACGGAGGAAGGCCTGCGGCGTCGCGCGGCAGAATCGGGCGCCGTCCGGCACCGCGACCGCGTCGAGTCAACGGCAGGCGGCTCGCTGGTGGACGTGCGCGGAGAGAACCAGCGCGAGCAAGACGGTGGCGTCGCCCGAGTTCACCCGCGTGACCCTTCGGTCTCCTGGTCGAGGAGGATCGCCGCGACCCGCTCCGGCGTCATCTCCTCACCCGGGCCGGCGGCGTGAGCGCAGGCGACCAGCGGCAGCCGCACGCACGGGCGCGCCCCGCCGGACGCCTCGAGGCCCTGGTCGAGCCCGCGCCGGATGCAGTCGGCCACCACGTCCTGGAGCCGCCGCCCTTCGTCGAGCGCGCGGATCCTCACCGTCCGCATCAGGTCGTCGGGGAGGTCGAGCGTGGTCTTCACCAATCGATCATCCCAGCGTGATGGATTGATGCCCCTGGCCGGGCCGAGCCGGCCCCCGGCCCCGAGCCGGTCAGCCGCTCCCCGCCGCGATGTCCTGACGCCAGCTGGTCCCCGGGGCGTCGACCCGGCGGACCGCCTCGTAGGCGCGGGTGCGGGCCCCTTGGCGGTCGGGCCCGATGCCAACGCAGCAGAGGATCCGGCCGCCGGTCGATCGCAGCCCGCCGTCGGCCACCCGCCGGGTCCCCATGTGGAACACGAGGGTCCCGGCCGGCGGGGGATCGGGGACCCGCAGCGGGCGATCGGTCCTGGGCGCCTCGGGATAGCCCTCGTCGGCGATGACGACGCCGACAGCGGTGGCGCCGGTCGGCTCCGGACCGCCGCCGTCGAGCGCGCCGGCCGCCGACTGCCAGAGCCACGGGACCAAGTCGGGGAGGACGGGCAGAAGCACCTCGGCCTCGGGGTCGCCGAAGCGGGCGTTGAACTCCAGCACCTGCAGCCGTCCCCGCACCAGCATGGCGCCGACGTACAGGCAGCCGCGGTAGGGCGTGCCGCCCCGACGGAGGACGGCCAGAAGCGGCTCCACCACGGCGGTGAGGGCGTCGGCGTTCAGCGCCCGCGCGTCGGCGCACGTGGGCGGCGTCACCGCCCCCATCCCGCCGGTCATGGGGCCGCCGTCCCCGTCCCGGCGCCGCTTGTAGTCGGCGGCGGGCGGGAGCATCACCGCCCGCTCGCCATCGCAGAGCGCGAACAGCGAGACCTCGTGCCCCTCCAGCCGCTCCTCCACCACCACCCGCCGGCCGGCCGGGCCGAGGCGCCCCTCCACCAGGAGCGCCTCCGCCGCCCGCAGCGCGTCCCCGCGGTCGTCGCACACGAAGGCGCCCTTGCCGAGGGCGGGGCCGTCCGCCTTCACCACCAGGGGGCGGGACTGGGCCCGGATGTGGCGCCGCGCCCGAGGCCAGTCGTCGAAGACGGCGAAGTCGGCGGTGGCGATCCCGGCCTCCGCCATGCAGGCCTTGGCGTGCGCCTTGCTGCTCTCCACCCGTCCCGCCGCCTGCGAGGGGCCGACGCACGGGATGCCCGCCGCGACCAGCTCGTCCCCCACCCCCGCGGCGACGGCGGCGTCGGGGCCGAGCACGGCCAGCTCCACCCCCAGCTCACGGGCGAGGCGGGCCAGCCCCCGGCCGTCGGTCGACGGCACGGGATGGTTGGTGGCCACCGCCCCGGTGCCGCCGTTGCCGGGCGCGCAATGCACCGCCTCGACCAGCGGGCTCCGCCCGCAGGCCCAGGCGAGCGCGTGCTCACGCCCGCCGCCGCCGACCACCAGCACCCTGAGCCCGGCCGGCAGAACGGTCCGCGTCACTCCCACTCGATCGTGGACGGCGGCTTGCTGCTGATGTCGTAGACGACGCGGTTGACCCCGGGGACCTCGCCCACGATGCGGCGGCTGATGTCGGCGAGCACGTCGGAGGGGACCCGGGCCCAGTCGGCGGTCATCCCGTCCTGGGACTCGACGATCCGCACCGCCACCACGTTGGCGTAGGTGCGGTGGTCGCCCATCACCCCGACGCTGCTGATTGGGGTGAGGATGGCGAAGGACTGCCAGACCCGGTGGTAGAGGCCGGTCCGCTTCATCTCGTCGATGACCACCCAGTCGGCGGCGCGGACCGTCTCGAGGCGCTCCGCGGTCACCGGGCCGATGATCCGGATGGCCAGCCCCGGCCCCGGGAACGGCTGGCGTCGGACCACGTCGTCGGGGAGCCCAAGGCCGCCGCCGACCTGGCGGACCTCGTCCTTGAACAGGGCCCGCAGTGGCTCCACCAGCCGGAACTGCATCCGCTCGGGCAGGCCGCCGACGTTGTGGTGGGTCTTGATGGTGTGGGCGTGGGGGGTGTCCCAGGCGGTGCTCTCGATGACGTCGGGATAGAGCGTGCCCTGGGCCAGGAACGGCACCCGCCCGAGCTCGCGGGCGGCCGTCTCGAAGACGGCGATGAACTCCCGGCCGATGATGCGGCGCTTCTCCTCCGGGTCGACCACCCCGGCGAGCGCGCCCAGGAAGTGGGCCTGCGCGTCGATGCGGCGGATGTCCATCCGCATCGAGCGGGTGAGCACGTCGACCACCCGGTCGCCCTCCCCCCGGCGGAGCAGCCCGTTGTCGACGAAGATGCAGGTGAGCTGGTCACCGACCGCGCGGTGGACCAGGGCGGCGGTGACGGCCGAGTCGACGCCGCCGGAGAGGGCGCAGATCACCCGCTCCGTGCCGACCCGCTCGCGCACGCCGGCGACGGCCGTGTCGATGAAGCCGGCCGCCTCCCACGTCCCCGCGCAGCCGCAGATGCGGTAGAGGAAGTTGCGCAGGATCTCCTGGCCCATGGCGGTGTGGACCACCTCGGGGTGGAACTGGATCCCGATCCGGCCGGCCCCGTCGCGCATCGCCGCGACCGGGCTCTCCTGGGAATGGGCGACGACGCGAAAGCCGTCCGGCGGACGCCGGATCACGTCGCCGTGGCTCATCCACACCGGCAGCCGGGCCGGCAACCCCGCGAACAGCAGACCGGGCTCGTCCACGATGACGGTGGCGGGACCGTACTCACGCCGAAGGCTGGGCTCCACCTGCCCGCCAAGGTCGTGGGCGAGGAGCTGGAGGCCGTAGCAGATGCCGAGGATCGGCACCCCCAGCCGGTACACCTCGGGGTCGGGACGGGGAGCGTCGGCGGCGAAGACGCTGGCGGGGCCGCCGCTCAGGATGAGCCCGGCGGGCCGGCGGCGGCGGATCTCGGCGGCCGGCGTGGTGCCCGGCACCAGCTCGCAGTAGACGCGGGCCTCGCGCACGCGGCGCGCGATCAGCTGGCTGGTCTGGGAGCCGAAGTCGAGGACCAGGACGGTCTCGGTGGCGCCGGGGACGGGCGCGGCGGCGGGGGCGGCCGGCCCCTCGGCGGGGGTCAACAGCGCGCTGTCAACCCCCGGGGACATCAGCGCCCCATCCCCACCTGCTGGGCCTGCTGCCAGAGCTTGCCCTCGGTCGTGATCGCGGGGGCGATGACCAGCTCGGTCTGCTGGAACTCCTCAATCGAGCGGGCGCCGCAGACGCCCATCGCGACCTTGATCGCCCCCACCAGGTTCTGGCTGCCGTCGTCGACCCGGGCCGGGCCGAAGAGGAGCTCCTTCAGGGTGGCCCGGGTCCCCACCGTGATCCGGGTGCCGCGGGGGAGGGTGGCGTCGGGGGTCGCCATCCCCCAGTGGTGGCCCCGCCCGGCGGCCTCGCTGGCGCCGGCGAACACCGACCCGATCATGACCCCGTCGGCTCCGGCGGCGAGCGCCTTGGTGACGTCCCCGCCGACCCGCATCCCGCCGTCGGTGATGACCGTGACCGGCTGCCCGCCGGTGCGGCGGTGGTCGTTGCGGGCGGCGGCGACGTCGGCGGTGGCGGTGACCTGGGGCACCCCCACCCCCAGGACGCCGCGGGTGGTGCAGGCGGCCCCCGGCCCGACCCCGACCAGGATCCCGGCGATGCCGGCGGTCATCAGCTCCAGGGCGGTGTAGTACTCGACGCAGTTGCCGGCCACGATCGGCATCCCGCTGGCCCGCACCAGCTGGGCGAAGTCCAGCTGGCGGTAGGAGCGGGAGATGTGGCGGGCGGTGATCACGGTGCCCTGGACAAAGTAGACGTCGGCCCCGGCCTCGGCCACGATCGCGAGCCGGCGCTCGGCCTCGGCGGGAACCGTGGAGACGGCGCAGAGCACCCCCTCGGCCTTGATCTCCGCGATCCGGCGCCCGATCAGCTCGTCCTGGACCGGCGCCTGGTAGCGCTCCTGGAGGATCGCCTGGACCCGCTCCCGGGACGCCTCCGCGATCTCGTCCAGCACCGGGCCGGTGTCGTCGTAGCGGCAGGAGAGGCCGTCGAGGTTCAACACCGCGAGGCCGCCGAGCCGGCCCATCTCCACCGCGAAGTGGGGATCCACCACCCCGTCCATCGCCGCCGCCAGGATCGGGACCGCGATCCGCAGGTCACCGAGGCGGAGGCCGATGTCGATCTCGTCCGGGTTGATCGTGACCTTGCCCGGGACCAGGGCCACCTCGTCGAACCCGTAGGCGCGTCGAGCGCGCTTGCCGCGGCCGAGCTCGATGTCCACGGCGTCCTCCTCACCCTGGGCTCGCCGCCCCTGCCGCCGTCACCGCCGGCCGCGAGCGGCGTGGACCGAGAGCATACCAGAGCCGCGGCGGCCACCGACCCCGTCACCCCTGGATGTGGGGGGTGGAGCGACGTCGCACCACCGCATGTGGTGGTTGAGAGCTCGGGCGGCCGGAGACGTCGGGCGGCGGGGCCGTCAGGTGGCGGTCAGGGTGGCCCGGATCACCAGGCGCTGGGTGTCGATCCAGAGCGGGGTGCAGGTGATCACGGTCAGCACGCGGGCCCCGCTCACCGGGGCCAGCTGGGTCACCTGGGCCGGGTCCAGGACCCAGGTGCGGGTCACCCGGTAGGTGAAGCGCCGGCAGGCCCGGTTGACCAGCACGATCGGGGCGCCGCGCCGGAGCCGGCCCAGGTTCTCGAAGTTCGGCTCGCGGTGGAGGGCGATCAGGACGTTGCCGACCCCGCCCGGGGCCGGGGAGCCGCCCCAATGGACCACCGACCGCTGGGTGAGCAGGCTCCAGGTGCCGTTGGCCGCGACCCCCTCGGTCGCGGGCAGGGACGGGAACTGGACCAGGGCGTAGTCCGCGCCGGCGGGACCGGTGCCGCAGGCGGGGACGGTGGCGGGGCCCGAGCCCGGGGGCGCCACCACCACCTGGGTGATCGCTCCCCGCGGTCCGAGCCAGCCCTGGAGGGCGCGGCGGTCGGCCAGGCTGCGGTGGCCGAGGCCCAGCACGGCCGGGACCAAGAGCCCCGCCCCGACCGCCACCAGGGCGAGCCCGAGGAGGGCGGCGAGCAGACGGAGTCGGAGCGCGATCGACATGACCGATCTCGATGGTACGGGACGGATCGCGAGCCGGGGCCCGCGAACGACGGCGCCGGCGTGTCGCAGCGGCGGTGGTGATCCGGGCCCAGGTTGTTACGAAAGCGTGCCCGGTGGGGGGAGGGGATTCGCCGCCTGGCCCGGAGAATCGGCCGGTGACCGGCTCGCTGGCATCGGCGCGACCTCTGCTGGAGGCCGAGCCGATGGGCGCTCCCGCGGGGGGCGCCCGCATCCTTGTCATCGACGACGACCCCGCGGTGTCGGCGATGCTCCGCATGGTCGCCGACGAGCACGGGTTCGAGCTGCTCGCTGCGGCCGACGGCCCCGCGGGCCTGGCGATGGCGCGCGGCGAGGCGGTCGACCTCATCCTGCTCGACCTCAACCTCCCCGGCCTGCACGGGATCGAGCTCTGCCGCCGTCTGCGCGCGGCCGGGATCTGGGTGCCGGTCGTGATCCTGAGCTGCGAGCTCTCCACCGTCGATGTGGTGGTGGGGCTGGAGGTGGGCGCCGACGACTACGTGCGCAAGCCGTTCCAGGTGCGCGAGCTGGTCGCCCGCATCCACGCCCACCTGCGCCGCTCCCGTCCGGCCGCGGGGGCCGACCCTCCCCAGCGGCTGCAGTTCCCCGGGCTCGCGATCGACCTCGGTCGCCACGAGGTGTGGCGGGATGGGCGGCCGGTCGCCCTCACCCCGATCGAGTTCCGCATCCTCACCACCCTCGCCGGCCTGGCCGGGACGGTGGTGTCACGGCAGCAGCTGATCGACCAGGTGTGGCGACGGGGCGAGCGGCTCGAGGTGCGCTCCCTCGACGCCCACGTGTACCGGCTCCGGCGCAAGGTCGAGCCCGAGCCGCATCTGCCGACCTATCTCCATGCCGTCATCGGCGTGGGCTATCGGTTCGAGTACCGACCGCCCCGCCATCCTCACGCGTAGACCGCGACCGTCAGCGGGGGCACCGGTCCCGCCCGTCGCGCCGGGCTCATGGGTAGATCCCGCGCGCCTCGGTGGCGCGCGCCACCCGCCCCACCGCGATCGCGTGGGCCGCCTGGCGAAGCGAGATCGCTCGTGCTTCGCTGAGCGCCCAGACCGCATCGCTGGCCCGGATCATCGCCTGCTCCAAGCGGGTGTTGATCTCCCCCGCCTCCCAGAAGAAGGACTGCAGGTCCTGGACCCATTCGAAGTACGACACGGTGACCCCGCCGGCGTTGGCGAGGATGTCGGGGATGATGAGGACGCCCAGGTCGGCGAGGATCGCGTCCGCTCCCGGCGTGAGCGGACCGTTGGCACCCTCCGCCACCACCCGGGCCCGCACCCCACCGGCGTTGCCGGCGTGGAGCACGGTCTCGGTGGAGGCCGGCACCAGCACGGTGGCGGGCAGGGTGAGCAGCTCGTCGCGACTGATCGGCTCGCCGGGGACCGCCCCCGCCCCGACCGGCGTGCCCGCCTGCTTGGCGCGCTCCAGGGTGGTCAGGTCGAGCCCGTCGCCGCAGGTCCATCCCCCGCTGCGGTCGGACACCGCCACCACCCGGCAGCCCGCGTCGCGGAGGAGGCGCGCGCAGGTGCGCCCCACCGAGCCGTAGCCGTCGACCGCCACGGTGGCGCCGTCGAGGACCAGCCCGGTGCGGCGCATGGCGTGCAGCAGCACCGTCGCCAACCCCCGCCCGGCGGCCTCCTGGCGGCCCTCGGAGCCGCCCGCCTCGATCGGCTTGCCGGTCACCGCGGCGGTGATCGAGTACCCCTCGTGCATCGAGATGGTGTCCATCATCCAGGCCATCACCTGGGCGGTGGTGCCGATGTCGGGGGCGGGAATGTCGCGCTCGGGACCGAGCAGGAGCTTGATCTCGGTGGTGAAGCGGCGGGTCAGCCGCTCCAGCTCCCGGACGCTGAACGCCTGCGGGTCCACCGCCACCGCGCCTGCCGCGCCCCCGAAGGGCAGGTCCATCAGGGCCGACTTCCACGTCATCAGCATCGCCAGCGCCTTGGTCCGCTCGGCGGTGGCCGAGGCCTCGTAGCGGATCCCGCCCTTGGCGGGACCGCGGGCGATGTTGTGGTGGACGCGGCAGCCGCTGTAGACCTCGATCCGGCCGTCGTCGTGGCGTACCGGGAAGCGGACCTGGAGCACCCGCTTGACCTCGCGGAGGATCGCATGCAGGTCGTCGTCGAGGTGGAGAAGCTCCGCCGTCCGATCGACCTGATGCTGGGCGGTGGCGAAGAGGTCGGCGTCGGCCGCGGCCGCGGCACCGGTCATGGCGCGCAGTATAGACGTCGGCGGCGGGGTCCGCGACACGTCCTCGGGTGGCGCTCCGGGATCCCCGGACACCTGCTGATTGACATTGTGCTCGCCGTCTGTGATGCTGTATGTGATCGTGGAGCGGGAGCCATCACCCTGGCCGCAGCCGTTCAGGCCCATCACCCCAGCCGCACCCGCCACCTCTCCGGTGGGGGTCGACGTATCAGCAAGCGCCACACCCACGTTGCGCTGAACCAGGAGGATCACGACTGATGCCCAAGTCCACAGGACGGCGTACCGCGCGGCGACGTACCGCGCCACGCGCCACCGCTCGGACCACTCGGCGGACCGCCGCGGCGGGCGCCGGGAGCCGTGCCACCACCGCCCGGCGCACCAGCGCGCGGGCGACCGGAGCGCGGCGAACCGCTGCCCGCGCGACCGCGCGGCCGGCCTCGGCGACGGCCCTCACCCGGGCCATCACGACCCAGCTGCGGGCGCTGGAGCGCCGGTTGGCGGCCCTCGAGCGGAAGATGACCACCGCCGGTCGCGCCGCCACGACCACCCCGCGCCGGCGGGCCGCGACCCCGCGTCGCGCCGCCGCCGCATCGACGCGGACCGCCCGGCGGACCACCCGCACCACCACCACCCGCCGCGCCGTGGGGACC